>NZ_VFVP01000019.1:0-50726 GCF_006442175.1 Mesorhizobium sp. B2-3-14 | reverse complement strand
AAACCCACCCACCCATATCGTGCACCAGACATAGCTGTGCATTAGCCCCGGCTAACAATATCACGATCAGGGTTACGGACAAGTTTCAGGATCATTAAGAATTTCTAAAGCTGTGCCTGCCGGTAAGCGGTCTTGCTTCTTCCTTCGAGCGGTGCGCTGCCATAGCATCGGGCGTCAAACCGGAACCGGTGAAAATTTTCGCCCGGCATGTCGGATCGGCACATGGCGGTGCGTCCTTGGGGCTGATGAAGCTGGAGAACAACCATGTCGCCCCAAATCGCACAATCGCCGTGGCAGACCGCGGCCCTTCTCGTCGCCCGCCTGATCTTCGCCGCCGTCTTCCTGATGGCGGTGACCTTCAAGTTCCTGGGCATGGAGGCCACGGCGGGCTATATCGCGGCCGCGGGCTTTCCGTTCCCGCTCTTCCTGGCATGGTGCGCGGCAATCCTGGAGGTGGCCCTGGTGCTGTGTTTCCTCAGCGGCGCCTTCTTCACCCAAGCCGCCCTGGTCGCCGCCGCCTATGTGCTGTTCCTTGCCTTTGCCTTCCACGGACCCAGCCACTGGGCCGGCAACCAGGCCGAGTTCGGTTTCTTCGTCGACCATTTTTCGTTCCTGGCCGGACTGCTGTTCGCGGCGGTCCACGGACCTGGAAGAATTCTGGCGCTGAACCTGGGATGGCCGGGCAGGGCGTAATGAGCATGCCGGGGGCAGGGCACGAGGAGTCCGCCAGGGGCAGGGATCTCACATCTGATCGTTGTAGGGCTCCTTCATCTGGCCGACCATGCGGGCCAGCTTCGAGAAAGACGGCATGTCGGCCTCCGGCTGGCACTGGTTGGCGAGTTCCAGCAGCCGGATCGGAAAATTGACGGCGTCGCGGTTCGACGCCGACATGCCGTCCGATCGCTCCTCGCCGGTTTCCGACGCCTCGGCCTTGCGAAGCGCGATGTCGATCTCCTCCGACGTCAGCACCCCCTTTTTGACCAGGACGTGGTTGATCGAGGCGACGGCCATCAACAGGCCTTCGAGTTGCAGGTTGGCGACGTTCATGGATTTCTCCCTCCGTTGATCGCAGTGGAACGCATCAGCGGCGTTTCCGATCCGGCCGGCGTGCGGGAACCAGCGCGCCGATCGTGAGCGGTCAGGCGCTACTCCTGCGTCAGGCGCTCGCCATACTCGCGCCAAAGCGCCCTGACTTCCAGGCTGCCGAGGCGTGGGATCGAAGGGTCGCCGCAATCTATGGCGACGGTGCCGATGTCGTAATTGGGGTAAGCGTTGGCGACGAAGCGGATCGCTTCGCCAAGCGAGTGCACCCGGATGACCGGATCGGCCTGACCCTGGCCGGTGCTGCGCACACCGGAAACCGTGGCCGGAGCGTGCCGCATCCGGAAGACGGATGCCATGGCTGGTCTGTCCATCGTCCTCTCCCACAAGGCCGTGCGACGGGAATCATTCCATGAGCTGGCGCTGATGATTTCACAGGTGCCGGTTCATGAACAGCCGGATAAATGTCAGCCGCCGGGATCATGCCCTCTCGGAAAATGTGAATTTTTTCCTATTTGGCATTGACCGGTGAGGGCAGCGATGCTATAAATCCATCCATGGTGCTGATTTGCGCCACCGACCCGCCGCCGAGGCGGGTTTTGTGTTTCTGGCCCCTAGTTGGGCTGCCTGCCGATGCGGTGGCGCCGTAGGGCGCTGCTTCCGCGAGATGCGAGAAATACCATGCCCCGCTATGCCAGCATCATCACCGGCGATGACGGCCGCGAGATCGTCAGCGCCATCGGCGAATTCGAGGGCGCCGGCCCGGTGGCGCGCCTCGGCCGTGTCGAGGCGGTTCCCGCCGGCGTGCTGATCGGCATGGTGCGCGATGCGGCCGGTGGCTTCTGCTTTCCGCAGGCCGGTATCGGCGCACAGCTCGTAGGTCTCGCCATGGCGCGGCTCAAGGCTGCAAGGCCTGTGGCGAGGCCCGCACAGGCCGCGAAGCCGAAGCGCGGAAAGGCCAGGAAGAAATCCGCCCGCTTGAAAAAGCGGGCCAGGCAGGCGCCGCCGAAGGCCGCCGCCGGTGATGTCAATGTCGGGGCGCGGACCCATGACTGATGAAACCGGGCCGGCGCACCGCAAGGCCAGGGCGGCAAGGCGCAAGCCCGCTGCCAGTCCGGTAGCCGCCAAGACGCCCCGGCCGAAGCGGACCAAGAAAACATTGGGCGACGATTTCCTGGCCGCCGTGCGGGCCGATTTTCTGGCGCATGGCGCCGGTGTCCTCGCCGAGGTGCGGACCGACAAGCCGGACCAGTATCTGAAGATCGTGCTGTCGGTGCTGCCCAGGGATTTTGATGTCGCCGTAAACCAACTGGACGCCCTAAGCGATGACGAGATCCGCAACCGCATCCGCGCCCTTGAAACCGTCGTCAAACCGTTCCTCGAGGAGCCGTCTGATCTCGGCCCGAACCGAATATCTGGCGCTGCTGGCGGAGCTTGACCGCAGAAAGCGCACCAACCAACTGGCTTCTTACAAGCCATATCAACGCCAGGCTGAATTCCATGCCGCTGGCGCGGCCAACCGCGAACGCCTGTTCATGGCCGGCAACCAGCTCGGCAAGACAAAAGCAGGCGGCGCCGAATGGGCGATGCACCTCACCGGCCGCTACCCCGCGTGGTGGCAAGGCAAGGTTTTCGACACGCCGGTACGGCTGTGGGCCGCCGGCGTCACCGGCGAGGGCACGCGCGACAACCCGCAGCGCGTGCTGGTCGGCCCGCCGCAGCAGCAGGCGGCATGGGGCACCGGCATGATCCCGGCCGACGCCATTTTGGACACCATCATGGGGCGCGGCGCGCCCGGTGCGCTCGACAGCGTCGTGGTGCGCCATGGCGGCGGCGGCGATGTGCAGGCCGGCGAGAGCGTGCTGTCGTTCAAGAGCTACGAAAAAGGTCGCGAGAAATGGCAGGGCGAGACGCTGCACGGCGTCTGGTTCGACGAGGAGCCGCCGCTCGACATCTATTCCGAAGGCCTGACCCGCACCAACGCCACCGGCGGCATCACCATCGTCACCTTCACGCCGCTGCTGGGCATGAGCGGCGTGGTGATGTTGTTCTTGTCGGCGGGGGAGGTGGAGCGGATGGGGAAGCATTGAGGTCATTTCCCGTGGCGGCTGTTCAGCTTCCCAAACTGAACGCGCGAGTTCGACTCTCGCTAACCGCTCCAGCTAAAAGCTGCGTCCTTGGATTGCTAACGCCAAAGCATTGAGCTTAGGATGGCGATGGGGAGCAAATTCTATTCGACCACACCGTCCTTCCCAAATAATTTCTGAGCTGCTGGTTTTCTGAATGCCATGGTTACACTTACAATAAGCAATTTTTCCTGCATCGATTCCGCTGAGGTCACCTTAGCTCCGATGACTGTTCTGATAGGCCCGCAAGCAAGCGGAAAGAGCGTTATATCCAAACTCATCTATTTCTTTGTTCATCAGGTTCACGCTCAGTACTCCAGAGCTGAAGAAGGACTCTCATTCTCAGACTTCAATGATCAGTTTGCGCTCGACTTCGTAAAATGGTTTCCTCCGTCTGCTTGGGGTAACGGAAGTTTCAAGGTCACGTTCGAAGCCGGCAAAATTAAATTTGTCGTTCAGCGTCCGAGACGAGCCAGTCGGGCCTTTCTCGACCGCGTGAACGTACACGCGTCTGATTTCTTCAAAGAGTTTTACTCTTCCATACTTTCGGACTTTGATAAGGCTAGATCTCGTTCAAAGGACGAGGACAGCATCCCGCCTTGGGATGTTCTATACCGGGTTAGACATACCGCCGAAACGAGGCTATCTAGACAACTAGGCCGGGACCACATTTCTTATCAGCTCTTTATTCCTGCGGGGCGCTCATTTTTCACTAGCGTTGGAAAGGCTATTGCGGTTTTTGACCATGGCGGTCTTCTCGATCAAATCACGCTTCGATTTGGGCGCCAATACGCGAACGTTCGTGAGCGATACGCCCACATCACAGTCCGTCGCTCCCTTCCTTCGGATCAGCAGCGTGAGAATCTGATGAGAAAGATTTTCGGAGGCGAAGTTCGATTCACCAGGGACCAGGAATTCGTCGAGAGTCCTGATGGACGGAAGGTGCCCTTTTCAGCGCTTTCCTCTGGTCAACAAGAATTGCTCCCGCTTTGGCTGACAGTCTCGCAGTTTGCCTATCGAGGTATTGCTCCGAACTCTAAGCTGCCTGTCGATTCTCAAATGGTTGTTATTGAGGAACCTGAGGCTCATCTTTTCCCATCCGCTCAAAGCTCATTGGTGGAATATCTCAGTAGTGTTGTTTCGGCCGCGCGACAGAACAGGTTCATGATATTAACAACGCACAGTCCCTATGTTTTATCGAAGATCAACAATTTAGTTCTGGCAGGAACATCTATTCCTGCAACGAAGGATCAAATTGCGACGCTTGCGAAGATTGTTCCTCGGGGCTCTTGGCTGCGGCAGAACTCTCTTCGTGCTTATGCCATTAAGGACCGTAAAGTGTACAATATAGTCAACGAGGAAGACGGTCTAATCGATGGCGGATACTTAGACTCTGTCTCAGGCGAGATTTCTGAAGAATTTCTTAAGATATTGAAAATTATGGTGGGCGGGGGAAATGCAGAATTGCCAGTCGACGAGTAAGGCATCGCAGATTAAAGTTGAAGAGAAAGGAAAGAGGGCAATTTTTCTGAATCCAAAGAAGGAAAAGTTAGTTCGCACGATGTTCGATGGATGCGTTGTCAATAATGCCATCGCTGCAGATTGGATCGTGTCAAAGAACGGGATTGGTGACGTTATTGTAGAATTGAAGGGCTGCAAAATCGAGCACGCAGCTGATCAGATTTGCGCGACTGCAAAGTACCTTACGGATCATGGCCATCGGCAGGGGAAGGTGTCAGGACTGATTGTATGCTCACGATATCCGAGCGAAGATAGCACCTTTCAGCGGATTCAACTTAGATTTGCGAAGACTTTTAACGGACCAATTCGAGCTGTAAATAAGGTTGCGGTCATGACCTTCGACAACGCGCTGGCATTCCCGTAGCCGCTACTTCCTTTGTCGTGGATTGGTTCTGCGTGCAGATTCGTGCCTTAGTCGCTGATGTGCGTTCGATGAGGGGCGCCGCGTCCGTTTTTTAAGAATCGCGTCCAAGCAGCGGCATACGGTCGTTCCCCCCCAATCTGATTTCGGAACCGCTATGACCGTCACGTCACCTTCATGACCATCGACGATGCCGCGCATTATTCGCCCGAGCAGCGCGCGGCGATCATTGGCGCCTATCCCGAACATGAGCGCCAGGCGCGCGCCAAGGGCATTCCGGTGCTGGGTTCCGGCCGCATCTTTCCGGTGGGCCGAGGCGCTGATCGCCTGCGAGCCGTTCCGGCTGCCGCGCTACTGGCCGCGCCTTGGGGCGCTCGACTTCGGCTGGGATCATCCTTCGGCCGCGGTCGAGCTCGCCTGGGATACGGAGGCCGATGTCGTCTATGTCACCAAAGCCGCCCGCGCCTCGCAGCAGACGCCGGCCGTTCCTCGACGAATCCCCAATCCTGGCCCTGCCGATCCCGGCCGCTCGATATCTATTCCAAAGGCCTGACCCGCACCAACCCACCGGCGGCATCACCATCGTCACCTTCACGCCGCTGCTCGGCATGAGCGATGTGGTGATGTTGTTCCTGTCGGCGGGGGAGGTGGAGCGGATGGGCAAGGGGTGAAACAGCTCCGAAACCATGATTTGCAACACCGCTTTCGCGGCAACCGGAGGTCGAGTAGCTTGCGGCGCGACGTTCGGGAACCGACATGCGCCACCTCATGAAATTGCTCTTCCTGCCTGCACTGCTTTCAGCCTGCAGCGGCAGCGGCGATTGGCGCGCCGATGCGATCGCCGCCGCCCAAGGCAAGATGCGTGGCCTGGCAGGCGATGCTTCGGCCACCTTCTCGCATGTCCAGCTTACCGGCGACAGTTCGACCGGCCAGACCTGCGGCGTCATCACCGCCACGGTTGGCGCCTTCACCAAGGAGGCGCGCTTCATCGTCTATATCGACAACACCGCCGGCCCGTTCGTCGAGCCGGGCATGGGCCAGTCCATGTCACGGGCCGACTTCGACTGGGCCTGGCAGAACGACTGCCTGAACGAAGGATACAAGTCCTGAGGGACTGATCCGATCCTCGCGGGGTTACTCACGATGGGGAAGTGGCCGCCGGCGACGGCCGCCAGAACCCAGTGCGAACAACACCATACGATCGGCGCCTTGCAAGATGATTCAAGGACAGCGCAATGAGCCGTCACGTCACCTTCATGACCATCGACGATGCGGCCCACTACAGCGCCGAGCAGCGCGCGGCGATCGCCGCCGCCTATCCCGAACATGAGCGCGATGCCCGCGCCAAGGGCATTCCGGTGCTGGGTTCCGGCCGCATCTTTCCGGTGGCCGAGGCGCTGATCGCCTGCGAGCCGTTCCGGCTGCCGCGCTACTGGCCGCGCCTTGGGGCGCTCGATTTCGGCTGGGACCATCCTTCGGCCGCCGTCGAACTCGCCTGGGATACGGAGGCCGATGTCGTCTATGTCACCAGCGCGAACCCGTGCGCCTGGCAACCACGGCGAACCTGGAGACGGTACTCGTCGACGGCGTGGCGTGGCTAGAAGGCCTCAAGCCCATCGACGGCACCCAGACCGCGGTTGGCGACCGAGTGTTGGTCAAGGACCAGAACGACGCCAGGCTGAACGGCATCTACACGGCCTCGCAAGGTTTCTGGTATCGCGCAGCCGACGCCCGCACCAGCCGCACCATGCAGAAGGGCACGACGGTGCATGTGCAGGAAGGCGCGGTGTCGGCCGGTTTCGTCTATGCGTTCCAGACGCTGGCGCCGGCCGTCGGGCGCGACGACATCGCGCTTGCCTTCTTCAGCTCGGACGATCTTGTCGGCGACGCGACGGCGGCGGTGAGGGACGAACTGGCCGGCGTCATCGCCGAGGCGGAGCGCGCCCGCGATCTCGCCCAGCAATATGCGGCCGACGCTGCCATGGTGTCGGGCGTCAACGTGCCGATCTACGTGTCGGTGGCGACAGCTGCCGGCGCCACCATCGCCGCCGGCGTCAAAGCCATCCGCACGCAGTTCTACGCCCCGGTCTTCACCACGCCGGCAACCCTCGTCGGCGGCGCCAACTACGCCCGCATGTCGCTGGCGGCAATCACCGCCGGCGGCTACCCGGCGCTGGCATATTTCCGCTCCACCGATCGCTTCATGCCGGATGGGACCGTGGATGCGGGGAGTGGAGGGTATTGGGTGCTAAGGGAGAGTGTAGCCAGCGCGACGATGCTCGGTGCCTACGAAGGTCTCGTTGACAACGCGGCTGCGTTAAACGCACTCGGCTCTTATTGCCGGATCACCAGTGCCGCTCTCGTCCTGCCCGCCGTCGCGACATATTACATGGTTGGTTCTTCAATCGACTGGCGTGATGTAGGCGAGATCAATGGCAAGGGCGCGCTGATACGTGGCGCCTTTGATGGCCTTTCAGCGGTCCGTGTCGGTGGGGCCGGGGCCAATATTTTGCGCCGTGCGAAGATTTGGCTGGAGGTCCAGAACACCTCGGATAAATCAATTATCGCGAACACGCGGGGGGTTCATTTCGGCGGTATGGCAGAAAGCAAGCTTTGGCTGCATGTGCGCGGGTTTGACGAAGGTCTCTATTTCGACGGCGTAGCGAATAACACCAATTGGGTGAGCAACGAGTTCAACATTCTTACACTCTACAATAATGGCTCGCATGTTCATTGCGATCTCGCTGGCTCGTCGTATTTTGTCAATTGCCAGTTTCGCGGCGGAACCTGGTACATCGGCACCAATCAGAAAGTGATCGGGCGGGGAACGGTCAAGCTGACCTTGGCAGGGACTGCCGCCATTGAGGAGGTGCTCATCGATGGTCCGCAGATGGGAATTGACGGCGCGTCTGCAGGCGTCGGCCATGCGATCTTCGTACTTGCTACCCTAGGGAGCACAAGCAATCTGACTACGGTATTTTTCAGGAATGCGCGTATCGAAACCTACGGTGCATTCACTAACACGCCTGCTTTGATCAACGTGCCGTCAGCGACTGGCTTCGCCTCATTCAATATCGACCTTTTGTCGGCATCGGGCATTGACGATGCAAACATCGTCTCACCCGATCTAAAACGCATCTTTGTCACACTCCGTGACATTTCCAATAGGCCCACAGGTGGCGCGAACCTCGTGCGGCGGTTTGAGGGAGCAAAGTTCTTTCCCATCCAGGCAGAGGGCCGCATAACGGTGCCTGGCGTAGTGCTATATGACAGTGCGACTGGCGGCTATGCTGCACCGTCACCCTTCCTGACGAATGGTGTTACAGCGCGCACGTCGCGTGCCAACGGCGACGGTCAGCTCTTGGTGTCGAGTTCCGGCCAAGCAGTTGGCCATATTTATAAGAAGGCGAACACCACTCAGGCCGCCTTCCTTAGCTTCCTCAATGGCTCGCGCCCCGTCACGGTTGTATGCTTCGACGCCTCTGGCGGAGTGCTTTCTGGCAATACCCCATACTATGCCAAGGGTAGCAACGGTCAGTCGATCGTTCGGACGGGCGCGGCGGTCTATGAGTTCTCAACCAACTGGCTCTGGATACATCCATCGGTCGCCTCTTTTTTCGTCGGGGCTTCTGGCTGGATAGGCGCGGCGATCATCGAAGGTATCGATTTCGAACAAGGTTTCGCTGCGCCAATGCAGCGCCAACGGGACTTTGAAACCGACATTAGCCGGCTTTGCTACAGCGCCAATATGGAGAGCTATTTGCCTCTCGGTGCCACGATCGAGCGGAATGGTTTTCCGGGATATCGAAATACATTCCTCCTGAAAACTGCGCTCAGTACTGCGTCGCTCTCGGGAGCGACCACCATCGACGTTGTGAACGCTTCAGGAATCGCTAGCGGCGACCGGATCGGAATTGAGATTGATACGGTCATCATTGGCGCTGAGCGGCAGTGGCACAATACAACCGTGAACGGCGCGCCAGTTGGCAATACTGTGACGCTAGCGGCTGTATTACCTGCACCCGCCGCCTCAGGCCGGGCTGTAAGACTCAACCGTTGGGTGACACGATGATCAGTTCGATTTCTTCCGCAGAAGGAGGAGGACTTCGTCGCCGTTGCGCGGCGCCAATATAGTTTCTCATCCGAAACCCGTTCGTCCTGGAATTGAATTTTTCTATCACGTGCCGGCCTGCGTGCAAGGCGGCATGCCAGACAACGCACAGTTACCGAGGGCTGGTGCGCTTGTCGTTGGGATTGGGATCCTGGGCGAGGGCATGGCCGACTTCCTGCGTCGACCAAAACCATTACAACGCGAAAGGGAAATACCCATGGACCGCAATTTCGCGCGGGCGCTTGCGCTCGTTCTGAGATCCGAAGGTGGCTGGTCGGACAATCCGGCCGATCCGGGCGGCGCCACGATGAAGGGTGTCACGCTGGCGAACTTCCGCCGCTACGTGAAGGCCGGCGCTAGCAAGGCCGATCTGCGCAAGATCGGGGATGACCAGGTGGCAACGGTTTTTCGCCGGTTCTATTGGGATGCCGTGCTGGGGGCCGAGTTGCCAGATGGCGTCGACTGCGCCGTGTTCGATTTCGCGGTGAACAGCGGACCCGGCAGGGCAGCGAAGTATCTGCAAGCGGTGGTGGGAGCTGCCCAGGACGGGCGCATCGGGCCGGCCACGCTCGCCGCGGCCAGGGCAAAACCGGCCGGCGCCGTGATCGACGGGCTCTGCGATGCGCGGCTGGCGTTCCTGCAACGCTTGCCGACATGGGCGACATTCGGGCGCGGCTGGTCGGATCGGGTCAAGTTGGTGCGGGCGCAGGCGCTGCTGATGTCGGCGCCGGCGGCTGTACCCGCGCGGCCTGCAAAACCGTCGCCGCAAGCAGCTCCGCCAAAGGCTGAAACGCCCGTCGATGCCGTGCCGGCGGCCGAGCCGGCGTCGCCAGCGCCCGACAATTCCGGGATGCCGATGGCCGCGAAGACCGGCGGTATCATCGCCGCCTGCGTGCTCGTCACCCTCGCCGCCTGGCACCATATCGCCGATGCCCTTGAAGGGATGTTCTGACCATGGCCACAGTTACCCAGCCGACCACCCGTCCGACCAACAAGCTGACGGCCGCCACGATCGCCGCCGCGGCCGTCTCCGTCGCGGGCGTCGTCGTACGCAATTTCTGGCCATCCTGGTACGACGCCGAGACATGGGCATCGCTTTTGCCGATAGCGGTCTTTGCCGTCGGCTATCTCGCCAAGGATGAGCCAAACCGATGAGCGCGCTAATGTCTTTCCTGCTCACCAATCCGACCATTCTGGGCGTGGGCGCCGCTATCCTGGCGGCATTCGGCTGGGGCGTTCGCCAGCGGCTGGCCGGCGAACGCGCGGAGCGCGCGCGACAGGCTGCCACCGAGGCCGAGGCGCGCGCCATAGCCGACCAGGTCCAGAACGATATCGGTGCGCTGCCGTCCGCCGCCGCCCGAAAGGAGCTCAAATCATGGGCAAGGGACTGATGCTCGCCTCGGTCGTGGCCGTGATATCAGGCTGTACCACTGCCAAGGGCGGATTTTGCGCGGTGTCGAGCCCGCTGCGCCTGTCGGTGGCAGCGGTCGATGCGCTGTCGGATGGCGAGGTCAAGGCATTGCTGGCGCACAACCGCAAGGGCGAAAGACTGTGCGGATGGAAGTCATGACGATGGTCACGAGGACGGTCAAATGATGCACGATCTCTTCGACCTGCTTGGCATCAAGGGGCCGGTCGTTGCCGCCGGTCTCGCCGGCGGCGTCCTGCGGGCTTTGTCGCGTCACCGCTACAAGCTGCGCGAAATGGTCGCGTCGCCAATCTGCGGCGCGCTTGCCGCCGCCTATTTGACGCTGCCGGTGGTCCAGTATGCCCGCGCCACCGGGCTGCCGCTGGCCAGTGACGACACGACGACGCTGGCGGCTGCCTTCCTCATCGGCGTCTGCGCCATGTGGATCTCGGATATTCTGTTCGAGGTGATCGTGCGGAAGTTCGGGCCAGCCCCGGAGGACTGACGGCCGGCCCTGCTTTGGGACCGGCACCTGACGGCTCGATCGAACCACAAGCCCGCCTTGGCTCACGCCAGGGCGGGCTTTCTTGCGTTTTCGGGCCGCTCATCGTTCACGGATACGAGGCCCGGCTCCTCTTCGGCGCAAGGTCGGAAAAACCGTACTCAGGCCAGGATGTTGACGGCGCGGGCCGCGACCAGCGCGATCGTGAGCAGCGAGATCATCGCCTCCGCCATCATCAAAAGCTTGGCGCGCTGGGAAAGCGGCAAGGTGTCGGTTGGTGAAAACGCCGTCGCATTGGTGAAGGCGAGGAAGAAATAATCAACGAAGCCAGGCAGCCAGTCGCGGATCTCGCGATCGTCCAGGGTCATTTGCGGAAACAGGAAATCGGCATGGGCGCGTTTGACCAGTCCGCAGGTCGGCGGCCCGCCGCGATCGGTGCTCCAGAACCACAAGGCGAAGACGATGATGTTGGTGAGCCAGATGTTGAGCGCGTCGACGAGCAATGTCTGGCCGCTGCTGCCGGCATGTCCCGCCAGCAACACGCGCACCAGCAGCACCAGCGAACCGCAGTTCATGACGCTGACGACGCCGGTCATTACCAGGGCCGTCCTGCGGATCATGACGCGAAAACGGCCGACGAGATACCAGTGCTCTTCCTCGACCGCTTTCTGGGTGGCGACCTGCGTCCAGGCGGTGGCCACGGATAGGGGCACCAGCAGGGCGGCCTCCAGCGCCGGCGCCAGCCAGCGAGGGCCGAACGAAAGATCGTTGATGACCAGAAGCTGCAGGCAGATGATGACGAGGACAGCCGCGCGCGCCAGCCAGAAGTCGAGCGCGCGGTGATGGATGACGGCATGCTAGTGACGCATCGAATGTCCGGGATGCTGAAGTGGGATCAGGTGTGCGGGCTGTTTTGCCCGGGGAGGGCAATAGAACGCCGAGATTCCCGCTCAATCTTGGTATTGCAATGGCACGCAAGTATACTTTTTTGTAAGCTTTGACCTTGGGGCTATTCGGCAAACCGGGCGATGTGATTTAAGCGCGGCATGGCGGGAATTGACGACTCCATGGATCGTTGGGTGCCGGCAGCACTGCCTGCCGTGGGCCTGGACTCGTCATTGGTTTGGTCCGCGCTGCTTCGGCACCCTTGGGGTTTGCTGGCACTTTTGTGCCTGGTGCAGATCCTGTGCTGGACCCTGGTGCCAACACTCATCGATCCCGCACCGCCCGGCGACGTCGTGGAAGGCTTCATGTGGGGCCGCGAATGGGTGCTTTTGACCTACAAGCATCCGCAACTCCCCGGCTGGCTGCTCGAGATCAGTCATCTCCTGACCGGATCGTTCCGCTGGCCGCAATATCTGCTGGCCCAGCTGACGATCTCGGCCACTTTCGTCCTGGTCTACCTGCTGGCTCGCGACACGCTCGGCCGCGACAAAGCGCTGGCCGCCGTGCTTTTGATGCCGTCGGTCTATTTCTTCGGCTGGCCGACGCCGCAATTCAATCACGACTATGCGCAGATGCCGTTCTGGGCGGCGATCTGCTGGTTGCTGTGGCGCGCCAGCCGCGGCGGCGGGCCGGGCTGGTGGCTGGCGCTCGGATTGGTGTCGGGCGTTGGGCTTTACGCCAAGTTCTCCACCGGCTTGCTGCTTGCCTTCGGCGGCCTCTGGCTGCTGTGCGACCCACGTGCGCGCAGCCGGCTGGCGACACCCTGGCCATGGCTTGGCCTGGCTGTGTTTCTCGCCGTCGCCGCGCCGCTTGCCATCGCACTCTACCGCATCGATTTCCTGCCTTTGACCTATTTCGCCGGCCGCGATGCATGGGTGAGCGAGCACCGGGCGCGGCTCTATTATATCGGCGTCCAGATGGCCGGCCTTTCCGGCTTTCTCCTGGTGTTGGCGCTATCAGGGCTATTGCGGCGCTCACCAGCCCCGCAAGTGCCGGTCGAGCGCGACACGCTCGTCTATCTCTGCTGGATGGGGCTTGGGCCGGCGGCGCTGATCATGGTGGTCTCGTTGTTCACCGGCACCGGGGAAGCCTGGGGCGCGCCGATGTACAATCTTGTCGGCGTCGTCGCGCTCGCCTTTCTCGGTCACCGGCTCGGTGCCGTCGAGATGAGGAGGTTGGCGATCTGCGCCTTCATCTGCATCGTCGCCATGTCGGGCGCCTATGGGGCGATCCGATGGACGGACTGCAATGTGCGGGGACGCATGGACGCCGTCTGCTGGCCGGCGCGGCCGATCTCGGACGAGGCCGAGGCAATCTGGCACGCGGCGGCGCCGGGCCGGCTCGACATCGTCGGTGGCGACACCAATCTTGCCATGCTGGCTGGCCTCAACGCCTATGACAAGCCGTCTATCTTCACCGATCTCGATATGCGGTTCGCACCCTGGATCACGAGGCAGCGGTTGCGCGATCACGGCATGCTGATGGTCTGGTCGGGTCGTCACGTGCCGTCAAGATTTCTGGCGTGGGTGGACAATATCCCGGTCAAGACCGTTCTTTTCAACTGGTCGCGCGAGGCACCGCCGGCGGCGATCAGCTTTGCCGTCATTCCGCCCGGCACGCGATATCTGCCGGCTGCCGCCAGCAGCCGGACCCGGCATCCGCGCAGCTAGGGTGAGCGGCGTCGTGCGATCCCCCTATAATACAACCGGACGACCGCTCGTCTGACTGGACGAAGCTGGCAGCAATGCCCATTTATGCACTATCCAAGTTTGTGCCGCGCAATTCCCGACGGAGAGCCGCTACACTTCCCCGGAATTGCCTTTTGAGGAGACGTGACATGGCGACTTCGAGCGAACGTGCAGTGCTTGCCGGCGGCTGCTTCTGGGGCATGCAGGATTTGATCCGGCGCTTCCCGGGTGTCCTTGCCACGCGTGTCGGCTACAGTGGCGGCGACGTGCCGAACGCCACCTATCGCAATCATGGCACGCATGCCGAAGCCATCGAGATCACCTTCGACCCGGCGAAAATCAGCTTTCGCCAGCTTCTGGAATTCTTCTTCCAGATACATGATCCGACGACGCGCAATCGCCAGGGAAACGATGTCGGCATGAGCTATCGCTCCGCAATCTACTACACCGATGAGGAGCAGAAGCGTGTGGCGGAGGACACCATCGCCGATGTCGACGCCTCCGGCCTGTGGCCCGGCAAGGTCGTCACCGAACTTGCGCCGGCCGGAGCGTTCTGGGAGGCCGAACCCGAGCACCAGGACTATCTCGAGAAATATCCCAACGGCTACACCTGCCATTTCGTCAGACCAGGCTGGAAGCTGCCGGTTCGTGAAAAGGCGGTTTCATAAGGTTCACCAGCCGTTTTGGCAGCAGGTGGGGTATAAACGCCCGTCGATTGCCAAGGATCATACGCATAGGGGCTGTTGGCCGCCGTGGCGGTTGACAGTTCGTTGCGTTGCTGGCCAACTGTGTGGGTTGATCGATCATCGGGGATGAGCATGAAGAAGATCTACGAAAAGCCGGTGTTGGTGAAGCGGGAAAGACTCTCAAGTGTTGCGGCGGGACCGCTTTCTTCCAAGGCAGCCTGACCGGCCAGGCCGGCTTTCGGGCCTGGCCGGCCGAGTTGTAACGGTGATCGAATTGCTGGTGCGGGCAGGCTACGTCTTGCCCCGCTGGGCTTGAGAAGATGATTTCTTCCGAACCCGCGGCCTGCGCCGGGCAACTCAATGCAATTTTCATCCTGGATGTTTCTGCTTATACCGGGCCGCTGCTTTCCGGATGGATCGAGGCGGGAAACCGTGTTGGTGCGATCATCGTGCCTGGTTTTCAACGCCCATCCAGAGGCTTCAGCATTGGCAATTTTCGGCGCAGGCTGAGGCGCCGGCTTTTGCTCAGGCGCCATCTCGGCAACACGCCGGTAAAGCTGATCGAATTCCGCCGGCCTTACGACTGGAACGAGCTTGCCCGGCAATTGCCTGACATCGCCGCGGATGTGCTGATCTGCTTCGCTTTCCCGACCTTGATCCCGCAGCAGCTGCTCGACCTCTTTCCCAAGGGCGGGCTTAATTTTCATCCGGCGCTGCTGCCCAACTACCGGGGGCCACATCCTCTCCATCGTCTTGTCGCGGATGGCCAGCATGCGGTCCATGGCGGCGTGACACTGCATAAGATGTCGGCCAATTTCGACGACGGCGACATCCTCGGACAAGTGCTGTTCACCGAAGCAGACTGGGCATCGCGGCGGGATATGGTGGACGGCGTGGCGAGCGCGATGCGCCGGTTGGTGCGTGAGGTGGTGCCAGCCTATTGCAAGAATCTGGTGTCGGGGATGCGGCAGCCAGCCGGTGATTTCGTCTGGGCTCGACTTGAGCGGGACCACATGGCGATTTCGTCCGACATGTCGATCGGGCACGTTGCCCGGATGTGGCACGTATTGGGCGCTAAACCCGGTATCTATTTGGATGTCGCCGGCCGCAAGGTCAGGCTGGCCTTCCAGGTCAGGCGACTGGGTCCGCCAACCGGAAAGGGTCCCGTAAGGCGGTGGGGGATGGTGGAGTTCGATCTTGCCAATGGCCGGGTTCGGCACCTCACCTACGGGCGCCTGCTCAAACGGCTGATGAAAATATACGCCTCATTCCCACGCCCCCGGGCCGGCAAACCGTACGCTGAATTAAGGGTCTTTGGCCGGGTGGGCAGTGAAGCGGCACCAGAGCCGCAAGCGGGTAGTCGCGGACACTGAATCCCAATAATGGGAACCGCGGAAACTGCGTCCGCGGTTCTCATATCGCGATGGCAAACTACTTTCCGCAGTTGTTGTCGTTCACGGTCGGCGCGGTGGCGTTGCCATTGGCGTCCGTCTGTGCACCCGGCGGGTTGGTCGGGCAATTCTTGTCCGCATTGGAATTCATGTCGCCCGGCGTGGTGGTCGTGCTGTTGGTCGCGCCCGGATCGATCGTACTGGGTGAAGCCGGGGTGCTTGGGTCCACAGTGACGGACTTGCCGCTACCGCCGGGCCCATCCGCGCCCGCTGCGCTATTGCTTTGTGCCATGGCGGATGTTGCAACGGCAATGGTGAAGGCCGAAGCCGCGAGGATTTTCATGAACATGATTTGTCTCCATTTTCTGTGAACTCGTCGCCGGGAACGGTGCACGGTTTCGCGGAAATCATGAACCGCTCAATCTCTTGTTTTGACACAATCCCGAACGGAAAATTGGTCCTGGAATCGCGTCCAGCGACTGGTGGGACAACCCCTCGGAATGGCGAAGGTTCCAGACAAATTTCCGCGCCGGCGATGTCCAATTGCCCTGGAGCTCGGGCAATGCTTTAGCGCGGCTTGCCAAAAAAACAGCTTTCCCAACCGTCCGAATGATGCTTTAACGCGCCTATCCACAGGGGTGCTCCGTACGGTCGGGGCTGAGACGGGGGCGGCAAGCCCACAGACCCTAGAAGCTGATCTGGGTAATACCAGCGGAGCGAGGCGGGCGATGTTTTCAGGCGCACAGGTTTCCCTATATCCAATGGCCGACGATTTCGTCGGCATCATTCTGGGCGCGCTCGGCGCGCTCGATCCGTACCGCGATAAGCTCAGGATCGAGACCGACGACATTTCGACCTTGCTGGTCGGGCCCCCCGAGGTGTTATTCCCTGCGCTGCGCGACCTTTTCGTGGCCGCGTCTGGCAGCGGCAGGCATTGCGTGCTGTCAGCCACCATTTCGCGTGGCTGCCCAGGCGAGCCGGATGACCCGATCTGCCGCTCCGACACGTTCGGCGGACCTGCCGGGCCACTCGGCCCGCGCAAGCAAGCCGCCATCACCGCAGTGCGCGGCGCGCCGGCCACTGGCCAGCCGGCGGCGGCGCAGTTCTCGCTCTATGTGATGGGCACTGACGACCACATGGACGAAATCTATGGCTGCATAGATTTCCTGAAGCAGTCCGGCGTCTACGATCGCTCCAAGAATTTCTGCACCAAGCTGCGCGGCGATGCCGGCGCGATCTTCTCGGCCCTCGATGAAGCCTTCTGCCGCTTCGGGCCCGGCGCCGGCCATGTAACCCTCGATGTCACGGTCTCGGCCAACAGTCCCACCGCCGTCTGAACCGCTCGTGGTCTCATCGTCATTCAACCCGCGTAACGTCGCGGGCTTCTTCGCAAAAACAGCGCCGGCCGTGATATCGATCGGTTTGGTGCTCGTGGCCTGGGAACTGTACGCAAACATTTCCGGCATCAAGCCGACGGTTCTGCCGGCGCCCTCGCGCGTCTTCGAACAGGCGATGCTCAATCGGGAAGCCTTGGTCGACAACGCCATTCCCACGGTCCGCGCCACGCTGATCGGTTTTGCCTGTTCGCTCAGTGCCGCCTTCGCCCTGTCGATGCTGGTCGACTTCTTCCAGCCTTTGCGGCGAGCACTGTTTCCCATCTTCATAGTCAGCCAGACTTTGCCGCTGGTCGCCATCGCGCCATTGGTGGTGCTGTGGTTCGGCTTCGGGCTGGCGCCCAAGATCATGCTGGTGGCGCTGGTCACCTTCTTCCCGATGCTGGTCGCGCTGGTACAGGGCTACGAGGCTACCGAGGTGGAGATCGGTCAGATGCTGCGTGCCATGGGAGCAGGGCGTTGGCGTGTCTTCATGCTGGCACGATTGCCTTCGGCGCTGCCTTATTTCTTCGCTGGCCTCAGGATATCCATCACCTATGCCGTCGTCGGCGCCATTTTCGCCGAATATGCAGGCGCGGCCAAAGGGCTGGGCATCTACATGCTCAACGCCAAGAACAATTTCCGTCCCGACCTGGTGCTCGCCGCCGTCTGCGTCAGCGCAGCGCTCACCCTTGTCCTGTTCGGGCTGACGATGCTGCTGCAGCGTCTTGCCATGCCCTGGGAACGAGCCGCTGGCAGGCAAGGCGCTGGAAAAGGTCCAGAAGCATGAGCCGGCTCGAATTGCGGCATGTTCGCAAGGCGTTTGGCGGGCTCGATGTGCTCGCCGACATTTCGCTTCGTGTCGATGCCGGCGAATTCGTCTCGATCCTTGGACCTTCGGGAGCCGGCAAGTCGACGCTGTTCCAGCTTCTGACCGGCGCCGAGCATGGCGAGGGTGAGATGTTCTTCGACGGCGTGCCGCTCGACGATCACGGCAGGCATTTCGCCTTCATGCCGCAGCGCGACGCGCTGATGCCGTGGCGGCGCATCCTCGACAACACCACGCTCGGACTCGAGGTGCAAGGCGTCAGCCGCAAGGCGGCCCGGAAGCGTGTGGCTCCGCTGATTGCCGAGTTCGGCCTTGCCGGCTTCGAGTGGCACTTTCCAGCGCAGCTCTCGGGCGGCATGCGCCAGCGCACGGCGCTTTTACGCACCGTGGTGCAGGAACGCGATATGTTGCTGCTCGACGAGCCGTTCGGCGCGCTCGACGCACTGACCCGTGCGGCCCTGCAGCGCTGGCTCGAACAGATGTGGCGGCACCACCACTGGACGGCGTTGCTGATCACTCATGACGTGCGCGAAGCCCTGTTCCTGTCCGACCGCATCTATGTGCTGTCCGCGCGGCCTGCCCGGGTCGTGCGCGAGATCAAGGTGCCGCTGCCGCGCGCGCGCGATTCCGCCAGCGCGGCCACGCGGCAGGCCGGGGCACTCGAGGCCGAGATTCTCGACATTTTGCTCAACCCCCAGCCATCCAAAGGACATGACCATGATTGACTTGACGCGCAGGCGAGCCCTGCTGCTCACCCTTGCCGGCAGCGTACCGCTGATCACCGGATCGAGCCGTTCCTTCGCGGCAACGCGGACGGTCACAGTCGCCCTCGACTGGACGGTCAACACCAACCACATCGGCCTGTTCGTCGCCCGCGATAAGGGATTTTATCGGGAAGCCGGCATCGAGGTCGACATCCTGCCGTACAGCGATACCGGTGCCGGCACGCTTGTCGCCAACCATGTCGCCGATTTCGGGATCAACGGCACCATCAGCCTGTTCACCCAGAAGACCGCGGGGGCCGATCTGAAGGGCGTCTATGCCGTCGTGCAGTCCGAGACAGGCCGGCTGGTGTTCAATGCCGCGCGCAGCGAAATCAAAAGCCCGAAAGATCTGAATGGCCTGACCTATGGCGGTTTCGGCAGCGCCTGGGAGACCGCGCTGATCTCGACCATCATCCGTCACGACGGCGGCAAGGGCGATTTCGAGACGGTGACGCTGGGCACTTCCGCCTACGAGGCGCTGGCCAACGGTTCGGTCGACTTCACGCTGGAAGTGTCGACCTGGGAGGGCGTCGAAGCCGAACTCAGGGGCGTCAAGCAGCGCAGTTTCGTCTATGCCGACCATGGCGTCCCCGATGAGCACACCACGCTTATCTCTTCGAGCGAAGCGTATCTCCAGGCGAACCCCGAACTGGCGTCGTCCTTCATCCAGGCAACGCGGCGCGGCTACCAATTCGCCGTCGATCATCCAGGGGAGGCCGCCACGCTGCTGATAGCCGCCAACAAGGATGCCCTGACGAATCCGGCCTTGGTCCACGCCTCGCTGAAAGCACTGCTCGAGGGCAATTATCTATGCGGGCAAAATGGTGCCATCGGGACGTTGGACCCTGCCAAGATGGAAGCGATCGGCAACTACCTCTTCGCCGCCGGCATTCTGCGCGACGCCGACGGTAAGGTTCTGCCGCAGAGCCCGGATTTCGCCAGGTATTTCAGCAACGCATTCTGGGGTAGCTGGCCAATCCCTTAAGGAGAGGATCAACTCGGGCGAAACCCATTCCTGGCGATCCTCGAAGCGGAGACAATCTGCACGGCCGTGCCTTGTGTCTCTTTCGGCGGCGCCGTCGCCGTTTCTGATGCCGATATGATCTTCTCGGTTAACCGCACAGCAATGGTTGCGTGCAAAGGTCCCTCCGAGGGATGATCGGGGTTCTTGCCTTGCTTGCACCAAAAAGCGAAACGCTTCCGCGCGTCAACCAGGGCGGGATGATATCCGAAGCGCGCAAGCGCGAGATCCTGGCCGACTTGCGCGAAGGCTTCTTTCGCATTTGTGCGCTCGCATGCGCCGCGCTGTTTGTGTACCGGGGCGTGTATCACTTCGTGCAGGATCCCACCCGGTTCAATATCGCGCTCGTGGCGGTCTCCGAGACGCTCACCTTTACCTGGCTGCTGCTATCGCGGCGGCCGGTGACGCGTGACTGGAGCCCGCTTGCGGTAGTCGCTTCGGTGACCGCCAGTTTTGGTGTCGCCTTGATCACCATGGAACCGGGCATCCCCATCATCCCCATCTATGTCGCCGCGCCGCTGCAGTTCCTGGCACTGTGGTTCGTCATCTGGGGAAAGCTGTCGCTGGGTCGTTCCTTTGCCATCCTGCCCGCCAATCGCGGCGTGATGACCGGCGGCGCCTACCGCCTGGTGCGGCATCCGATCTATGCCGGTTACCTTACCGGCCATGTCCTTTACCTGCTGTCGGCCTTTTCCTTCTACAATCTCGCCGTCTATGCGGTTATCACCTATCTGCAGGTGTACCGCATTCTGCGCGAGGAGGCCTTGCTTGCCGCGGAACCGGAGTACCGCTCTTATATGGAGCGCGTGCGCTATAGGCTGTTTTACCGGATATTCTGAAGGCCAGACTGTCACGCGAGAGTGGCCGGTCCTGTTTGATCCAGAGTTGGCCAACAGGGCTCCTTAGCGGCTAGTGGTCCGGAACTGCTCCGCAGGTGAGGTGCTGTATCCTGGCTGTTCGGTAGCAAGCAGCCTGGCACCAAATCATCGGCTCTCCAACAGCTGGCTCTAAATCGTTTTTTCTCGTAAACTTCTCAAAATATAGACATTGCAAACGTCTGCCGTTAGATATTTTCTACAAGTATATTATGTTTTTATTATCATTACCGCTTTCTTGTTTCGACAGTTAATACCATGCCGCTCACATGTATAGCGTGAATTGAAACTCAAAACTCTCTTCGACGTAGTTGCCATCGCAATCGGCTGCATGCCGACTGCCTAGCGCAACGACAACAGGAGAGTGTTATGGCCTTTACCATCAAGACAGTCGCCAGTGTGTTGGCGGGTAGTGCAATAGTCTTGGTTCTGTCCGTGCCAGCAAACGCAGCAGGTCTTGGCGTCGGTGTCGGCGCCTCGGTTGGCGGTAGCGGCGGTGTCAATGCCGGTGTCGGCGCCTCGGTCGGCGGCGGTGGCGGCATCAATGCCGGCGTCGGTGCCTCGGTCGGCGGCAGCGGTGGCGTCAACGCCGGAGCCGGCGCCAATGTCGGCGGCTCGAGGGGCGTCAGCGCCGGGCTCGGCGCGTCGGTCGGCGGCAGCAATGGCGTCAATGCAGGAGCCGGCGCCAATATCGGTGGTTCGGGCGGCATCAACGCCGGGCTCGGGGCCAATGTTGGCGGAACGGGTGGCATCAATGCGGGGCTTGGCGCCAGTGTTGGCGGCGCCGGTGGCATTGGTGTCGGCGCGGGCATCGGCAACGGCACCAATCCCAGCAATCCGTCCAACCCGAACAACCCATCCAATCCCAATCACCCCAACGTTCCTGGTGTCGTGGCCCAGATGTCAAGCTCGCAGGTGACGCGCATGAAGAAGCGCTGCGTCGATGTCCTCAGCAGCGAAGGGACCTATGACCGCGACTTGCGGCAGCTCTGCCTGCTGATCGCACGCCGCTGAGGCTGAGGGAGGTTGCGGAACCAGCCGTAGGCCTGACCGCACTCTCCTGGCCTCCGGCCGGTTGGAAAGCCCGCCGTCCAGGCGGGCTTTCTGCGTTGCGGGCTGTGTGTCCCGTAGCCGCAATAGTCCAGCGGAACGCCAGCCCCTCTAAAACGTTCATACCTTGCGACATCCGAAATGGCGCGATGTTGAACCAGCGCGAAAGCGCGCATTCAGGAGCAGGGAAGGCCATGGGTCTCGGAACGATACTTATCATTATTCTAATCCTCGCGCTGCTCGGCGGCTTCAGCGGTCTGGGCGGTGGCCCGTTCTACGGAACCGGTTACTATGGCGGTGGCGGTCTCGGACTTGTGTTGATCATCGTCATCATCCTTGTCGTCCTGGGACGCATCTAGCCGGCTCCTCTTGTGTCGCCGGCGTCGCGGTCCCGTGAGCGAACCCGCGCCGGCGTGCACTGGAATGTGATGGAAGCAGGCCGGCTTGTGATCATGCGCCCCGCAGGACGGCTGTATGGTGATTGCGGTCCACACCCCCCGTGGAAACAAGAGGAGAGGGTCCCACCCCTTCATCCTCCTCCAAGGCCCGCTCCGGTTCCCGGAGCGGGCTTTCGTTCTTCTGCAAAGCGATTGCCTCCGGTCTTCCCGCCTTCGCCATGGTCTTTTTCTCCCTCATGACCGACCTGCCGCTGACGGGACGCCGTGGGCGTTCACGCTGGGCAATGACGCCGTCTTCTTCTCGCAGAACCTCTATCTGGCGCTGCTGCCGGCTTCGCTCCGCCTCGGCCTCGAGGTGACGACTCGCTGATCGAAGCCGGGCGCTCGCTCCGCCTCGCGGCTGCGCCGGTCAGACGCTGAAGGTCATCGTCCAGAATACTGGCGCCGACAGGTTGGCGGAGGGGCAGGATGTGGTGCTGCGCTGGTCGCCGGAGAGCACAGTGCTGATTGCGGCGGCGGGCTGATCGTCGTTTCGGCTCTTGCCAGACCGCTGATAATAAGGAACGCATAGCCGGGCCCAAGTTAAGCCCGGAGCACCTTGATGACGCTTGACCTGACGGCCCGCGACCAATCCATGCTCGATGGCGAGCAAGGCCCAGCCGCGGCCGCCGCCATGAAAATCCTCGTCGCCTTTTCCAACGCGATTGGCGCCAGCGGCCTGCTCGATATCACCGGCGCCCATATCGACGGTTGCCTCTATCACGGCAAGGCAGGGCTCGACTTCGTCGAGCGGCTGGTCGAGGGAAGCGGACGTGTCCGGGTGCCGACGACGCTCAATGTCGGGTCGTTCGACCTTATTCATCCCGGCATGGTCAAGATGCCGGCGGCTGAAGAAATGCCGGCGCGGCGGTTGATGACGGCGCATCTGGAACTTGGCTGCCAGGCCACATTCACCTGTGCCCCTTACCAGACGCGGTTTCGGCCTGAATTCGGCCAGCAGATCGCCTGGGGCGAGTCCAATGCCATCGTTTTCGCCAATTCGGTGATCGGCGCTCGCACCAACCGCTATGGCGATTTCATCGACCTGTGCTGTGCCATGACGGGTCGCGCACCGGGCTGGGGCCTGCATCTCAGCGAGAACCGGCGCGGCCGCATCCTGTTCGAGCTGGATGTTGCCGACGGGGAGCCGAGCGACAGCCTGTTCGTCGGCGTCGGGCTGATCATCGGGCAAGCCAGTGGGGACCGCATTCCTGTGATCGTCGGTCTGCCGCAACCGCGCGACGAGGACCAGTTGAAGGCGCTGGGCGCGGCGGCGGCAACGACCGGCGCGGTGGCGCTGTTCCATGCGGTCGCGATCACGCCGGAAGCGCGGACGCTCGACGAGGCGTTCCATGGCCATGCGCCGGAAGAGACGATCCGCATCAGCCGCGCCGATATCGACCATGCGCTGGCCAGACTGTCTGGAGTGCCCGACGGCGCGCTGCTTTCAGCCGTGTCACTGGGCACGCCGCACTTTTCCCACCAGGAATGGATGCGCCTGTTGCCGCTGCTGCGTGCGGTGGCGCCGGGCAGGGGCATCCCGATCTATGTCAACACCGGCCGCGCGACGCTGACACAATTGCAGGAGGAGGGGGCATTGGCTGGCATGGAGGCGTTCGGCCTGGTCCCGGTCGCTGACACCTGCACCTATGTCACCTCGATTCTCGAGCGTCTCGACGGCGTGGTGATGACCAATTCCGGCAAATGGGCGCATTATGCGCCGGGCAATATCGGCGTGACCGTCGCCTTCGCCGAAATGAAGGATTGCATCCGCTCCGCCGCCGCAGGGCACGTCGTGCGGAGCGGCTCATGACGCGGTCGATTGAAGTGAAGGTCGTTGAAAGAGCCGGCACATTCCAACTGGCCGGTGCCGCCGAGGGCGAGGCGCTGGTGTTCTCGCAACCGCTCAGCTTCTGGGGCGGCATAGACGCCGAGACCGGCGACATAACGGATCATTCGCACCCAGGCCTTGGCCAGAATGTCTCCGGCAAGATACTGGTCATGCCGAGCGGGCGAGGGTCCTCGTCTTCTTCCTCTGTCTTGGCCGAGGCAATCCGCAGGGGCACGGCGCCGGCCGGCATTCTTCTGGAACGGCCGGACCCGATCCTTGCCGTTGGCGCCATCGTCGCCGAGTTCCTCTACGCGATCAGCATGCCGCTGGTGGTTTGCGACATTGGGGGCATTGTTTCCGGCGAGCGGATCGCGATCGGTATCGGGGCAGATGGTGAGGCGGTCGTTCGCAAGGTCTAGGATCATGCGTTCCTGAAGCTGGCGCGGGAGCTGCAGATTGAAGTCGCCGCTGCCAGAGCCATGTTCCCTGGCCAAATCGCGTTTCTTCCAACACAGCCTCATCTCGAACAACCGTGCCGGCGCGGCCTGAAACATTGGCACGATATTCTAAGCTGCCCGGTTGACCGCAGACGCGCCCTCAGGCGTATAATCCTACTAAATTGATAGAATAAGTACCTGCATGAAACCGCTGCAACGGAGACATCGATGCCGCAAACCGAATCCAACCCGATCGAGCTGGGCACCAGGGCCGCCGATTTCCTGTTGGCCGACGCGCAAGGCGTGCTGCACAAGCTTGCCGATTTCGATGCCAAGCCGGCCCTGCTCGTCGCCTTCATTTCCAATCGGTGCCCCTTTGTCGTGCTGATCCGCGAGCAGCTTGCTGCATTCGCCAGGGACTATGCGCCGAAGGGCCTGCAGGTGCTAGCGATCAACGCCAACGACCATTTAGAGCATCCCGAGGAGACGCTCGCGCGGATAGGCGAGGAGTCCGAAAAGTTCGATTATTCCTTCCCCTATCTGAAGGACGCGTCGCAGCAAGTGGCCAAAGCCTATGGCGCGGCCTGTACGCCTGACTTCTTCCTGTTCGGCGCCGACCGGCGGCTTGCCTATCACGGCCAGTTCGACGATGCGCGGCCGGGCAATGGCAGGCCGGTGACTGGTGCTGATCTGCGCGCGGCCGTCGACTCGGTGCTGGAGGGCGGCAGGCCCGCCGCAAGCCAAGTGCCGTCGATCGGCTGCAACATCAAATGGAGCGCCGGGAACGAGCCGCTGTGGTTCTCGGGTGCGGCCCGCGCCGCATAACGCCAACCGCCTCACACTCCTTCGCCGAGCATCCATGCCCAAATCGCAAAAATCAGCTTCTGATACCTTGCAGCTCCAGGTCGACGTGCTGGTGCTGGGCGGCGGCCCGTCCGCAGCATGGGCGGCTGTCGCGGCCGCTGAAAGCGGCGCCAAGGTGGTGTTGGCGGACAAGGGCCATCTCGGCACCAGCGGCGCTACGGCGCCGTCGAACACGGGCACATGGTGCGTGCCCCCGGGCGACAACAGGCATGCGGTGGTCGAGCGGCGCTGGCAGCGCACGGGCGAGCTCGCGGACCAGCGCTGGATGCTGCGCTGCGTCGACACCGCCTACCGCAATTTGCTCAGGCTCTCGGAATGGGGCTATCCCTTCCCGAGCGAGGATGACGGCCGGCTCTACATCGCCAATCTGCGTGGGCCCGATTATATGCGCTTCATGCGCCGCCGGGTGCTGCTTGCCGGCGTGACCGTGCTCGACCACCATCCCGCGCTGGAACTCTTGTCCGACGGCGATGCCATCGTTGGTGCCGCCGGAGTCGCCAGGCAGGCCGGCCACGATTGGCGCGTCGAGGCGGGCGCGGTGGTCCTGGCCACCGGCGGCTGTGCCTTTCGCGAGCGCATCCTCGGCGGCACGGGGCAGACCGGCGACGGCTATCTGATGGCGGCCGAGGCCGGCGCCAGCCTGTCGGGCATGGAATTCACCGGCAAGTATACGTTGGCGCCTTATGGCTCCTCGCTCAACAAGGGATTGCCCTTCCGCTGGGCCTCGTTCCACCGCGAGGATGGTTCGCCGATCCTGGGCTCTACTGGCGAACCTTTGCGCAACGGCATCGGCGACCGCGAGGAGGAAGTGGCCCGCGCGCTGATCGACGGCCCGGTCCATGCGCGGCTGGACCAGGCCGAACCGGCGCTGCAGGGCTGGCTGCGCCAGGGCCAGCCGAACTGCTTCGTGCCTTATGACCGTGCCGGCATCGACCCGTTCAGCGAGTTGTTCCGTATCACGCTGCGCGCCGAAGGCACGGTGCGCGGCACTGGCGGCATCGACATCGTGTCCGACGATTGCGCCACCGGCGTGCCCGGCCTCTACGCCGCCGGCGATGCGGCCAGCCGCGAGATCGTGACCGGCGCCGTGTCGGGCGGCGGCGCCGTGAATTCCTCCTGGGCGCTGGCCAGCGGCTGGTGGGCAGGCAAAGGGGCTTCGACCCACGCGAAGCGGCGTAGCGGCAAAGCGTTTCGGGGCGCCGTACAACCGCTCGGTCAGGCCGGTCTGCGTCCGGCGGCGGCGCCGCGTGCCGATATCGCGGCAGGCGAGGTCATTGAGGCGGTGCGCAACGAGGTGACGCCGCTCGACAAGAACTTCTTCCGGGATGGTGGCCGCCTTGAGAAAAGCAGCGAGCGGCTGGAGAGCATCTGGCGCGACGTGCGTGACCATTTGTGGGGCGAGGGGGGCGACCGGATTCGCACGCGCGAAGCGGCGTCGATCGCCGCAGTCGGGCGCTGGTCGGTAGCCGCGGCATTGCACCGTACCGAAAGCCGCGGCATGCATCGCCGCGTCGACCTGCCGGGCAAGAATCCGGCACTGGCGCATCGCCTGATCGTCACCGGTGTCGACGAGTTCCGCATCGAAGGGGCGCCCGGGCGGCTGGCGGAGCTGGCGTCGTGATCGAGATCGTCTCGGCCACGCGCTGCATTGAGTGCGACATCTGCGTCAAGGTGTGCCCGACCAATGTCTTTGACGCGACCGAGCATGGCGCGCCCGTCATTGCTCGCCAGGACGACTGCCAGACCTGTTTCCTGTGCGAAATCTATTGTCCGACCGACGCTCTTTACGTGGCCGAGGCAGCCGAAGGGCCAACCGGCATCACCGAGGCAGAGGTCGAAGCGCGCCTTCTGTTCGGCTCCTATGCCCGCGCACTCGGCTGGACGCGCGGCAAGGCCGGCGGCTCCGAATTCGACCCGACGCACCGCATCCGCGTGGCGCAATAGGAAGCGGCAAGACATGAACCGCATCGTCGTCAACGACATCAGCAAGACCTTCCAGCTCAAACCAGGACAGTTCGTCACCGTCGACGGCGAGGCGACCGATCGCGTCACCGTTCTCGACGGCGTCGATCTTGCCATCCGCAAGGGCGAGTTTATCACGCTGGTCGGTCCGAGCGGCTCGGGCAAGTCGGTGCTGCTCGACATTATCGGCGGGCTGACGCGGGCGACCGGCGGCGACGTCCAACTCGACGGCAGGCGCATCACGCGTCCCGATCCCAAGACCGGCTACGTCTTCCAGCAATATGCGCTGTTTCCCTGGCGCACGGCGCTCGCCAATATCGAATATGCGCTGGAAGTGCGCGGCGTGGCGAAGACGGAGCGGACGGCGACGGCCAGGCACCTTTTGTCGCTGTTCGGGCTTGCCGGCTTCGAGGATCGTTTCCCCAACCAGCTTTCCGGCGGCATGCAGCAGCGCGTGGCGATCGCCCGCGCGCTCGCCAGCAATCCAGAAGTGCTGCTGATGGATGAACCCTTCGCCGCGCTCGACCAGCAGACGCGCGAACTGCTGCAGGGCGAGTTGTTGCGCATCTGGGGCAAGATCAAGACGACGGTCATTTTTGTCACCCACTCGATCGACGAGGCGATCTTCCTGGCCGATCGCGTGGTGGTGATGACGGCGCGGCCGGGCGCGGTGAAGGAGATCATCGATATCGACCTGCCGCGGCCGCGCGACGGCGACATCCGCGCCAGCACTGAATTCAACGCGTATCGCGCCCGCGTCTGGGACGTGCTGCGCGACGAGGTCAACAGGGCGCAGAAGGACTGGACGCTGTCGCCGGCCTTCGGCCATTGAGGAGTTAGAACCATGGCCTATCTGACCGAAAAGCTCGGCCCTGCCATCGGGTTTCGCGGCGAGGCCGCCGTTGCCGCAAAAATTCCTGCAATCAAGGCGCGTGGCGCAGCCCAAGAGGTCAAAGCCCGCAGGAAAGGAACGTATGGTGGCACCTTCGTCTATGGCCTGCCGCTGCTCGGCCTGTTCTTCCTTTTGTGGGAGATTGCGCCGCGGCTCGGCTGGCTGAACCACATCTTCTTTCCACCGCTGAGCGAGGTGCTGCTTGCCTGGTGGGACCTGCTTGCCTCGGGTGTACTGGTCGAGCATATCGGCATCAGCCTGCAGCGCGCGGCCATCGGCTTCGCGCTTGGCGTGTTGGTGGCCATCCCGCTTGGCCTGCTCATGGGCCGCTACTCTCTGTTCGAGAAGGTCAGTGACCTTTTGGTGCAGACGCTACGCAACACCTCGCAATTCGCGCTGCTGCCGGTGTTCATCCTTTTGCTTGGCATCGGCGAGGAATCCAAGGTGGCCATCACCTTCTACTCCTCGGTGTTCTTTCTCCTCGTCAACACGATCAGCGGCGTGAAGTCGGTCGATCCGCTGCTCATCAAAGCGGCGCGCTCGATGGGCACGTCTGACTTCGACCTGTTCCGGAAAGTCATCCTGCCGGCCAGCATCCCTCGATCGTCGCCGGTGCGCGGCTGGCGGTCAAATCCTCGCTGTTCGCGGTGATCGGCGCCGAGATGCTGGCGGCCAAATCCGGCCTCGGTTTCCTCATCCAGAACTCGCAACTGATGATGGAAACGGCCGACATGTATGCCGGCATCCTGACGCTCACCGTCATCGGCCTGACCGTCAACTACCTGCTCGTCTGGTTCGAGCGCTGGGCGACCGCCTGGAAGGGCCAGTCCGAGCCTTCGCTCATTTAAGCCATTCGCTCCAAGTAGGAAGGATTTTCCCATGTCCAGCATCGCATTCGATGGATTTCGCCGGCTGTTTCTGAAGGGCGCCCTTGTGGTGGTGATCGGCCTTGGCGGCATGCCTGCCTTCGCGCAGGAAAAGCCCGACGTCATCCGCATCGGCAGCACGGCGCCCGGGCACCTCAAATTTATCCTCGCCCAGAAGGATGGCTGGTGGGAGAAGGAATTCGCCAAGGACGGCATCAAGGTCGAACTGGTGACCTTCAACGGCGGCTCGGAGGCGACGACGGCCTTGGCCACCGGCGCCATCGAGTTCACCTATACCGGCAACAACCCGGCGCTGCGTGTCGCCGCGTCC
The DNA here is from genome assembly GCF_006442175.1 of Mesorhizobium sp. B2-3-14. Classification (NCBI taxonomy): domain Bacteria; kingdom Pseudomonadati; phylum Pseudomonadota; class Alphaproteobacteria; order Hyphomicrobiales; family Phyllobacteriaceae; genus Mesorhizobium; species Mesorhizobium sp. B2-3-14. Next base: position 21,414 of record NZ_VFVP01000019.1, on the reverse strand, counting down.
GGCGCCGACGTCAAGCTGATCGGCCTGTCGAGCTATGTCAGGGCGGGCGGCTCCTACATCGTCGTCAAGACCGATTCCCCGCTGAAGACGCTGCAGGACCTCAAGGGCAAGAAGGTCGCCTATCTCACAGGCACGGTGCGGCACTCCAATTTCAGCAAGGCGCTGAACAGTGTCGGCCTGACCACGAACGATGTCGAGGGTTTGAACCTGCCTTTCGAGGCATCAGGCCCAGCCCTGTTGCGCGGCGATATCGATGCCATCGTCGAGACCGACTCGACGGCGGCCAAGCTCGTCGACTCCGGCGAGGCGCGTCTGCTCTACGACACCAGCACGCATCCGGAATGGAATGTGCCTAACGTCATTTCGGTCAACGGCGCCTTCGCGGCGAAATATCCCGATCTGGTCAAGCGGCTGCTCAAGGTCGACATCGAGATTTCGCGCTGGGCAGACGCCCATCCCGACGAGACGATCAAGACCTTTGTCGAGGCGACCAAATCGTCGGAGAAATCCGTGCGCAAAACCTATGCCGATGGCGCCTTCCACCAGGATCCGAAGCTCACCGATGATGCGATCGAAGCCCTGAAGGCCGAAGAAAAATTCATGGCCGGCGCCGGGCTCCTCAAGGGATCGATCGACTACGGCAAATGGGTCGACAAGAGCTTTGTCGAAGCCGCGTCCGCGGAAGTCGCCACAGTCCAGTAGACGGAAGGGTCGAGCCAGCGGGCGTCTCCGCACCGCGCCCGGCTCATCAGTACCGCTCAAATCTCCGGGATGTTCTCCTTGAAGATCACCTGCAGCCTCGGCTGGTGCAATTCATAAGGGAGGCCCCGGACGGCGTGGGTCAGGATGTTGAGCGCCTCACGGGCTTCGACGCGCGGGTTCTGGTCGATGACGGCGTCGAGCGTGCCGTCGAGCAGCAGTTCCTTGGTGCCGTCCGTCGCCTCGTGGCCGAGGAAAACCATGGATTGCGCACGGCCGCGTTCCTTCAGCGCACGCGCTATGCCGGTGTTGCCGGCGCCGACATTGTAGATCGCGGCAAGGTCGGGGTGGCGTTCCAGAAGGGCTGACGCCTCCGAATAGGCCTTTTCGCGGTCGTCGAGCATTTCGCGCATCTCGACGATCTCCAGATTGGGGGATTCCTCGGTCAATATGTGCCGGAAGCCCATCTCGCGTTCCTCGTGGCCACGATAGGACAGCGAGCCTGCAAACAGCGCCACCTTGCCGGGGCTGCCTGAGCCCATGAAACGGTTGAGCAGATAGCCGGCCAGCCGCCCGGCGGCGCGGTTGTCGATGCCGATATAGGCAACCCTTGGCACATGCAGGATGTCGGAGGCGATGGTCACCACCTTGACGTCGTTGGCCGATAGCGAGCGGATCGCCTCGCGCACCGTCGGATGGTCGAGCGCGATGACACCGACGCCTTGCGTCTGGCCGCGCAAATCCTGCAGCAGGCGGGCGAGCCGGTCGGGATTGAAGCCCTCTATGGTGGCGATATGGACGTCGAGATCGGGGCGCGCCAGGGTCTGTGCCTCGATGTGGCGGTGCAGCATCTTGATGAAGGAATTGGTGCCGGCGGGTAGCGCGAAGTCGAGCCGGATGACCTCGCCGGGCACTGGCCTGGGCGGTGCCCCGTTCGGGCCTTCGGCGATGTAGCCGAGGCGCTGCGCCATTTCGAGCACGATCTCACGCGTGCGCGCCCGCACGCCGGGGCGATTGTTGAGCACGCGGTCGACTGTGGCGGCGGAGACGCCGGCTTCCCGGGCTATGTCGGTCAGGGTGGAACGCACCGTCTCATCTCCTCAATGCATCAGGGATGACGCAGTGCCGGCTGGCGACTGATTGCGCCAACGCCCCGTTATCCGCGATTCTGATGGGAAATGATGTATCCGGCCTTGGCCGATGCGCAAGCCGCCAAGCTAAATCAACTCGTCCGGCACGATCGCGTCGGAAAGGGAGATCGCATTTCCCATCAAATCGACGCATTCGGAGGGGTCTATGAACCTTGGTATGACGCATTTCCTCGCTCTATGCGATGTTGTGATGTGTTTTGATTATTAATGATGTTGACAGCCTTCCGATCCTGCCGTCAATATCCCTCATGGGCTCGTGGAGGAAACATTGGGCCTGAGGGAGGAATTCCAATGTCTGATCTGATCCGCATCTCGCGGCGCCGGTTGCTGGCGTCCGGAGGAAAGGCGGCGGTGTTCGTGGCCGCTGCAGGTATCGCTCCGCAATTCATTCGTCCCGGCCGCGCCTTCGCGGCCGATGCGCTCGCACCTGGCATGATCGGCGGCCCGACGGGCTTTGATGGCGCCGAACGCTATCAATACGGTCCCGACACACCGGAGGGCCGCGCCATTGAGGCCGCCAAGGCTTTGAAGGGCGCCGGCAAGGCGCCGGCCAAGATCGTGCTTGGCCTGTCGGACGGCTCGATTGGCCAGCTCACCCAGCCTTTTCCGGCCGGGGCGCCGTCGATCAAGGAGCTGTGGGAAAAGGAAACCGGGATCCCGATCGAGATCGTCGGTCTGCCGAACGGCCAGGAATTCACCAAAACCATGCAGGACATCTCCACCAAGGGTGGGGCCTACGACATCTATTCGACCGAGTGGAATCGCCTTGGCGATCTCGCCGAGACCGGCGGCATCGCCAAGCTCGACGACTTCGTCGCCCAGTACAAACCCGAATGGGACGATCCCAAGACCGGCTATGTCGACGGCGCCAAGGGTGTATCGCTGCTCAACAAATATCGCGGCTCCAACTATGGCGTGTCGTTGGACGGCGACTTCCAAACCTGGGTCTATCGGACCGATCTGTTTGGTGACGAAGCCGAGAAGAAGGCCTTCAAGGACAAATACGGCTACGATCTGGCGCCGCCGAAAACCTGGAAGCAGCACGGCGATATCGCCGCCTTCTTCCAGCGTCCGGACAAGGGCCTGTTCGGCTCCACCGACCTGCGCAACCAGGGCTGGGGCTATACCAACTGGTACCAGCGCTATGTGTCGATGGCCTCGCCCAACCAGTTCCTGTTCGGCGACGACGGCAAGCCGCTGATCAATTCCGAGCATGGCATCGCCGCCACCAACGAATATGTCGAATCGCTGGTCCATCATTCGCCGGACGCGATCTCGTGGGGCTGGCCGGAGCAGTACGGCAATTTCGCCAAGGGCGGCGCGGCGATGACCTGTGCGTTCTCCAACCTGCCGAAATTCCTCGACAATGCCGGCAACAAGGACTCCAAGGTCACCGGCAAGATCGGCACGATGCTGCCGCCCGGCCGCGAGATCGACGGCAAACTCATCAGCCGCTCGGTATTGTGGTTCTCGCTGACCGGCATGGTCTCGTCGCAGTCGAAAAACCAGGAGGTCGCCTATCTCCTGCTGCAATGGCTGGGCTCGGCCCGCATCTATGCCTGGATGAGCGCCAACCCCGGCGGCTATCTCGATCCGTTCCGGCTTTCGGATTTCTCCGATCCGCTGGTGCGCCAGACCTACCACGCCTATCACATGGACGTGGTGCGCGAGACGGTCGCCCGCACGGTGCCGACCATCAACTATCCCGGCGCCACCGCCTTCCACAATGCGCTGGACGAAAACCTGATGGCCTCGCTGACCAAGGCCAAGACGTCGGAGCAGGCGATGGCCGACACGGAAGCCGAGTGGAAGAAGATCGCCCGGCGCATTGGCGAGGACAAATTGCTCGAAGCCATCAGGACCAACAAGGAGGCATGGCCGACCGTTCTCGATCCGATCAGCTGATCCATCTCCCTGGATCAAAGCCGGAGGGGAGGAGCATCCGCTCTTCCCCGGCGCCACCAGCAAAAGCAGCCAGATGAAGCGTTCCGTCCCCTTCGAGATATTCCGCTACGCCGCGATCCTCGCGGCGATGGCCGTCACGCTGGTGCCGATCCTGTGGATGGTGTCGATGGCCTTCAAGCCGATCGCCGAATGGTCGGCGACGGGAGCGGACCTGACATGGTGGCCGAAGAACCCGACGCTCAGCAATTTCCAGTTCGTGTTCGGCGAGTCCACCAACAATTTGATCGTCGCGCTCGACCGCACCGCGCTGAAGCCGATCCTATCGTCGCTTCTGTCGGCGGTATTCGGCACCGCGATCGCCATGTCGGCGGGCACCGCCGCCGCCTATGGCCTGTCGCGCTTCGGCTCCGGCCAGAACCTGCCGCTGGCGCTGATCCAGCTCAGGCTGTTTCCGCCGATGGCCGTCATGATCCCCGTCATGATCATGTGGGCCTTCCTCAATTTCACAGACAGCTGGTGGGGGCTGGCGCTGATCTACGGCATCGTCACGCTGCCGTTCGCTTTCTGGCTGATGAAGACCTTCTTCGACGACATGCCGCGCGAGATCGAGGAAGCCGCTTTGGTCGAGGGCTGCTCGCGGCTGCGCGTCTTCACCCGCATCACGCTGCCGATGATGCGCGCGCCGTTGGCGAGTGCTGCGCTCTTCGTCTTCATCCTTAACTGGTCGGACTATCTGATCGCGCTGCTTCTGACGACGCGCGAATGGGTGACGATCCCCGTCTACATGGCCTCGCTGTCCTCGTCGATGACCGGCCAGCTCTATGGCGCCAAGGCCGCACTCGGGCTGATCGCGGCGGTGCCGCCGGTCATCATGGGCATCGCCATCCAGCGCCATCTGGTGCGCGGGCTAACTTTCGGAGCGCTCAAGCAATGAGCGCGGTGGTTGCGACGATTTCGGAGGGTGAGATGGACGCGGCCCGCGCAAAGCCGGCGCTGCGCGACGAAGGCATGCGGTTGGGCTTTCGCCTGACCTTGCCGGCGCAGATCCTGGTGCTGTTCATCTCGGCCTTTCCACTCTTGATGCAGCTCTACATCAGCGTCACCGACTGGTCGCCACTCTCGGGCCTTGGCTGGTGGAACGCCTGGGAGATGTGGAACAGCTTCGCCAACTATACCGACCTTGCCGCCGACGCGCGCTTCTGGAGTGCGCTGAAGCGCACGGTCATCGTGATGGTCGTCTGCGTGCCGGCCGAGTTCCTGTTAGGCTTGGCGCTGGCGACGCTGTTCGCCGACGATTTTCCGGGCAAGCGCATCTTCTATTCGGTCCTCCTGATGCCGATGATGGTGGTGCCGGCGGTGGCCGGCTACATGTTCTTCATGCTGTTCCAGTCCGGCGGCCCGGTGAACGACATCCTGTCGGCAATCACGGGCACGCAAGTCACCATTGCCTGGCTGTCGGATCCGACACTGGCGCTGATCGCGGTGATGATCGCCGACATCTGGCAGTGGACGCCGCTGATGTTCCTGATCCTGCTGGCCGGCCTGGTCGGAGTGCCGGAGGACCAGATCAAGGCGGCAACGCTGCTCGGCGCCAATCCCTGGCAGCGCTTTACCACCATCGTGCTGCCGAAGATGAAGACGATCATCATCATCGCGCTGGCGATAAGGGTGATCGAGAACTTCAAGATCTTCGACACGCTGTACATCATGACCGGCGGCGGCCCCGGCGTCGCCACCGAAACGATCTCCGTCTACATCTACAAGGTCACCACGCAGGATCTGATCTGGGGCTATGTGGCGGCGATCGCGCTCGCCATTCTGGTCGTGCTCTCCATCGTCGCCGTGTTCGCCATGAAGCGCATGGCCCGGGCAAGGCAGGTGGCGGCATGAGCACGATCCAGCTCAAGCACCTCACCAAGACATTCGGCGACTTCACGGCGCTGAAGACCATGGACCTCGATATCGCCGATGGCGAGTTCATGGCTCTGCTGGGGCCTTCAGGCTGCGGCAAGTCGACGACGATGAACATGATTGCCGGAATGGAAGAGCCGACCAGCGGCAAGATCCTGTTTGGCGAGCGCGACATGGCCGGCGTGCCGATGGGCCGGCGCGGCGTTGGCTTCGTGTTCCAGAACTACGCGATCTTCACCCATATGACGGTGCGCCAGAACCTTGCCTACGGGCCAAGGATGCGTGGCGCCGCCACGGTCGAGATCGATCGTCGCGTCGGCACGATTGCCGAGCTGCTGCAACTGACGCCGCTGCTCGACCGCAAGGCCGACCGGCTGTCGGTCAACATACTGCAGCGCGTGGCGATCGGCCGCTCGGCAATCATGGAGCCGGCGATCTTCCTGCTCGACGAGCCGCTGTCCAATGTCGACGCCGCCTTCCGAGCGGTGATGCGCACCGAGCTGAAACAGCTGCAGCGCCAGTTCAAGCAGACCATGGTCTACGTCACGCACGACCAGCTGGAAGCCATGACCATGGCCGACCGTATCGCGGTCATGGACCACGGCGTGCTGCAGCAGGTCGGCACGCCGCTCGAGGTCTACAACAATCCGGCCAATGTCTTCGTCGCCCGCTTCATCGGCGCGCCGGGCATGAACCTGCTCAAGGGCCGACCTGCGGAGAGCGACCGGGGTCTGGTCGTCGATCTCGGGGCGCTGGGCATCACGCCGCCATTACCCGACGAACTGGCGGCGGCCATGCGTGGCGCACGCGACGAGGTGCTCTACGGCTTTCGGCCGGAACAGGTGGCCCTGGCGGAGAATGGACGCGGGCTTGCCATGCCTGTCACTTTCGTCGAGCGCATCGGCGCGCGCACCATCGTTCACCTCGGCCAGGGCGACGGCGCCGTGAAAGCGGTCTTCGACAATGATGTCGGGCTGTCGATAGGGCAAACCGCGGTCGTCGCACCCGCGGCGTCGTCAGTGCGGGTCTTCGACGCCGTTAGCGGCCTTGCGATGAGAGCGGGTTGAGCCATGGCCGACATCGTCTTCCGCAATGTGACGAAACGCTACGGCACGATGCTCGCCGTCGACGACGCCTCGTTCACCGTCAACGACAACGAGTTCTTCTGCTTCTTCGGGCCGCCGCTGTCGGGCAAGTCGACAATCCTGCGCCTGGTGCTCGGGCTGGAGACGCCGGATGCCGGCGAAATCCTCATCGGCGGCAAGCCCGTCAACACGGTGTCGCCAGCAGAGCGCAATGTCGCCATGGTGTTCCAGAACCTGGCACTGTTCCCGCATATGAGCTCGCTCGACAATGTCCGTTTCCCGCTGGTCGAGCGTCGGGTCGCCGAGGTCGATATCAAACGGCGCGTCGCCGATGTCGCGGCCAAGCTGCATATCGGCCATATTCTGCACAAGCCGCCGGCACTGCTTTCGGGCGGCGAGCGGCAGCGGGTGGCGATCGCCCGCGCCCTGGTGCGCGACCCCAACGCCTATCTGATGGACGATCCGATCTCGGCGCTCGACGCGCGGCTGCGCGAGGAAACGCGCGTCGAACTGAAGCGCATCCAGCGGGAGCTCGGCAAGACGCTGATCTATGTCACGCACGACCAGGAAGAGGCGATGTCGATTGCCGACCGCATGGCCATACTGGAAAGCGGAAGGATCCGGCAGATCGGCGCGCCGGCCGAGATCTATGATCGCCCGGCCAGCACCTACGTGGCGCGGCTGCTGGGGTCGCCTGTCATGAACATCCTCAAATCCGTTCAAGGCGAGGGCGGCATCGAGGCCGCCGAAGGCGCGATCAGCATCGCCGATCGCACGGCTCCGGCCGACGCCGCCGAGATCGGGCTGAGGCCGGAGGATATCAAGGTCAGGCCCTGGAGCGACACCGAGAAGGCGAGCCCCGGCCGCCCGGCGCGGGTGTTCGAGGTCGAGCCGCTTGGCGGCTATACCGTGGTGACACTCGCCGCCGGGCAAGCGCGGCTGAAGGCTTTGCTGCGCGGCCAGCCTGACATCAGGCCCGACGCGATGGTGGCGATATCCTGCGAGCCGGCGCGCGTGCATTATTTCGGACAGGGCGGAGGCGCGTTGGCAAGATGAACGCGGCCGCAAGGACAGGATTTCGGGAGGAAGGCATGACAGGCAAGGGCTTCGAGCCGGATGTGAAGGTCCGCACGAAGGAATATCGGATCGGCTGTGTCGGCGCCGGCATGATCATGGCCGAATGCCATCTGGCCGCCTATAAGGACGCCGGCTTTCCGGTCGTGGCGGTCGCCTCGCGTACCAAGGCGAATGCGCAAAAGGTCGCCGACCGTTGGGGTATCCCGACCGTCCACGACACCCCGGAACAGCTGATCGAGGATGCAGATGTCGAGATCATCGACCTCGCGTTTCCGCCGGACCAGCAGCCGGCGCTGATCCGCCATGCGCTGAAGCAGAACCACATCAAGGCGATCCTGGCTCAGAAGCCGCTGGCGCTGTCGGTCGAGGAAGCCGTCAAGCTGCGCGACGAGGCGGCGAAGGCCGGCAAGATACTCTCGGTCAACCAGAACATGCGCTACGACCAGTCGATGCGCGTGTTGAAGCAGATTATCGACAGCGGCGCGCTGGGCGACATCGTTTTCGCGCAGATCGACATGCACGCCATTCCGCACTGGCAGACCTTCCTTCAGGGCTACGACCGGCTGACGCTGGCCAATATGAGCGTGCATCACCTTGACGTGCTGCGCTTCCTCTTCGGCGATCCCGATGAGATCACGACGCTGACGCGCAAGGATCCGCGCACGACATTCGACCATTCCGACGGCATCACCGTCTCGACCCTGCGTTTCCCCACGGGCGTGCTGGCCGTGTCGCTGGAGGATGTGTGGTCCGGTCCGCGCCAGCAGGGCTACAAGGACGACCAGCACATCAACTGGCGCGTCGACGGCACCAAGGGCGTTGCCAAGGGCACGATCGGCTGGCCGACCGGTGCTGCTTCGACGCTGACCTATGCTTCGGCCGAAACGACCGGCGGCGAGTGGGTAACTCCCAGCTGGGAGACGATGTGGTTCCCGCATGCCTTCATCGGCGTCATGGAGCAGCTGCAGCACGCCGTGAAGACCGGTACGCCGCCGGCGCTCACCGTTGCCGACAACGTCAAGACCATGGCGCTGGTCGAAGCGGGCTATCGCTCGATGGCATCGGGCCGCACGGTCAAGCTTTCCGAAATCTCCACAAACGCAACTAACTGAAATCGCAGACAACTGAATCGCTTACAGGGAGGAATTCAAGATCATGATGCAGGCAGGTATTTTCACGGGCTATTTCCCGTACGGCCTCGAAGAGACGGCAAAGAAGATCCGCGGGCTCGGTTTCAACACGGTGCAGCTCGACCTGCACTTCAGGGATGTCGACCTGTCGGCTGGGCAGATCACCAAGGACAAGGCCAGGAAGGTGCGCGACGTCTTCCGCGACCACAACCTGCCGGTCTGCTGCGTGTCGGGCTACACCAACATCATCCATCCCGACAAGGCGGAGCGCGACAAGCGCGTCGGTTATCTCAAGGAGATCATCCGCAATGCGCGCGAGTTCGGCAGCCCTTACGTGATCTCGGAGACCGGCACCTACAACACCGAATCCGACTGGGTGCATCACCCCAAGAACAAGACCGAGGAAGGTTTTGAGGAATGCCGCAAGGTCATCGCCGATCTTGCCCAGACGGCTTACGACCATGGCGCGGTCTTCCTGCTCGAAACCTATGTCAACAACGTCGTCGGCTCGGTCGAGGAGACGGTGAAGATGTTCGCGCAGGTCGACCATCCAGGCCTTGGCCTGCTGATGGACCCGACCAATTATTTCGAGACGCACAACATCGACCGGATGGACCAGATCCTGAACCAGGTGTTCGACACGCTGACCGACAAGATCAGAATAGCGCATGCCAAGGACGTCAAGCGCTCAGGCGATGACAAGTCGGAGAAGCACGCCGACATCGGCGATGCCGACGCGATGGAAAGCCATACGTTCCGCGGGGTTGGCGAAATCGAACTGCCGGCGCCCGGCCTTGGCTCGCTGAACTACGACCTCTACCTCCAGCGGCTGGCCGAAAAGCATCCGAACATACCGGTGATCATCGAGCATCTGTCGGAAGACGACGTGCCGCGCGCCAAGACATTCCTCGACGGGAAATTCCGCGCCAACGGCCTGTGACGGCTAGCCGCGCCACCAGTGCACGGCGGCGCGGCTTCAAACAAGGGAGGAAAGAATGTTGAAATTCGCATTGAAATTGGCGGCCGCCGCGACAGTGCTCGCCGGCGTCGCCCTTGGCACGGCGGCGCAGGCGCAGGACGGCCAGAAGACCTTCTATCTCTTGTCGCATGGCGGTCCGTCGGATGCGTTCTGGATCGACTGGAACGCCGGTGCGACCAAGGCCTGCGACCAGCTCAAGGTAACCTGCAAGATTTCCTTCAGCGGCGGCGACATGGCGGCGCAGAAGGAAGCCTTCAACTCGGCGCTTGCCGCCAAGCCCGACGGCATCGCCACCACGTCCGCGCAGCCGGGCCTGTGGACGGAGGAGGTGAAAGCAGCCAAGGCGGCTGGCATCCCGATCGTGTTCTTCAACACCGACGATCCGGCGACAGGGCGGCAGGCCTATGTCGGCGCGGACCTGAAAGAAGCGGGTGTCATCTGGGCCAAATATCTGGTCGACCACAAGATGGTGAAGCAGGGCGACAAGGTTTTCCTGCCGGTCGAGGTTCCCGGCGCCAGTTACCAGCAGCTCGAGACCGAGGGCATCGCCAGCGTTTTCGATCCCTTGGGGATCAAATATGACGTGGTCGATTGCGGCACCGATCCGGCTGGCATCATCGCCAAGATGACCGACTACATGGTCGCCAACAATCCGCCGGCGATCATCGCGCTCGGCGATTCCGTCGCCGCCAGCGTCAAGCGCGTGTTCGATGGCGCCGGCGTGCCGGCGGGCAAGATCCCCGTCGTCGGCTGGGGCAATTCGAAGGAGACGGCACAAGCCGTCAAGGACGGCTTCGTCAATGCCGCCGCCTGGCAATATCCCTCTGCGCAAGGCTTCATGCCGGTGGCGCTGCTCGGGCTTGCCGCGTCAGGCGAGCCGATCGGCTACGACATCCACACTTTCGGTCTCTACGACGCCTCCAGCGTCGACCCGATTCTGAAGCTTTACGACAAGAAATGAGAAAAACAGCGCCCGCCGGAAAAGCGGCGGGCGTCTTTTCAAGCATGGTTCAAGCAGTCATGACAATTGCCGCAGAAGACGAAGTGCCGGGGGTGAAACGCAGATCGCGCCTGCTGCGCTCGCCGCAATTCTCCTCCTTCGTCATCCTCCTCATTTTGCTGGCGGTATTCGCGGTCGCCGACGCCAATTTCCTGTCGCCGCTCAACATCTCCAACATGATGGCGTTCCTGCCCGAGCTCGGCATCATCGCACTCGGCATGACGCTGCTTTTGACGGCAGGCGAATTCGATCTTTCCGTCGGCGCGGTGTTTGGGCTGGCGCCGGTGGTGGTGATGCTGCTGGTGCAAAATGGCGGGGTGGATATAGGTGTCGCGCTTCTGGCCGGGCTGCTGCTTTGTATCGCGATCGGCGCGATCAACGGGCTGATCGTCACCAAGATCGGCATCTCCTCCTTCCTGGTGACGCTGTCGATGTTGCTCGTCGTGCGCGGGGCAGCGCTTTACATTACGCAAGGCTTTCCGCTGAAATCCTGGGACCAGCCGGGCTTCTTCGTGACGCTGCTCGCCGGCAGCTTCAACATCGGCTCGTTCCGCTTCTACACCTCGCTGTGGTGGTTCATCGGCCTCTCGCTGTTTGCCATCTACATCCTGCGTTACGCCAAGCTCGGCAACTGGATCAGCGCCATCGGCTCCAATCGCAACGCGGCGGTGGCGCGCGGCGTGCCGGCCGATACGGTCAAGATCTGGCTGTTCATCGCGACTTCGGTGCTGGCCGGCCTTGCTGGCATGATCAGTGCCTTCCGCATCTCGGCCGCGTCACCGGTGGCCGGCACCGGCTATGAGCTGGAAGTGATCGCCATGGTGGTGGTGGGCGGCACGGCACTGACCGGCGGACGAGGCACCATCCTCGGCACCATCGTCGGCGCGCTGATGCTGCGCGCCATCCGCAACGGCATCGTACTGATCGGCGTGCCGGGGCTCGCCTACAACATCTTTGTCGGCCTCATCATCCTCGCCATGCTCATCCTGCACGCTTTGCTGCAGAAGAACGCCGCAAGGGGCTGACGATGGTGCAAGAAGTACTTCGGCTGCAGAAGCTGCAAAAGTCCTTCGGCAGCGTGCGCGCGCTGAAGAACGCCTCGCTGACACTGCGGGAAGGCGAGGTGGTGGCTCTGCTGGGCGACAACGGCGCCGGAAAATCGACGCTGATCAAGGCGATCTCGGGTGTCTTCCCTGTCGATCGTGGCGACATCTTTGTACGCGGCGAAAAGGTTTCGATCCGCTCGACTCGGGATGCGATGGACCTCGGCATCGAGACCATCCATCAGGACACCTCACTGGCGCCTGATCTCAGCATCGCGCGCAATCTTTTCCTCGGCCGCGAGCCGGTCAACTTCGGCTGGCTCGGCGTGTTCGCGCCGCTCGATCTCGCGAAGCTGCGCAAAGCCGCTTCCGAACTCCTCAAGCGCGTCGGCATCTCGAAGAAACTCGACGCTGATGCGCTGGTCTCGACGCTGTCGGGCGGCGAGCGGCAGTCGATCGCCATCTCGCGCGCCATGCAGTTCGCCGCCAAGGTGATCATTCTCGACGAGCCGACCAACAATCTCGGCGTCGAGGAAACCCACGGTGTGCTGCGTTTCGTCAAGGAGGTACGCGACGCCGGCCATTCGGTGCTGCTCATCACCCACAACATCCACCATGTCTTCCAGGTCGCCGACCGCATCGTCGTGATGCGGCGCGGCGAGATCGTCGCCGAACAGACGGTCGCCGACACCGACCTCCTGACCGTGGAAAGCATCATCACCGGCGCCGACATGTCGGCCTTGCTCAAGGAGGCGAGGGCAAAGTGAAGGGCGTCGCATGGTAGAGCTTTACGGCAAGACGCTGTCGCGCCGGCAAGTGGCCGAGCGGTCAGGCCAGCTGTCGCAATTCGCGGGCGTGCGGCTGATGACGCTCGGCGACGGGTTGGAGCGCGGCATCCGCATGCTCGAATTCCGCACCGGCTCGGGCCTGCGCTTCACCGCGCTCGTCGACCGGGCGCTCGACATCGCCGATTGCGACTTCAAGGGCCAGGCGATCGGCTGGCATTCGCCGAGCGGCTTTCGCCATCCGGGCTTGCACGACTATGAAGGGGAAGCGGGGCTGGCCTGGGCGCGGTCCTTCTCGGGCCTGCTCGTCACCTGCGGCCTCGACCACATTCTGGGGCGGGAAGAAGTGCCGGCCGAGAGCTACAACTATCCGGGGAAGAAGACGGTGCTTCATTCGCTGCATGGTCGTGTCGGTACCATCCCGGCGCGGCTGACCGGCTATGGCGAGCGCTGGGAGGGCGACCGCTGCGTGCTGTGGGCAGAAGGCATCGTGCAGCAGTCGGCGGTGTTTGGCGAGGATCTGCATCTCACTCGCCGCATCGAAGCCGATGTCGGGGGTAACGAGATCCGGCTTTCGGACCATGTCGTCAACCACGGCTTCAACCGCACCCCGCATATGTATTTCTACCATGTCAATGTCAGCCATCCCTTGCTCGACGAAGGCTCCCGTTATCTGGCGCCGATCCGCGACGTCGTCTGGGCCAGCCATGCCGGCGAGCGCTACGAGGTGCAGAGTGTCGGCTATCGCACGGCGCCGGCACCGCAACGGCACTTCAGGGAGCAGGTCTGGCAGCACGAAATGGCCGCCGACGCCCATGGCGAGGTTCCGGTGGCCGTCGTCAACGACCGGCTCGGTCTCGGCTTCGAAGTGGCGACCCGCAAGGACCAGTTGCCGTGTGCCTACCAATGGCAGAATTTCCAGGCCGGGCAGTACGCGCTGGGGATAGAGCCATCGACCCACCATGTGCTCGGCGATCTCGCTGCCCGCGAGCGCGGTGAGATGATCTGGCTGGAGCATGGCGAAAGCCGGGCCTACGACGCGGTGTTCCGCGTCCTCGACGGCAAGGAGGAAATCGCTGGCGCCGAAGCCAGGATCGCGGATATCGCCCGGCAGCCCGAGCAGGATTATCCTCAGCCTTCAGAAAATTTTCCAAGACTGGCCGGCAGGACATGAGCGCGACATTTATTCAAAGCAAGCCCTCCGGCCGGCGGACCGGATTGCCAGCGCTGCGCGACGATTGGAGGCCAATTTGACGACGATGGCGAAAAAGCGCGACTACAGCCTGGTCGGCGAAAGCACCAGGGCAGCGATCGAGACCGGGCTTGCCTCGGCCGAGTGGTACCACACCGACGTGCCGCGCAAGGCGATGAAGGAGTTGATGCAGCGTTCCGACGGCCCGGCGATCCGCGACACCATCATCTGGATTGTCGCGATCCTGGGCTCGGCCGTGGGTATCGTCCTGTTCTGGGGTTCGTGGTGGGTGGTGCCGTTCCTGTTCGTCTATGGCGTGCTCTACGGCTCGTCGAGCGACTCACGCTGGCACGAATGCGGCCATGGCACGGCTTTTCGCACGCGCTGGATGAATGATGTCGTCTACCACATCGCCTCGTTCATGCTGATGCGCAATCCCGTGCAATGGCGCTGGAGCCATGCCCGCCACCACACCGACACCATCATCGTCGGCCGCGACGCCGAGATCGCGGTCATGCGTCCGCCGGACCTGTTGAAGGCGGCGCTCGCCTTCACCGGCATTCTCGACTTTCGCTATTCGCTGCCGACGCTGGTGCGGCAGGCATTCGGGACGCTGTCCGACGAAGAGAAGAGCTATATCCCCGAGATGGAACAGCATAAGGCCGTGGTCGCGGCCCGCTGGCATGTCGCGATCTATGTGGCGACGATCGCCCTCGCGATCGCGCTGAGGTCATGGATACCGCTGGTGCTGATCGGCCTGCCGCGCCTCTACGGCACCTGGCACATGGTGACGACTGGCCTGCTGCAGCATATCGGGCTCGCCGACAATGTCGTCGACCATCGGCTGAACACGCGCACCGTCTACATGAACCCGATCAGCCGGTTCATCTACTGGAACATGAATTACCATGTGGAGCACCACATGTTCCCGATGGTGCCGTATCACGCGCTGCCCAGGCTGCATGAACTGATCAAGCACGATCTGCCGAAGCCCAATCCGTCCATGTGGCACGCCTACCGCGAGGTCTGGCCGGTCCTGCTCAGGCAGCTGAAATACGAGGACTATTACCTTAAGCGCGAACTGCCGCCGACGGCCAGGCCCTATCGCGGTGAGTTCCACGAGGTCGATATGTCGGCGGCGGCCGAGTAGCGATCGCGAATGTCCGCAGGAGATAGAGATGGCCGATTGGGTTGAAGCGTGCGCGGTGGACGATGTCGAGGAAGAGGATGTCATCCGCTTCGACCATGGTGGGCGGACCTTCGCGATCTACCGCTCGCCGGATGACGAGTTCTTCGCCACCGACGGTTTTTGCACGCATGAGAAGGCGCATCTGGCCGACGGGCTTGTCATGGACGACATCATCGAATGCCCCAAGCACAATGGCCGCTTCAACTACAAGACCGGCCAGGCCAAGGGCGCGCCGGTCTGCGTCAATCTCGCGACCTATCCGGTGAAGATCGAAGCCGGCAAGGTGATGATCCAGATCTGAAGCGGGGGTAAGATCAATCGATCCGGCACCGCGACGGCAAACAATAGAGGGGAACGCTTCAATGAGCCGAAAGAGACCGACCGTCGCCGATTTGCGCGCCATGAAAGGCAAGCGTCAGCTGACCATGCTGCGCGTGCTCACCCTGGACGAGGCGGAAGCCGCCGAACGGGCAGGGGTCGACATCGTCTCGGTGCCGCCGGAACTGGTGCTCAACCCGCAATATCGCGATGCCGCTCCCAGCCTGTTCACCATGCCGGGCGAGAATTTCTTCGAGATCGGCACCGCTGACGATTTCGTCCGCTGGGCCTTCCGGCTCTACAAGGCGAGCGCCGACGCCGTCTATTGCAGCGCCGGCTACGCCACCATCAAGCGGATGGCCGATGACGCCATTCCCGTCATCGGCCATGTCGGCCTCATTCCTTCCCGCGCGACCTGGACCGGCGGCTTCAAGGCGGTCGGCAAGTCCGCCGATACGGCGATGCAGGTGTTCGAAGCGGTCAAGCAACTGGAGGCTGCCGGTGCGATCGGCGCTGAGATCGAGGTGGTACCAGTCGAGGTGGCGAAGGCGATCTCGGAGCGCACCTCGCTGATCATGCTGTCGATGGGCGCGGGTACCGGCTGCGACGCGCAATATCTGTTCGCCGACGACATTCTTGGCCAGAACCGTGGCCACATGCCGCGCCACTCGAAGATCTACCGCAATTTCGCCGCCGAATACGATCGGCTGCAAGCGGAGCGGGTGGCGGCATTTTCCGAATATGTCGCCGACGTCAACAGCGGCGCCTATCCCGAGGACCGGCACATCGTGCACATGGACCCGGCCGAGCTACGCCTGTTCCTCGACAAGGTCGGCCGGGGCTAGGATCGTTTGCCATTTGCCGCCGGCGAGCGCTGCGTGGAGTGCTTCCGCATCGACGCCGAGCGGCCGGTCCTCGTTGAGCGCGGGGACGAGCGCGCGTACCGCGGTGTGGACGGCTGATGTGCGTGGCGCCAGCGTCAATCTCTCGCGCAGGTCGACGGCTTGCGCCGCCGCCATCAATTCGAAGGCGATCAGCCGCCGCCACAGCGCGATCATGTCGGCGCATTTTGAAACCACCAGCGGCGTCTGCGTGGCGTGATCCTCCACGCCTTCCGAAACCGGCAGGAAGTCGAGCATCACCGGATTGGCCTTGTGGCGGATGGCGGCCAGGATCGACGTCACCGTCTTTTGCAACGGCACCAAACCGGCCGAGGCGCCACCGACCGGCGACAGATATTTGGGCAGGCCGCTGCGGCCCGAACCGGTGAGCTGGATGAAGCGGGCGGCACTGGCGGCGGCACATTGAGCGATCGCCAGGCTTAGCGCCTCGAAGGCGAGCGCCAGCGAAGCGGTGTGAAAGTTGCCCGTCGACAGCACCAGCTCGTCGTCGCTCAGAACCAGCGGGTTGTCGGCGGCGGCATTGAGTTCGGTCTCGACGGCGCGTCTTGCCTGGCCGATCGCCTCGATCAGCGCGCCATGGATCGAGGGCATGCAGCGGATCGACAGCGGGTCCTGTATGGTGGTGGGCGCGGGCGCTTCGTCGCGGGCGAGAAGATCATGCAGCGCCTTGGCGGCTGCCTGCTGGCCGGCGGCGGGCCGCGCCATGTGCAGGCGGGGGTCCAGGATGGTGCGGTTGGCGCCGAAACCTTCCATGGTCAGCGCGCCGGCCTGGTGCTGCTGGGCAAGAGCCGACAGCGCGTCCGTGACCGCAAGCGCGCCGCCGCCGGCGGAGACGGCGGAAGCGTTGATCAGCGACAGTCCATCCTTGGGCGCCAGGCCGATGGGGCCGAGGCGGGCCATCATCAGTGCCTTGACCGCTGGCATGCGCCTTCCCTGATAATCGGCTTCACCTTCGCCGATCAGCAGGCGGGCGATCGCGGTCATCAACACCAGGTCGCCGGCGCCAATCGAGCCGAGCGACGGCATCACTGGATGGACGCCGGCGTTCAGGACTTCGACCAAGGCAACGAACACGGCGGGCGACAGGCCGGAGCCACCGGCCGACAACATTGTCAGACGGGCAAGCATGGTGGCGCGCACGGCCTCGACGGGCAGCGCTTCGCCGACCGCCCCGCTGCGGCCCTCGAGCAACTGGCGCTGGAAGGCGCTGGCGTCACCCTCGACCGATGTGCGAAGATTGGCGCCGAGCCCGGTGTTCAGGCCGTAGATCTGCTGGCCGGAGGCCGCCGCCTGGTCGAGCACCTTTCGCGCCTTCTCCAGCCTGCCGATGACATTGGCTCCGATCTCCACCTTGCGTGCCTCGCGGGCGACGGCGGCGACATCGTCGACACTGACGCCGGCCCCGGTGAGGACGAGCGCGCTCATGCGAAGCGCAGCCTTTGGCCAATGCCTTGCGCCTGCGCCTTGGCCAGCATCGCCTTGCCGAGCGCAATGTCGGAGAGCGACAGGCCGCGATGCCAGAAGAGGATGGTTTCGTCGTCGCTCTGCCGTCCCGGCCTGAGGCCGGCGGCGATCTGGCCGAGTTCGGCATGCAGCGTCTTTTCGCTCAACCGCCCGGTCTCGACATGCGCGCGCAGCGAACCGAATTTGCCGCCCTTGCACTGGCCCCAGTCGTCGACGACCATCTTCTGCATGATGTCGGTCAGCGACAGCTCCACCGCGCTCATCGTGCCATAGGGAATGACAAGCGCGCCCGGCTTGATCCATTCTGTCTTCAGCAGCGGCTGCGGCTCGGGCAGGCGTGAGGCTTCGACGACGATGTCGGCGCCCTTGACGCAACTCTCCCAGTCGGCGACCGCGGTGACGGGCTTGCCGAGGTCGGCGGAGAGTTTTGCGGCAAAGCCATCGCGGCTTTCGGGGCGACGCGAATGGACGCGGATCTCATCGAAATCGAAGAGATGGTCGAGCAGGCGCACATTCCAGTACGCGGTGCCGCGCGCGCCGATATGGGCGAGCACCTTCGCGTTGTTGCGCGCCAGGTGCTTGGCGCCGATGGCGGTGACGGCGCCGGTGCGCATGTCGGTGATGACCGTGGCGTCGAGAATGGCGCGCGGCGTGCCGGTGCGTGGATCGAACAAATTGAGGATGCCGAATTCCGAGGGCAGGCCGTGAAGATAGTTGTCGACATAGTCGCCAACGATTTTCACGCCGGCCGTATCGAGCGGCGCGACGTAGCCCCGCAAGACGTTGAAATGGCCGTGGAAGGATGGGTCGGGTTCGAGGTGGACACGCGGCTCGATCACCGTCTGGCCCTTGCCTTGCGCAACGAGCCCGGCCTCGACAGCGTCGATGATCTCGCCATCGGCCATGGCAAGCGCTTCGATGTCGAGGGCGTTGAGGTAGTCGATATAGATAGGCTTCATGCGCGCACGGTTCCTGTTGTTTAAGACCGAGGCCCGTTCATTCCATAACAGGCGGCGATACGACACGAAAGTTTGTTGGTCCATCTCTGGACGCAGTTGGCTAAATGTTGTTGAAACCGACCCGACATGACGGCCATTCCCGAAAATGAAGCCTTGCCCGAGACAGCCACGAATTCGCGGCGCGTGGCGCTGATCGTCGCCATCGCCTTCTTCATGCAACTGCTGGATTCGACGATCATCTCGACGTCGCTGCCGCAGATGGGCGCTTCCTTCGGCGTGCCGGCGGTGGCGATGAGCATCGGCATCACCGTCTACATGCTGACCATGGCGGTGTTCGTGCCGCTGTCGGGGTGGCTCGCCGACCGGTTCGGCGCGCGTAACATCTTCCTCGCAGCCATCGCGCTGTTCACGCTGGCGTCGCTCGCCTGCGGCTTCTCTGGAAATTTGACCGAATTCGTCGTTGCCCGTGCCGTGCAGGGCCTGGGCAGCGCCTTGATGACGCCGGTCGGCCGCATCCTGGTCCTGCGCAACGCGTCGAAATCCGAATTGCTCAACGCCACGGCGCTGATCACCTGGCCGGCGCTCTTCGCGCCCGTGGTCGGCCCGGTGCTTGGCGGTTTCATCACCACCTATCTGTCCTGGCACTGGAATTTCTTCATCAACATCCCGCTCGGCGCGATCGGGCTGGTGTTGGTCGCCCGCTTCATACCGGGCGATCGTGAAGCCGATCCCAAGCCGCTCGACTGGCCGGGTTTTTTCCTGACGTCGCTGGGGCTCGCCTGCCTGCTCTATGGTCTCGAGCGCATCGCGCATCCGGAGGATGGGGCCTTGCCGGCGGTGGGACTGATCGCGGCGGGGATCGTCGTCGGCTGGCTAGCGGTGCGCCATCTGCGTTGCGCGCCGCATCCGCTGCTCGACCTCTCCTCGTTCAAGGTGCAGACCTTCGCCATCTCGACGCTTGCGGCCGGCACCATCTTCCGGGTGGCGATCAATGCCACGCCGTTCCTTTTGCCGCTGCTGTTCCAGGTCGGCTTCGGCCTATCGCCCGTCGATGCCGGCATGATGATCCTGGCCTATTTCCTTGGCAATCTCGGCATGAAGACGGTGACCACGCCGACGCTGCGTCGCTTTGGCTTCCGCTCGGTGATGGTCATCAACGGCATCATCGCCTCGGTGTCGATCATGGCCTGCGCGGCGATCTCGCCGCAGACGCCGCAGGCGCTGGTGGTGGCGCTGATGCTGATCGCCGGCCTGTCGCGCTCGATGCAGTTCACCGCGCTCAACACGCTGGCCTTCGCTGATATCGCCGCCGCGCAGCGTAGCTCCGCGGCGACCTTGTCCTCGATGCTGCAGCAAGTGGCGATGCTGTTCGGCGTCGCGGTGGCGGCGGCGATCCTCAACCTGTCGCAGATCGCGAGAAACCGGCCGGCGCTCGACCTCGTCGATTTTCGAGCAGCCTTCCTGCTGATCGGCATCATCGGCCTGGTGGCGTCGTTCCGTTTCCTGGTGTTGCCGAGAGGTGCCGGCGCCGAGGTTTCCGGCCACGTTGCCGGGAACTGAAATCGAATTTTCCGCCAGATCGCAGGGTTAAATTCCGTCTTCGCCTTTCGCCTTGGTGTTGTGCTTTCGCCAAGCGCCGAGACGGTGCAAACAATGGCCAAAAGTGCAGGAGTTTCCAGGCATTGCGCCAGATTCGGCAATCAATGCGTCCACTTTGCGAATCTCATCGCCACCTCACGTTTTGAACGCGGATTCATTTGACGAAGCGGCGTTGAGCCGATTAGCTTTCTCTCCAGGGGTGGCAGCACTGCCACCGGGGTGAAAGCAGACAATGAACATGGCCGGCTGGCTGAACTTCAGAAGCCTGAATCAGGAAGGCATTGTCTTTGCCATAGCGGTGGTGCTGTTCGTTGCCGCGGCTATAGGCCTGCCAGGCTTCATCGATGCCAACAATCTGGTCGCCATTATCCGCTCCGTCTCGGTGCTGGGTATACTGGCGCTGGGCATGGCTGTCGTCATCATCGGCCGCGGCATCGACCTGTCGGCGGTTGCGATCATGGCCATGTCGGTCGCCTGGTACCTGCAACTGCTCAACAGCGGAACGCCGGACGGGCTCGCCTTCGCCTATGTGCTGGCCGGCGTGCTCGCCATCGGCCTGCTCAACGGCTTTCTCGTCGCCTACGCCGATGTACCGGCGATCTTCGTCACGTTGGCGACCGGCTCCTTCGTCTTCGGCTATGTCCGTTCGCAATTGATCACGCAGGACGCCGTGCCGGTGCCGCAGGGCCATTGGGTGGAACTGCTCGGCGGTCTGCGCTTTCTCGACGTCCCGATCGAGGTGTTCGTCTTTGCGGGGCTGGCGTTCCTGTTCTTCCTATTCCTGCGCTGCACCAAATGGGGCCGCTACATCTATTTCGCCGGCGACAATCCGGTCGCGGCGCGCAATATCGGCATTCCGGTGCGGCCGATGCTGGTCCTGCGTTACGTGCTGTCAGCATTCGTCGCCCTGATCGCCGGCCTTTTGACCGCGGCCAGCCTGCATTCGATCAACACGCGTGTCGTCAATTCGACGCTGCTTTACGACATTGTGCTGGTGGCGGTGATCGGCGGCATCGGGCTGTCGGG
>NZ_VFVP01000018.1:0-51405 GCF_006442175.1 Mesorhizobium sp. B2-3-14 | reverse complement strand
CCGCTCATGCCCTTGGCCTGCTCGATCATGCCGTTGCGCAGCACGGTGAGGAAATTGTCGTCGAACTTGGCCATCGACACGCCGATCTTGGCGGCCATGGCCGATGAACTCATCAGCGCCGCGAAGGCGACGCCCAAAAGCAGTTTCTTCATTGTATTTCTCCTCCACTTTTGGTGTCCGGTTGCACCGATCTCTCCGGAATCCCCGTTCTGCCTGGGGAATCTCTCCCGATTACCGTCTCTCTCCCCGGGTTGCGCCTGCCGTTTGCTGGAACGCCAAGGCCTCTTGATGAAACAGATGTTCCGGAACGAAAGAACCAAAATACGTGACTGGTGAAATATTTATTCCATTTGCTCGGGAGGCGTCAAGGGAGATTCCAGAACCGGATGTGCGATTTTGGCGGACACGGGAATGCGGTGCGGAGCCGACGGCGTCTGCGCGCCGGGTCCATTCCTTGGATGCCGTCGGCGGGCGATGGCATGGCGTTCAGAAATGCCAGATGTCTCTCTGCAACAAGAGGTCGAGCGGCGCTCTCCAGACCCTGCACGACGCCGCCTGC
Source organism: Mesorhizobium sp. B2-3-14 (assembly GCF_006442175.1). Taxonomy (NCBI): domain Bacteria; kingdom Pseudomonadati; phylum Pseudomonadota; class Alphaproteobacteria; order Hyphomicrobiales; family Phyllobacteriaceae; genus Mesorhizobium; species Mesorhizobium sp. B2-3-14. The sequence continues at coordinate 50,846 of NZ_VFVP01000018.1, read as the reverse complement.
TTCACCTGCCGTTCGACACTGAGCTTGCCGTTGAGATCGAAGAAAGCTCCAATTCGCCTTCGGGCATGGAGCTTCTTTCCCCTGGTACTGTAGTTGCGGATCGGCAGCCAGTGGCGGCTGATCGTTCGCCCATCCTGGGATAGCGCGACGCCGGTACAGAATTGTTCCGGGGTGTGCAAATGCACGATTTCACTGACTTTCTCGCTGGCCGCGTATGCTCGCTCCAGCGCCGGAATGTTGTGATGATGAACGCCAAGGACGCCGCTCGCCCACATCGTTTCATCTCCGATCAGGATGCGGCCTCCAATGGAGAGCCCCTCGCCTTCGAGCGAGCGATAGGGAGCCTTTGGGCGCCCTTCGCACCGCCACATTATCGAGGACAAGGCTGAAATTCGGTTGAAACAGCGCGATATGTCGCCGGTCGGATACATGTCCGCATCCATGAAGAACAGGCGCTCGCAACGTTGAAGCAGATCGATGATGCCGGCGGCCTTGATGCCAAATCTGTATCGATTGCCGAAGGACATCTCGGTCTGTCTCTGGGCCGTGAGCTCGATCGCTTCGATGGGATAGCCGTCGAAAATGGAGGGTCGGTCGGTCAGCACCGTGATCCTGGCACCCGGGCAATAGTGAAGCAAGCGAAGCGCGCTGAAGAGCGCGCCACGCGCATAGAGCTCGTCGCTCCCAAAAGCGATGTACCCAAACCCATCCCCGTCCATTGGGTATGTATATATTAGCGATCGGTAATGCGTCAATTTGGATGCAGGTCGGGCGCTATGCTTTAGGCCAAAGCTCGCTAGATGTTCTCGGGCAGGTAGATGTCGAACGGCAGGAAGGTCTGGCCGGGTGCGTTGGCCGCGCCCGTCTCGATGGCATGCGCCATGAGGCCGAGCAGTTCGCGGCACAAGGCAGCCAGCGGCGTGGAGATCACCATGGTCAGCACCCCGTCCGCCAGGGCGGACCGCGAGACCGCCGATATCTCGTTGCAGACGACCGCCGGCATCTCGGCGGGCCTAGCCTGCCGCAGCGCCGCGACCGCGCCTTCCATGCCGCCGCCCGCGACGTAGCAGCCGACGAGGTCCGGGTGGCGGCCGAGCAGGTCGAGCAGCGTGTCCTGCGTGATCTGGTTGGCCTCGAGATTGACCAGCGTTTCCAGCAAGGTGAAGTCCGGCGCCTGCTCGCGGAAGAAGGAGCGGAAGCCGATCTCGCGCAGTTCATGGCCGTGGAAGCGGTGGCTGCCGACGAAGAGCGCAACCTTGCCCGGCCGCTTCGCCGCCTTGGAGATCATCCAGGCCGCGGTGCGGCCGACCTTGCGGTTGTCAAGGCCGACATAGCCCTCGCGAATGCCGGCCGCGAAGTCGGACAGCAGGGAAAAGACCGGCAATCCCTTGGCCTTCATCTCCTCGACGGTGACCGTCAGCGCCGGATGATCGGGCCCGACCAGGGCGACCGCCCTGCATTTGGCCGCCAGCTTGCGCGTGCGCTCGACGATTTCATCCGGCGTCAGCGAACTGGCGAAGTCGATGATGGCGACGCCGCGGAAGCGCTGCGATTGCGACACCGCGAGTTCGAGCTGCCGCGCGAACTCCGTGTAGAAGACGTCGTTGCCTCTCAAAAGCAGGAAGCCCAGCCGGTATTCCGGCAGCTCGTGGCGCATCCTCTGCTTGATCAGGCCGGCGGCATGATAGCCGATCTCGGTCGCGGTCTCGTAGACGCGGCGCGCCGTTTCCTCGCGCACCGGCAAGCGATTGTTGAGCACGCGGTCCACCGTGGCGACACTGACGCCGGAGACGCGCGCCAGATCAGTGATGGTCGGCCGTTTCGCCATGATCGTCCTCGCTCGATTGCCTGATATCGATACCTTACTTTGATAGGAAATGATAGAAACTATCTTTGTGATGTTGAGTCTATCATGGCGCGGCGTTATTTCTGGGTATCGAGCCCGTTGCCTTGGGAGGCAATCATGACCGCAGCGCCGTCCCGGCGTGACTACAGCCTGATCGGCCGCGACGCCCGGCTTGCCGTCGAGAACGGCCTGTCGGCCGCCGAGTGGTATCACACCGACATTCCCCGCAAGCAGATGAAGGAGCTGATGCAGCGCTCCGATGGCCCGGCGATCCGCGACACCGCGATCTGGCTGACCGCCCTCATCGTCAGCGGCGCCGGCGGTGCCTGGTTCTGGGGCAGCTGGTGGTGCGTGCCGTTCTTCTTCGTCTATGGCGTGCTCTACGGCTCGTCGACCGATTCACGCTGGCACGAATGCGGCCATGGAACCGCGTTTCGCACGCAGTGGATGAATGACGCGGTCTATCAGATCGCCTGCTTCATGATCATGCGCAACCCGGTGACCTGGCGCTGGAGCCACACGCGCCATCACACCGACACCATCATCGTCGGCCGCGATCCCGAGATCTCGGTGATGCGGCCGCCGGACCTGGCGCGCCTCGTCCTCGGTTTTGTCGGCGTGCTCGACGCCTGGCACGCGATGTCGGACATGCTGCGCAACGCCGCAGGCAACATCAGCGCTGCGGAAAAAACCTTCATTCCCGAACAGGAGCAGCCCAAGGCGATCCATATTGCCCGCATCTGGACGGCGATCTATGCAGCGACTATCGCGCTGGCACTCTATACCGGGTCGTTCCTGCCTTTGATGCTGGTCGGCCTGCCCCGGCTCTACGGCGCCTGGCATCATGTGATGGTCGGCCTGCTGCAGCATGGCGGCCTTGCCGACAACGTCACCGATCATCGGCTGAACAGCCGTACCGTCTACATGAACCCGATCAGCCGCTTCATCTACTGGAACATGAATTACCATGTCGAGCATCACATGTTCCCGATGGTGCCCTACCATGCGCTGCCCAGGCTGCACGCGCTGATCAAGCACGATTTGCCGGCGCCGACGCCCTCGATCCTGGCCGGTTACCGCGAGATGATCCCGGCCTTCCGCCGCCAGCTGCGCAACGAGGATTATTTCCTCAAGCGCGAGCTGCCGCCGACCGCCAGGCCGTACCGCGAGGAATTCCACAACGACATCGTCGCCGCGGCGGCGGAATGACATCCGACAACTCCAGGGGAGGACTGAATGAGCGATTGGGTCGAGGCCTGTGCCGCCGGTGACATCGACGAAGAAGATGTGATGCGCTTCGATCATGGCGGGCGTACCTTCGCCATCTATCGCAGCCCTGACGACGATTATTTCGCCACCGACGGACTTTGCACGCATGAGAAGGTGCATCTCGCCGACGGGCTGGTGATGGACGACATCATCGAATGCCCCAAGCACAATGGCCGCTTCAACTACAAGACGGGCGCGGCCAGGGGCGCGCCGGTCTGCGTCAACCTAAGGACCTATCCGGTCAAGGTCGACGCCGGCAAAGTGCTGGTTCAGATCGGGTAAAGGGCATGACGCCGGGAATGGTGATCATCGGGGCCGGCGAATGCGGCGGACGGGCAGCACTGACGCTGCGCGATCTCGGCTATGACGGGCCGGTGACGCTGGTCGGCGACGAGCCGCATCTGCCCTATGAGAGGCCACCTCTGTCCAAGGAGGCGATGGCCAGCGACGCGCCTGCAATCAAGGCGATTGCCAGCGACGAAATCCTGGCGGGAAAAGCGATCCGGCATATCCATTCCGTTCAGGCGATCGCGATCGATCGCGCGGCGCACACGGTGCGCCTGTCCGACGGCTCGGTGCTGCCCTACGACAAGCTGCTGCTGGCCACTGGCTCGACCCCACGCAAGCTGCCGATGCCTGGCCTTGGCGGGCGCTGCGTCTATCTCAGGACCTTCGCCGATGCGCTGGCCATCCGCGCTCATCTCAGCGCCGGCAATCGCATCGCCGTCATCGGCGGCGGCTTCATCGGCCTCGAGCTTGCCGCGGCGGCGCGCAAGCTCGGCGCAGATGTCACCGTCATCGAGGCGCAGTCGCGCATCCTGATGCGCGGCGTTCCGGCCGAGATCGCCGAAATCACCCATGACGCGCATGTCGCCGAGGGTGTCGACGTGATCTGTGGGGAAGGCATCTCCGCCGTCGCCGACGACGGCAAGGAGGTGCGGGTGACGCTCGCCGGCGGCCGGGAGATCATTGCCGACCTCGCCGTGATCGGCATCGGCGCCGTGCCGGTGACCGGACTGGCGGCGGGGGCCGGCCTGGCCATCGAAAACGGCATCGCGGTCGACGCAGAACTGCGCAGCAGCGATCCCGACATCTTCGCCGCCGGCGACTGCTGCTCGTTCCCGCTTGCCATCTATGGCGGCCGCCGCGTGCGGCTGGAAGCCTGGCGCAACGCGCAGGAACAGGGCGCACTGGCGGCCAGGAACATGCTGGGCGCCGGCGAGCCGCATGCCGCGGTGCCGTGGTTCTGGTCGGATCAGTATGGCCTGTCCCTGCAGATCGCGGGATTATCCGACGAAGGCCGTAGCACCGTGCGCCGCGATCTCGGTGACGGCGCCTTCATCCTCTTTCATCTGGCCGAGGACGGCAGGCTGGTGGCGGCCAGCGGCATCGGCCCGGGCAATGCGGTGGCGCGCGACATCAGGCTGGCCGAGATGCTGATCGCGAAGCGGGCAAAACCGTCGGCGGACGCGCTGGGATCGCCTGAAGTCAAGCTGAAGGCGTTGCTGGCGGCATAGGGGTCGTGCACCTTGTGGATGTCGGCGCCGCCCCTCATCTGCCTGCCGGCATCTTCTCCCCGTAGAACGGGGAGAAGGGGGCTATGGCAACCTCGCCGCAATTCATGCACCGATTGGCGAAATCATTGATGACAGCGTCTTTCTCCCCGTCACTACACGGGGAGAAATGTCCGGCAGGACAATGAGGGGCGGCGCGGCTTTGGCAAATCAACGTCAGCGCGCCGGGTCCGCCCTAAAACAGCGCCTTCAGCTCCGGCAATTTGTCGTTGACCAGCCAGCCGTAATAATTCTCTTCCGGCAGCTTCTCCGGCTCGCCGGTGGCGCGGCGTTTTTCGTTTTCCACCTTCAGCGCATAAGCGCGCTGTTCCGGATTGCCGACATTGTAGAGCGTGGCGGTCAGGCCCGGATTGCCCGAAATGTCGAAGCCGGCGATGCTCTTATAGGCGTCGATCGACTTCCTGATCGTCGCGGCGACGTAAGGAAGCGTCAGGTCCGGATCCATGATGGTCTTGTAGACCGAATTGGGATCGGAGACGTCGAGCTTCGGCAAGCCGGAGACCTTGTGCACGAGATCGCTCATCTGCAGGGCGGTGAGCGGGTTGAGCTGGCCGAGACCGAAGGTCTGGCCGGCATAATAGGGCTGGAAGAAGGTGGCGCCGAAGCGGTTGTCGGGGAAATCCTCGCCGCCGACCGTCTTGCCGCGAAACGAGCGGTTCCAAACCTGTTCACGGCATTCCCACAGATCGTAGCTGTCCGAAATCGCGTCGCATTTCCTGAATTCCGGCCGCTGCACGAAATCGCTGATGTCCTCACCATCATAGGCGAAGGAGAGCTTGCTCGAGAGGTAGGAGATCGCCTTGACATAATAGGTCTGCAGCCGGTCATAGGCGTCGACATTGTAGGTGTGCTCGCCAACGATGGCGCCGACGATGTGCATCGGGTCGATGCCATAGGCGCTTGCCGCCTTCTTGATCTTGCCGCGCAGGTCGGGGTCGTTCTGCAACAGCGCGTAGACCTTGCGATACTTCGCCTGGAAGCTGGTGTTGGTCGCCTGGGTGCGGCGACTGGAGGCGCCGGGAATGTCGGGCTGCTCGGCATTGCGGTTTCCCGGCGGCACCAATGTCGCCGCGTCGGCGGCGAACAGCGTCGCCGCCAGCGTCAAGCCGAGAATGACCAGGATGAGTTTTTTCATGCGCCGCCGCCTAGAGAATTGCCGCGCAAACTAGGTAAAGCACCTGGTCGAGTCGAGAGCGCCTCTTCATCCGGCGAGACGAAAGGTGGCCAGATGATACCATCTGGCCACACATGGCTCCTGCCGGAGTTGTTACTCGATGCCGCGCCGGACTGCTCCGGCATCTTCGTTCAGAGGATGAACCGCGACAGATCGGTGTTTCTGGAGAGGTCTCCGACATGCTTCTGGACATAGGCGGCGTCGATGGTGACGGCCGTGCCGTTGCGGTCGGGCGCATCATAGGAGATCTCGTCCAGCACCCGCTCCATCACCGTCTGCAGCCGCCGCGCGCCGATATTCTCGATGCTGGCGTTGAGGTCGACGGCGACGCCGGCCAGCGAATCGATGGCGTCGTCGGTGAAGGTCAGCTCGACGCCTTCGGTTTTCATCAGCGCGATGTACTGCTTGATCAGGCTGGCCTCCGTCTCGGTCAGGATGCGGACGAAATCGTCCTTCTCCAGTGCACGCAGTTCGACGCGGATCGGCAGGCGGCCCTGCAATTCCGGCAACAGGTCTGACGGCTTCGAGACGTGAAACGCGCCCGAGGCGATGAACAGGATATGGTCCGTCTTCAACGGCCCGTATTTGGTCGCCACCGTGGTGCCCTCGACCAGCGGCAGCAGGTCGCGCTGCACGCCTTCGCGCGACGGGCCGCCCGAAATGTCCGACCTGGCGGCAATCTTGTCGATCTCGTCGAGGAAGACGATGCCGTCATTTTCCGCTGCGTCCAGAGCCCGGCGCACCACCTCGTCCTGGTCGAGCAACTTGTCGGACTCGTCGCTGACCAGCAGGTCGTAGGATTCCTTCACCGTCGTCTTGCGCAGCTTGGTCTTCTTGCCGCCCATTGCCTTCGACAGCATGTCGTTGATGTTGAGCACGCCGATATTGGCGCCCGGCATGCCGGGAATTTCGAAGCCGGGCATGCCGCCATTGCCGGTGTCGGCCACCTCGATTTCGATTTCCTTGTCGTCGAGTTCGCCGTCGCGCAGCTTCTTGCGGAAACTATCGCGCGTCGCCGGGCTCGCCGTCTTGCCGACCAGCGCTTCCAGCACGCGTTCCTCGGCGTTGACATGGGCGCGTGCCTTCACGTCCTCGCGCATCTTTTCGCGCACCAGCCCGATGGCGATTTCGACCAGATCGCGGATGATCTGCTCGACGTCGCGACCGACATAGCCGACTTCGGTGAACTTGGTCGCCTCGACCTTGACGAAAGGCGCGCCGGCCAGCCGGGCCAGGCGGCGCGAGATCTCGGTCTTGCCGACGCCGGTCGGGCCGATCATCAGGATATTCTTCGGCATCACCTCTTCGCGCATCTGGCCTTCGAGCTGCTGGCGGCGCCAGCGGTTGCGCAAGGCAATGGCCACGGCGCGCTTGGCGTCCTTCTGGCCGATGATGAAGCGGTCGAGTTCCGAAACGATTTCGCGGGGAGAAAATGTGCTCATATCACTAAATTCCACTTTGCCACTGCTTGATGGCCTCGAACGGATGCAGCAGCATGATCACGTTGAGTGTAAGATTGTCCCGGATAAGATAGCCGGTACCCAGTTCGAAGAGGATGGCGAGGCTGACGATCACCCATATAGGTAGCCTTCGCGCCATCACAAATCCCAGCACCATGGCCAGTGTGTCGGACACCGAATTGATGATCGAATCGCCGTAATAATCGAGCGAAATGGTGCCGGCGCGGTAGCGCTCGATGATGAACGGGCTGTTTTCGAGGATTTCCCAGCCGCCCTCGACGAGGACGGCGAATGCCAGCCGCAAGCCGATCGGCGAGCGCGGGAACAGGAACCGGGCCAGCGCATAGAACAGGAAGCCGTGGATGATGTGCGAGAAAGTGTACCAGTCCGAAATGTGCTGGGAGTTCTCCGAACTGTTCACCACGCCATGCCACAGCTTGACATAGCCGCAGGTGCAGATCGGCGGATGGCCCATCAGATAGAGCGTGACAGCCTGGGCGGCGAGCAGGCCGGCGACGATCAGCAGCCCCATCCGCCAGCTGTCCTCGTAGGCCGAAAGGCCCTTGTCCCCGCTGGATATGACCATGCCCTGGATTACCCCTCTTGCGCGTCTTCGGCATCGATCGCCATCAGCACGACGTCGCCATAGATTGACTGCCTGCGATCAATGGCCCGGAAACCCGCCTTTTCATAGGCGCGGATGGCCCTGAGATTGGCGGGGTCGGGATCGATGATGACACGCGGCACGCCTTCCTCGAACAGGTCTTCGACGAACTGACGCACGATGGCCGAGCCATGGCCGATGCCGATCAGTTCCGGCCGGCCGATCGAGACATCGATGCCCAACGTGCCGAACGGCTGATCGGCATAGGGATGGCCGTCTTCCATATGCGGGTCATAGCTCTGCAGATAGGCGATCGGCTTTCCGTCGAGCTCAACGATCAGCGGCTCGACGGAAATCGAGTCTAGGTGATCGGCAATCTCCGCGATTTCCGTCTCGGGATCGTCCCACCACTCCGCAACATGAGGCTCGGCGAGCCAGCCGGCGATCATCGGCAGGTCCTTTTTGGTCACCGGCCGAAAATCGTAGCTACTTTCTTGTTTGACCATGATCTTTTCCGAAAACCGGTTCCCACCTTGCGGGGTCATGGTCTGGTTCAGGCGGCATCGAGCGTTTCGACGACGAAATTGTTGTTGGTGTAGACGCAGATATCGGACGCGATCTGCATCGCCCTGCGGGCGATCTCCTCGGCATCCTTGTCCGTATCCATCAGCGCGCGTGCCGCGGCCAGCGCGTAATTGCCGCCCGAACCGATGGCCATGACGCCATGTTCGGGTTCCAGCACATCGCCATTGCCGGTCAGCGCCAGCGAGACCGATTTGTCGGCGACCAGCATCATCGCCTCCAGCCGGCGCAGATAGCGATCGGTGCGCCAGTCCTTGGCGAGCTCGACGCAGGCGCGCGTCAGTTGGTCGGGATATTGTTCGAGCTTGGCTTCGAGGCGTTCCAGCAGCGTAAAGGCGTCGGCGGTAGCGCCCGCGAAACCGGCAATCACATTGCCGCCCTTGCCGATGCGGCGCACTTTGCGGGCATTGCCCTTCATGATGGTCTGGCCCAGGCTGACCTGGCCGTCGCCGGCGATCACCACCTTGTTGCCCTTGCGCACCGTCACGATGGTCGTGGCGTGCATGGTCAATTCATTGGACATTTCTTGGCTCCGATTCGCACCATCCCTTCAAAAGGCGATTTGGCGCGGTACGAGTGACTTTGATCGGCCATATGTATGCACGGGGCCAATGATTGCAAACCGCTCGATAGCGGCCGGGATCGCAACTGGCAATCGCCGGATCATGCTGCTAGAAGGCTCTCGTTTTCAAGCCAGCGAGCGCTTGAGACCCGTGAACCGGTCACGATCTGAACCACTGGCACAAGGATAGAGTGATGGCGCCTCGTTCCGCCGATGCAAGCCGCAAGACTGGGGAAACCGATATCTCCGTGTCGATCCATGTCGACGGCTCCGGCAAATCGGACATCGCCACCGGCGTCGGCTTCTTCGACCATATGCTGGACCAGCTTTCCCGCCATTCCCTGATCGACATGACAGTCAGGGCGACGGGCGACCTGCATATAGACGACCACCACACGGTCGAGGACACCGGCATCGCGCTCGGGCAGGCCTTGACCAAGGCGCTGGGCGAGCGGCGCGGCATCATGCGCTACGCCTCGATCGACCTTGCCATGGACGAGACGCTGACGCGCGCGGCGATCGACGTGTCGGGCCGCCCCTTCCTGGTCTGGAACGTGTCGTTCTCGTCGCCGAAGATCGGCACCTTCGACACCGAACTGGTGCGCGAATTCTTCCAGGCGCTGGCGCAGAACGCCGGCATCACGCTGCATGTCACCAACCATTATGGCGCCAACAACCATCATGTCGCCGAGACCTGCTTCAAGGCGGTGGCGCGCGCGCTGCGCGCCGCGCTCGAGCGCGATCCGCGCCAGCCTGACGCGGTTCCCTCCACCAAGGGTTCTTTGAAGGGATAGCCTCATGACCGCCTATGTCGTGATGGAGCCACCTGGCCGCAGCGAGAAAGTCGACACGACGACCTTAGTCCGCGACGGCTTCACCTGGCTCGGCCTGCTTGTGCCGCCGCTGTGGCTTGCCTGGCACCGGATGTGGGTCGAAGCGGCGCTCGCCTTTGTCGTCATGGGCGTGCTGTCGATGCTTGGCGAGAGACTTGGGCTCGGTGTGGCCGGCTCGCTTTTGTCGCTGCTCGTCTCGCTCTATGTCGGACTGGAAGGACAGGGCTTGCGCATCGCGGCACTGCGCCGCCGCGGTTGGCATGAGTGGGGCGTCGTCGAGGCCGGCTGGCTCGCCGACGCCGACATGCGCTATGCCCTTGAGGTCGAAGGGCTTTCGGATGAAGCGGCACCCGCGCCGCGCATCGTCCCAGATGCCGCTTTGGCGCGCCCGGCACAGCCAGGCATGGCGCTGGGGCTGACCCACATTCCGGGACGGCGCTGAGATGCGGGTTGCGATCATCGATTACGGTTCGGGCAATCTGCGCTCGGCCACCAAGGCCTTCGAGCGCGCCGCGCGCGAGGCCGGCATCGCGGCCGAGATCGACCTGACGGCCGATGCCGACCGGGTGCGGACGGCCGACCGCATCGTCCTGCCCGGCGTCGGCGCTTACGCCGATTGCGCGGCCGGCCTGCGTGCCGTGGACGGCATGTGGGAGGCGGTCGAGGACGTCGCCATCGCCAAGGGCCGGCCTTTCCTGGGAATTTGCGTCGGCATGCAGCTGATGTCCGAGCGCGGCCTCGAAAAGATCGTCACCAACGGGTTCGGCTGGATATCGGGCGACGTCAAGGAGATCACGCCTTCCGATCCGGCGCTGAAGATCCCGCAGATCGGCTGGAACACGATCGAATTGAGGCATAAGCACCCATTGTTCTCCGGCATTCCGACCGGCGCGGCGGGACTGCATGCCTATTTCGTCCACTCCTACCATCTCGACGCAAAAAAACCGGACGAGATCCTCGCGGTCGCCGACTATGGGGGCCCGGTGACGGCCACGGTCGCGCGTGACAATCTCGCTGGCACGCAGTTCCATCCTGAGAAGAGCCAGGCGCTGGGCCTGGCGCTGATCACCAATTTCCTGCGCTGGAGGCCCTGAACCATGAGCAAGAAGGGCTACTGGATGGTAATGCTGACGGTGACAGATCCGGAAGGGTATCAGCGTTACCGCGACGCCATCGGCGACGCGGTTTCGTCTTTCGGAGGCCGCTATCTTGTGCGCGGCGGACAAGTGACCAATCCCGAAGGATCGGAATTTGACAGGCAGGTGGTGGTCGAGTTCGACTCTTATGAAACCGCGCTCAGCTGCTATCGATCGCCAGCCTACCAGACAGCGTTGCAGAACAGGCTGGCGGCTTCGACCGGACATTTCGCGATCGTCGAGGGTGCCTGAGTGATCCTATTTCCAGCCATCGACCTCAAGGACGGCCAATGCGTGCGGCTGAAGCACGGCGATATGGCGACCGCGACGATCTACAATGACGACCCCGCCGCGCAGGCAAAAGCCTTTGAAGGGCAGGGCTTCGAGTGGCTGCATGTCGTCGACCTCAACGGCGCCTTCCAGGGCCAGAGCGTCAACAGCGCCGCGGTAGGGGCCATCCTGAAGGCGACGAAGAACCCGGTGCAGCTCGGCGGCGGCATTCGCACGCTGGAGCAGATCGAGGACTGGCTCGACCGTGGGCTGGCCCGCGTCATCCTCGGCACGGTGGCGGTGCGCGATCCCGATCTGGTAAGGCAGGCCTGCAAGGCATTTCCGGGCAAGGTCGCCGTCGGCATCGACGCCAAGGGCGGCAAGGTGGCGGTCGAAGGCTGGGCGGAAGCCTCGAGCCTCGGCGTCATCGAACTGGCCAGGAAATTCGAAGGCGCGGGCGTCGCCGCCATCATCTATACCGACATCGACCGCGACGGCGTGCTGACCGGCATCAACTGGGACGCCACCATCGACCTTTCCGACGCGGTGTCGATCCCGGTCATCGCCTCGGGCGGACTGGCTTCGATCGCCGACATCGTGCGCATGACCATGCCCGATGCGAAAAAACTCGAAGGCGCAATCTCGGGCCGTGCCCTCTATGACGGCCGCATCGATCCCACAGAGGCGCTGGCCATCCTGCGGGGCCGGCCGGCGATGGAGGCGCGGTCGTGAAGGTTTCGCTCATCCTGGCCTCCTATGACAGCGGCCACTATCATGGCGGCATGGGCCAGGGGCCCGACGCGCTGATATCGGGCGGGCTTGTCGATGCCCTGACCCTTGCCGGCCACGACGTCACGGTCGAGGATATCGGCAGGGTCGGCGACGGCCAGGAGCGCGAGATCGCCACGGGTTTTGCCGTCTGCAACGCCGTCTCGGGCGAGGTCCGCATGGCCCGCGACAGGGGCCGGTTTCCCATCGTGCTGGCCGGAAACTGCCTGACGTCAGCCGGCGCGGTCGCCGGCGAAGGCGCCGACGCGATCATCTGGGCAGACCAGCATGGCGACCTCAACACGCCCGAGACGTCCGTCTACGGCTTTCTCGACGGCATGGCGCTGTCGACGGTGCTCGGCCTGTGCTGGCGTCCGATGGCGGCCGCCATTCCCGGCTTCAGGCCGATCGATCCCGCGCGCTGCGTGCTCCTCAACGCCCGCGATCTCGATCCGGCGGAGGAAAACCTTCTCGAAACATTGCCTGTCATCCGGACGGAATGTCCAGGCGTGGCGCAAGCGACGGAAAAACTGAAGGTCGCCGGCGCCAACAGCGTGCACATGCATCTCGATCTCGACGTGCACGACCCCAAGGCGCTGCAGGCCAACCGCTACGTCACATCGGGCGGACCGAACCCGGAGCAGCTGCGCGACGCGGCCTGCGCCATGGCGCTTGCGGTACCGGTCGTCGGCATCACCGTTTCAGCTTACGATCCGGCCTTCGATGCCCAGGCCGATGTGCCGCCGCTGGTCGGCCAGCTGCTCAACGATCTGCTTGCCACGATAGAGGGTCGCTGATGCTGAAGGCCCGCGTCATCCCTTGCCTCGACGTCAAGGACGGCCGTGTCGTCAAGGGCGTCAATTTCGTCGACCTCATCGACGCCGGCGATCCCGTGGAGGCCGCCAAGGCCTATGATGCCGCCGGCGCCGACGAACTTTGCTTTCTCGACATCACCGCTTCGTCGGACAATCGCGAGACCATCTTCGACGTCATCGCCCGCACCGCGGAACAATGCTTCATGCCGCTGACCGTCGGCGGCGGCGTGCGCCAGGTGGCCGACATCCGAAAATTGCTGCTGGCGGGGGCCGACAAGGTGTCGATCAACACGGCGGCGGTGAAGAACCCGGATTTCGTCGCCGAAGCCGCCGACAAGTTCGGCAACCAATGCATCGTCGTCGCCATCGACGCCAAGAAAGTCTCCGGCCCCGGCGAGGCCGACCGCTGGGAGATCTTCACCCATGGCGGGCGCGAGAAGACCGGCATCGACGCCGTGGAATTCGCCCGGAAAATGGTCGATCGCGGTGCCGGCGAGATCCTGTTGACCTCGATGGACCGCGACGGCACCAAGGCCGGCTACGACATCGCGCTGACCCGCGCGGTGTCGGACGCGGTGCGCGCGCCGGTCATCGCTTCGGGTGGCGTCGGCACGCTCGACCACATGGTCGAAGGCATTCGCGACGGCCATGCGGGTGCTGTGCTGGCCGCCTCCATCTTCCATTTCGGCACCTACACCATCGCCGAAGCCAAGGCGCATATGGCCGAGGCCGGCCTGCCTATGCGGCTGGACTCGCTGGGCAACAGGTCCTAGAGCATGCTCCCGAAGCCGGCTTTCGGGAAAAATCCGGCTTAAACAAGAAGATAGATCGACATGGCCGAGTTTTCGCTCTCCGACCTGGAAAAAATCGTCAGCGACCGCGCCCATTCCGGCGATCCGGATTCGTGGACGGCCAAGCTTTACGCCCGGGGCATCGACAAGGCGGCGCAGAAACTCGGCGAGGAGGCGGTCGAGACCGTGATCGCCGCCGTCAAGGGCGACAAACAGGGCCTCGTTTCCGAAAGCGCCGATCTTATATATCATTGGCTTGTCGTTCTCGGCATCTCGGGTGTCCCGTTGAACGACGTGCTCAAGGAGCTCGAAGCCCGTACCGGGCGTTCGGGCATCGCCGAGAAGGCGTCGCGGCCCAAGGGCTGATCGGGAGGAAGGGCAGGTATCTCGATGGATCAGCTCGCGCCAACCGAGAAATATTCTCCGTTTCGCTTCTTCTCGGCCGAGCAATGGTCGCGGTTCCGCGCCGATACGCCGCTGACGCTGAGCGAGGACGAGTTCCGCCGCCTGCGTTCGCTCAACGACCCGGTCGACCTCGAAGAGGTCAAGCGCATCTATCTGTCCTTGTCGCGGCTTTTGTCGGCGCATGTCGAGGCGAGCCAGCTTCTGTTCCGGCAGCGCCAGGCTTTCTTCAACGCCGCCGACGTGGCCAAAACGCCTTTCATCATCGGCATTGCCGGTTCTGTCGCGGTCGGCAAATCGACCACGGCGCGCGTGCTGAAGGAATTGCTGGCGCGGTGGCCCTCAAGCCCGAAGGTCGACCTCATCACCACGGACGGTTTTCTGCTGCCCAACGAGGTGCTGCGCCGCGAAAACCTGATGGAGCGCAAGGGTTTCCCCGACAGCTACGATGTCGGCGCGCTGCTGCGTTTCCTCTCAGGCATCAAGTCGGCGTTGCCCGATGTCCGCGCGCCGGTCTATTCGCACCTTACCTATGACGTCATCCCCGGCGAGTTCGTGACCATCGACCGGCCCGACATCCTGATCTTCGAAGGCATCAACGTGCTGCAGCCGGGCAAGCTGCCGCAGGACGGCAAGATCGTGCCCTTCCTGTCGGACTTCTTCGACTTCGCCATCTACATCGATGCCGACGAGAAGCTGATCCACAATTGGTATATTTCCCGCTTCATGCGGCTGCGCGAAACCGCCTTCCGCGATCCGGACTCCTTCTTCCACCGCTATTCGCAGCTGTCGGAGGATGCGGCCAAGGCGATCGCCGAGGGCCTGTGGACCAACATCAACCTGAAGAACCTGTGCGAAAACATCCTGCCGACGCGTGCCCGCGCCGACTTGATCCTGCGCAAGGGCGCCGACCACCTGATCGAGGAGGTGGCGCTGCGCAAGTTGTAGCCGATAGACTGGGCGTGGCGGGCGCTCCACAAGCCCGCCACGCCGCTGTTTATGTGTCAGCCATTGGCGAACGGCACGGCGACATAGATCTGGGTGTCGCCGCGCTCCACCAGAAGCAGCACCGATTTGCGTCCGGATTTGCCGGCTTGGGCAATCGCTTGGGTCACCTGCCTGGCGCTCTTCACCGGAGCCTGGTTGACGGCGACGATGACATCGCCCGGCTGGATGCCGGCAGTCGCTGCCGGCTTGTCGGGATTGACGCTCGCAACCACGGCGCCGTGCTCGTTCTCGGGCAGGTTCATCTGCTGGCGGATGTCCGGCGTGATATCCATCAAGCCAAGGCCGACGGCCGGCACGCGGGAACCCTGTTCGGTGCCCGGCGCGCTGGAGTCGTCCGTCGACGCCGTTTTCACATCGTCGCTGTTGCGTCCGACCTCCACCGAGATCTGCATGGCCTTGCCCTTGCGCCAGACATCCAGTCTCTCCTTGGCACCCGGCGCGACGTCGGCGACGGCTCGTGACAGGTCCTTGGGATCCTTGACGTCCTGCCCGGCGAAGCCGGTGATGACGTCGCCGGTCTCGACGCCGGCCTTGGCCGCGGGCGAGCCGTCATTGACCTGCGAGACCAAGGCACCGCTGGGACGGTCCAGCCCGATGGCGCTTGCCACATCCGGGGTGACGGGCTGGATCTCGACGCCGAGATAGCCGTATTCGATGTTGCCGCCCTTCATCAGCTTGGCGACCACCTTCTCAGCCTGGTCAGACGGAATGGCGAAACCGACACCGACGCTGCCGCCATTAGGCGAATAGATCGCCGTGTTGATGCCGACGACATTGCCATTGACGTCCACCAGCGGGCCGCCGGAATTGCCGTGATTGATCGGCGCGTCGATCTGGATGAAATCGTCGAACGGCCCGCTATGCAGGTCGCGGCCACGCGCCGAGACGATACCGGCTGTTACCGTGGTGCCGATGCCGAACGGATTGCCGATCGCCAGCACCTGGTCGCCTGTCATGAGCTTGTCGGAGTCGCCCCACTTCACGGTTGGCAACGACTTGCCGGCGTTGATCTTCAGCACGGCGAGGTCGTTCTTGGCATCGTGACCGACCAGCTTGGCCGGGAGCTCCGTGCCGTCGTCGAGCGTGACCTTTATCGAGGAAGCGCCGTCGACGACATGGTTGTTGGTGACGATGGTGCCGTCGGCACCGACGATGAAGCCCGAACCGAGCGCTTCGGCCCGCGGCAACCGCTGTTGCGGAGGCGTCTTGGGAGCGGGCATGCCCTGATCGCCGAAGAACTGGCGGAAATAATCGTCGAAGGGCGAGGCGCCATCGAAGGGCGACGCTTCGTTCATGGCTTCCGGCTGTCCTTTCATGACCGTGGTCACGGTCACGACGGCCGGCTTGGTCGTGGCCACGATCGGCGCCAACGAACCGCTCGGGGCCGTGGTCCCGGCAACGGGGGTCTGCGTCGTTGCAACCGTGTTGCCCGTGCCGACGCCGTTCGCGCTGTCGGCGAATGAGACGACAAAGGGAGAAACCAGCAGCGCGGCGCCCAGCAGGGCGGCGATGCGATGCCTACGAAGAATGCTCAGGTTTGACATGGTCGTTCTGTCCGGGCGAGGGGTTGATCCGCGCCGCGGGTCTTCCTGGGAGAAGTGCCCGTCAGCGTGCCGACGGCCCGGGTTGCCTGCCTCGCCACGCATGGCAGCCGGCCGGATCGACAACAACTATCTAGGGCGCCGATCTGCGCGATTTAGGGTTTTAGCCCGACCTTACGAAGATTTAATTCAGAGTGCGCTTACGGATCGCAGATAGGCCGACGCGATTTCGCGCATGCGCCCGCCGTCGAAGCTCGGGCCGTGGCCGCCATGGCCGATCCTGATCGGCAGGTCGAGCAGCCGGCGCATCGTGTTGCGATAGGCCTCCCGGTCGGAATCCGGCAAATCGTCGATCAGCGTGTCGTCATAGATGGCGTCGCCGCTGAAAAACAGGCCGTCGGTCTCATCGAAAAGCGCGATCGAATCCGGCGAATGTCCGGGGAGATGCAGCACCCGAAACCGGCGGTCGCCTAGATCGACCACGTCGCCTTCGTCGAGCATACGCGTCAACGGTGCCGGCGCTATCGCATAGTCGGCCGACTTCCAGCCAGGCGCCGGCAATTTCGAAACGGCCCCCTCGAGATCGTGGAACATGTAGGCGTAAGTCGCGGCCTCATCCATGCTCTCGAATTGCGCTGCGCTCATCCTTGGCCCGGCCCGCAGCGGAAATTCGTGCAGCGAGCCGACATGGTCGAGGTGGATATGGGTGGCGACGACCAGAAGCGGCTTGCCTTCGGCCGTCTTTATCTCCGGCGCCAGCGGACAGATGCCCATCCCGGTGTCGACCAGAAGGTCGGCGTCGCGGCCGGTGAAATGCCAGATATTGGCGCGCACATAGTCGTGCACGAACGGCTCGGTCAGCATCGTCGTCCTGCCGTCGACGATGCGCCTGGAGAACCAGTTATCCATCAGGATGAGCCTGGGCATCAAGTGTGAGCCGGGCATCAAGCGAACCCGGCATCAGACGAACGGCTTTCCGACCTTGTATTTTTCCGGCACCAGCCGCTTGAGATAGGCCATGCCGGCCTCGGACAGCTGGTTGGCGTCGGGCTTCATGAAATCGTCGGGCATGTGACGGGTCTTGCCGGCGACGTTCTTCAGCGGCACCTTCTTCAGCACTATCTTGCTGCCATCATATTGCAACGCCACCGAGCCGCCGCCCTGTTCGGCGACGCCGACGGCAAAGGCGCCGGCATCGAAGGCCTCCTGCGCATCGACCGGGCTGATGGAGCCGACATAGCCGCGCGGCATGTAGCCGAGTGCGTCGACGCGGGCACGCTTGCCCGGCAGCCCCTCGGCCAATGCCCGTTCGAGCGCCGCCGGCAGGTCGCTGCCCGAGAGTTTGACGTTGCCGTGCTGGTCGCGCTCGAGCTTGTCCGCCGGCACCAGGCTTTCGACCAGTGCCTTGCCGTCGGCGGTGCTGACGCCTTCCGACACGGCGACGATGCAGCGCTTGTGGCGGTCGAGGGTGGCGCGCACGTCGTCGATGAAACCGGCGGCGGAGAACGGCCGCTCCGGGACGTAGACCAGATGCGGGCCGCTGTCGGAATCGAGCTGCCAGGCCGCCGACGCCGCGGTCAGGAAGCCGGCATGGCGGCCCATGACGATGCCGACATAGATGCCGGGAAGCGCGCGGAAATCGAGATCGACGGACAGGAAGGCGCCAGCGACGAATTCGGCCGCGGACATGAAGCCCGGCGTATGGTCGTTTTCCTCGAGATCGTTGTCGATGGTCTTCGGCGCATGGACGAAAGCGATCTTGCCGCCGGCGGCATCGGTCAGGATCTGCTGCGTGCCCGAGGTGTCGTTGCCGCCGATATAGATGAAAGCGTCGGCGCCCGCCTTCTGCAGGCCCTTCAGGATGACCTCGCAATAGGCGGCATCCGGCTTGTCGCGCGTCGACCCGAGGGCGGCGCTCGGCGTTCCGGCGATCAGCCGCAGCCGGTCCTCCGGGATCGCGGAGAGGTCGACATAGTTGCCGTCACGGATGCCGCGCACGCCGTGCAGGGAGCCCAGCACCTTGGCGCCGGGATGGCGCCTGCGGATCTCCAGCGTGGCGCCCACGACCGTCTGGTTGATGACGGCGGTCGGGCCGCCGCCCTGCGCGATAACGAAAGTTCCGGCCATGCTTGATGTCTCCCTGGAGCATGACGCCGAAAGAGACGGATTCGGATTTCAGATCGAACGGACCTGAAATCATCCGCCTCTAGGCGATGGTTTTCAGGTCACCTTGGCCTGTCTTGCCGCATCGCGCAACGGGAGAAACGGAGGGCTGGACGATCACATGACGACGACGGGGTTTTTCTTCGACACCCGGCTGTAGAGGTCGATAATGTCCTGGTTGATCAGGCGCACGCAGCCCGACGACATCGCCTGGCCGATGCTCCACCATTCCGGCGAGCCATGGATGCGGTAGCCGGTGTCCTTGCCGTCCTGGTAGATGTAGAGCGCACGCGCCCCGAGCGGATTGGTCAGGCCGCCGGGCTGGCCGCCCTGCCACTTCACCAGTTCCGGCTTGCGCTGGATCATTTCGGGCGGCGGCGTCCAGGTCGGCCACTCCCTGCCATACTGGATGTTGGCGCGGCCGGACCAGCGGAAACCGTCCTTGCCGATGCCGACGCCGTAGCGGATGGCGTCACCGCCCGGCTGGACGAGATAGAGCATGCGTTCCTTGAGATGCACGACGATGGTGCCGGGCGCCTCGCCGGTCGTATCGACGACGATCTGGCGACGGAACTCCGGCTTGACCTTGAGATAGGGCACCTCGGGCACGTTGAAGCCGTTATCCGTCAAGGAGGCATACATGACGTCGGGGCTGGTGATGTTCTTGTCGACGCTGATCGAGGGCCGGATCGGCACCGAACCGGTGACCGTATCGTCGAGCTGCAGCGCCGGCAGATCGCCACCACCCGAGGTCGAGCAGCCGGCGACGCCGAGCAATGCCAAAGCGCCCGCCCCGGACAGGACGGCGCGGCGGGAAAGAAGAAGATCGGTTTCGACTGCGTCGCCGTTTCGTGGCGGCGTCGGACCTTGCGGCAACTCACGCATATACCCAACCCTACGCTGTCGGCGGGAAGCACGGTCCGGCCGGATAGTGGGCATTTTCATCATTCATGGTTGATAAAGCGTGAATGCCTTGCGCTGCTTGCGTTTGCGCCTTGCCGAGGCGCCGCTCCGCCCTCCCGCGCGGTCGCCATTAAACATGTGCAAGACGTTGAAAACCGACATCAAGCTTTTTTGCCGCCGCCATTGTCGCGGCCGCCACGGTTCTCGGTGCCACTATCAGCCTGGCCGATATCGTGAGCCCGCTGGGCGGCACGAACTGACGCCTGGCTGCCGCTGGCGCAAGTGACGTCGCGGTCCCGTGCCGGTTGTCCGGCCGGAATACGCGAAAACTAGGATTGGACCCTTTACATTCTTCGGGACCCAAGGATTTATCCTCTTCCTTGAGCTCAAAGGAGACGAGCATGTCCTTCGAAAACTGGGCCGCCTTCGCTGCCGCGTCGACCATCCTCCTCATCATCCCGGGCCCGACGATCCTTCTGGTCGTCTCCTATGCGCTGGGCCAGGGCTGGCGCACCGCTTTGCCGATGGCGGTCGGCGTGGCGCTCGGCGACTTCACCGCCATGACCTTGTCGATGCTGGGCATCGGCGCGCTGCTTGCCGCTTCGGCTGGTGTTTTCACCATCCTGAAACTGATCGGCGCCGGCTATCTGATTTATCTCGGCGTGAAACTGTTCCGCGCAGGCGGCACGCTGAAGGCCGAACCACGCACCGACGCGGTGTCGTCGGCCAAGATGATGGCGCATGCCTGGCTGGTCACGGCGCTCAACCCGAAGAGCATCAC
This sequence comes from Mesorhizobium sp. B2-3-14, assembly GCF_006442175.1. Classification (NCBI taxonomy): domain Bacteria; kingdom Pseudomonadati; phylum Pseudomonadota; class Alphaproteobacteria; order Hyphomicrobiales; family Phyllobacteriaceae; genus Mesorhizobium; species Mesorhizobium sp. B2-3-14. The sequence goes on along the minus strand of NZ_VFVP01000018.1, from coordinate 30,364 downwards.
CTTCTTCGTCGCCTTCCTGCCGCAATTTCTCGACCGGCATGCCGATTTCTGGACGCAGATGCTGATTTTCGAGACGACCTTCCTGGCGCTCGCCTTCGCCAACGCCTTCGGTTACGCGCTGATCGCGGCACGCGCCCGCAACGTGGTGCGCAATCCCAAGGCGATCCGCATCTTCAACCGCACCGGCGGCACGCTCCTGGTCGGCGCCGGCATCGCCACGGTGGCGATGCGTTCCGGCAATTGATGTCCTGACGCGGGTGAGGCCCGGAGGGCCTCACCATTTAACGCTGAAGCCCAGATTGCCCTCGAGGATGCGGCGTTTGTCGCCGCCGAGGTTGGTGGTGTAGTCGCCGGTGGCGAAGATGCTGACCTTGTCCATCACCTTGGCGACGATACCGCCGCCGAACTCGAACGAGGTCGACCTGCCCTCCGTCGAGATGTCGGTGGTGTCGAAACTGACACGATCGGTGCCACCAAAATCATGCCAGATATTGGCCTTGAGGTAGGGCTGCAGCGCCATGCCATTGACAGTGGCCTCGCCCTGCAGCCGAGCCCCGATCCGGCCGGTGACGCTGCCGTCGCTATCGACGGAAACCGACGAGAAACGATCCTTGGCATCGTCGAGCGACAGATGCTGCCAGATCAGTTGCGCCTGCGGTTCGAGCGTCCAGCCCTGCGCCAGCGCAATGGGATAGCCGCCCTCCAGCGAGGCGGTGACACCTGTTCCGCCAATGTCGATGCCGACATCGCGCGACGACGTCGCGTCGCCGCCGAAGAAGGTGGCCATGAGGACGCCGTCGAGGTACCAGCCGCCTTGGCCGATGCGGGTCCAGTAACCGCCGGCGCTGGTGCCGCTGACATCGATGCCGCCGACGGACAGATCATTCTGCCCCAGCGCCCGGCCGCGCACATCGCCCTTCATGCTGGCATAGGCGACGAACAGGCCGGCGCGATCGATCCCGCCCGACGCGGTTTCGCGTCCGAAGACGTCGAAGCCCGCCTGCAGGCCGAACAAGGTGCCGTCGAAGGACGGCGACACCGTTCCCGACCAGCCCATCTTCGCGTCCTGGCCGTAGATGCGGCCCCAGACCGGCGACAGCTCCGTGTTCGACAACAGGCTCTGTTCGCCGCGCCGCTCATGGAAGGTGCCAAGTGTCGTCATCGCCAGATGCTCGGCCACAGGCGGCACCGCGGAATAGACCGGCACCTCGACGCGATAGAGCAGGATTTCCCCTGCCGCGGGCATCGGAAGATCGGGCACGGCGGTCGGGACCGGCGGGGGCGGTGGCGGTGGATCAGCCGCCGGCGCCGGCGGCGGCGGCGGCGGCACGGGCACGGGATCGCTAGCCTGCACCGGCGGCGTCGGATCGACCGGCGGAGTGTTGATGTCGCCCTCGGTCGGCGCCGGCACCGGCGGCAGCGCGGATGGCGGCGGCGGAGGTTCGGCCTCGGGCGGCACCGGTTCCGGCGCGAGTGTTGGTTCTGCCGCCGGCGGCGCCGCGGCCGGCGATGTCGGCGTTATCAGCGACGAGCGCAGATACCAGTTCTCCGCGCTGCCTGCGGTGACGCCACCCTTGAACAGATAATATTCGAAGGCGCCTGCCGCGACCGGCACGTCGAGCGCGAAGGCGCTTGAGGTGGAGGTGGCGCCGTTGACCGCCTGGACGACCATGATGCCGTCCTGCATCGTTTCGGCCCCCGCGCCGCCGACATTGACCACTGCGATGCCGGTCGAGCCGGAAGCCGTGCCGCCCGAAAGCACCAGCCTGTCCGACGCCGACGAATCATCGCCGAGCTCGGCCTGGATGAGCAGCAGGCCGCCGAGCCCGGTGTAATTGCCCGAAATCGTCAGCCGGTCCGTCGCGCCGGTACTGCCGTTGGTCAGGTCGATGCGGCCTGCGTTGACGACGTCCGCAAGCTGGCCCGACGTAAAGGCCTGGATCGACCCGTTGAAGCCGCCGCCATAGAGCGTGCTCGCGGCATCGACATTGAGCGATCCCGTGCCGGTGCCGCTGTCTCCAAGCACGAGATTGCCGTCCAGCGTGAGCTGGGTGTCGTTGGTGGCGTCGATAGTTTCCCAGTTCTGGACCCGGCTGATGCCATCGAGCTTGACGTTATCGAAGGTCAGCGTATCGGTGCCGAGACCGCCATTCAGCGCGTCGGCGCCGCCCAGATTGGCTTTGGTCAGGTTGCTCAGCTTTGCCGTATCGTTGTCGCCGCCGAGGTCGACGGCGCCATAGATGATGCCGCCGCCGTTCCACACGAAATTGTCCGCGCCGAAGCTCATCAGCACATCGCCGCCGACGGTGCCGCCCGTGATCGTCACGCTGTCGTTGCCGCCGCTGACGCTGATGTTGCCGCCGATCGTGCCGCCGGAGAGAATGATGGTGTCCTGGTCGAAGCCGGTGACCAGGTTGCGGTCGATGATGCCGCCCGACATGTTGAAATAGTTCTTGTCGAGCTTCATGTTGACGCGGCCGATGCGGCCGTCGGTCATCACGGCACGGTCGCCATCGTCGAAGAAATCGACGATGCGCCCGCCGCTCATGGTGAAGGTGTCCAGCCCGTCGCCCTGGTTCAGGGAACCGATCTGGCCGCCGCTCATGTTGAAGTCGTCAATGCCTGCGCCCTGCTGGACATTGCCGGCGACGGTGCCCCCGCCGATGGTGAAGAAATCCGTGCCGTCGCCCTGATCGACCGTGCCGGTGATGGTGCCGGACTGCATGTTGATGCGGTCCGTGCCTGAGCCGAAGGTGACGTTACCGCTCACCTGGCCGGTGCCGCCGGCGGGAAAGTTCAGCGTGTTGTTGCCGATGGTGTCGTTGAGGCTGCCGCCCGAATCGCCACTATCGCAAGTGAAGACGTCATTGCCCGGAGACGGAACCAGCAGGCATGCCGCCAGGGCCGCGGAGTTCGGCAGCAACATAAAGGTCGTAGTTGCAAGTAAGCTAATAAATCCAACATTGATTCGCCTGGGCCTTCGCCGCAGCAAAGAAACAGCCCTGCCAATGTGCTCCGAACCGCTGTTCGAAACCTGTATTTCAAAATGCCGCATCGCGTCCCCTCTCAGATCGCGATTTCAAGCCCCTTACCCGCGCCGCAATCAAGCCACAATTCGTCCAGTTTTACAAAGCCTATTCTGTCTCCCATGGTTGATGAACTGCAAAAATGTCTGACATGCCGCGGCGCGACTCGTGAAATGGCGTAGCCGTGGCCTATGCTTTAAGATCACGTTGGACCGTGGGCATCATGCCCATCGGGCCTCGACCGGGGACTCTCGCATGGCCATCAGGGACGCATTTGGCCTGGCATTTTCGGGCGCGACGGAAGCTGGATTCGCGCCCTACGGCCAGGCCGTGCGCGAATTGCAGTGTTTCATTGGCGATCCCGTGAAATCCGTCGATCGCGCCATCGCGCAGGACCCCGGTTTTGTCATGGCGCATGTCTTCAAGGGCTACCTTTTCGGCCTTGCCACCGAACCGGAGGCGACGGCCGTGGCCAGGATCTGCCACGAGGCGGCGCTGCCGCTTGCCGCGACAACGCGTGAGCGGGCGCATGTCTCGGCCCTCGGCCACCTCGCCAACGGGCGCTGGCATCAGGCCTCCGGCATTCTGCGGGACATAGCGATCGATTTTCCGCTCGACGCCGTGGCGCTCCAGGTCGGACACCAGGTCGATTTCTTCACCGGCAACGCCCGCATGCTGCGCGACCGCATCGCCCGCGCCCTGCCGTCATGGCAGGCGGACATGCCGGGGTATCACGCCATTCTCGGCATGCAGGCCTTCGGGCTCGAAGAGATGGCTGAGTATGCGCAGGCCGAAAGGCTCGGCCGTACGGCGGTCGAGATCGAACCGCGCGATGGCTGGGCGCAACATGCGGTCGCGCATGTGATGGAGATGCAAAGCCGGCAAAGGGACGGGATCGCCTGGATGCGTACCGATCCCGAAGCCTGGACGAAGGAGAGCTTCCTCCAGGTCCACAATTGGTGGCACCTGGCGCTGTTCCACTATGATCTCGGCGAGACCGGCGAGGTGCTGGCGCTCCATGACGGGCCGATCTATGGCAGCAGATCGACGCTGGCGCTCAACATGGTCGACGCATCGGCGATCCTGTGGCGGCTTCATCTCGGCGGCATCGATGTCGGCGACCGCTGGACGGCGCTTGCCGCCAATTGGGTGCCCAAGGCCGCTGCCTCCAACTATGCCTTCAACGACGCCCATGCGATGATGGCCTTTGTCGGCGCCGGGCTCGATGCTCCGGCCCGGACCTTGCTCGAGGCACAGCGCGAAGCGATGCGGGGCGGTGACGACAATGCCGCTTTCACGCGGGATGTCGGCCATCCCCTGACGCTTGCGATCAAGGCGTTCGGAGAGGGCAACTACGCCGAAACCATCCGACTGATCCGGCCGATCCGGGCCATCGCCCATCGCTTTGGCGGCAGCCACGCGCAGCGCGACGTCATCGATCTGACGCTGATAGAAGCCGCCCTGCGCGCCGGCGACGGTGCACTGGCCAGGGCGCTGACGACGGAGCGCTCGACCGCACGCCCGGACAGTCCGCTGTCGGCGCTGTTTTCGAGACGTGCCGCCGATTTGTCAGAGAATTGACCCGGAGCGGATCTTGCCTTAAAAACTGGCTCAAACATATTTTTCGGGTTCCGAAAAAAATAAGAACGTGGGAGGAAACCATGTATCTCGGCCTCGACCTGGGCACATCGGGCGTCAAGGCGCTGCTGATCGATGCCGGACAGGGCGTCATCGGCTCCGGCCATGGTACGCTTGATGTTTCTCGGCCTCATCCGGGCTGGTCCGAGCAGGATCCCCTGCACTGGATACGCGCCTGCGAAGATGCGATCGCCGACCTGAAGGCGGCACATCCCGGGCAGTTCGCGGCAGTCAAGGGCATCGGCCTGTCGGGCCAGATGCATGGCGCGACCTTGCTCGATGCGGCCGATCAGGTGTTGCGCCCCTGCATCCTGTGGAACGATACGCGCAGCCATGTCGAGGCGGCGGCACTGGACGCCGATCCGCGCTTCCGCGCGCTCACCGGCAACATCGTCTTTCCCGGCTTCACCGCGCCCAAGCTCGCCTGGGTGAAGAACAACGAACCCGCTGTCTTCGCCAAGGTGGCAAAGGTGCTTTTGCCCAAGGATTTCCTGCGGCTCTGGCTGACCGGCGACTACATTTCGGAAATGTCGGATTCGGCCGGCACATCCTGGCTCGATGTCGGCAAGCGGCGCTGGTCGGCGGAACTGCTCGCTGCGACCTCGCTTGAGGAAAAGCAGATGCCGTCGCTGGTCGAGGGCACGGAAAAAGCCGGCGCCCTGCGCGCCGAACTCGCGTCGCGGTGGGGCATCGCGGCCGGCACTCCGGTGGCTGGCGGGGCCGGCGACAATGCGGCTTCCGCCTGCGGCATGGGCACGGTCGGCGCCGGCCACGCTTTTGTCTCGCTCGGCACATCGGGCGTGCTGTTTGCCGCCAACGCCGCCTATCTGCCCAACCCGGCCAGCGCGGTGCACACCTTCTGCCATGCGCTGCCCAACACCTGGCACCAGATGGGCGTCATCCTGTCGGCAACCGATTCGCTCAACTGGCTGTCGGAGATCACGGGCAAGGGCGCGGGCGAACTGACATCGGAACTTGGCGAGATGCTGAAGGCGCCGACCGGCGTATCCTTCCTGCCCTATCTCTCGGGCGAGCGGACACCACACAATGATTCGGCCATTCGCGGCTCGTTCACCGGCCTGGCGCATGAATCGGGCCGCGCAGTGCTGACACAGGCCGTGCTCGAAGGCGTCGCCTTTGCCTTCCGCGACAGCCTGGAGGCATTGAAAACCGCCGGCACAACCTTGACGCGCGTGACCGCGATCGGCGGCGGCTCGCGCTCGCGGTACTGGCTGAAGGCGATCGCCACCGCGCTGCAATTGCCGGTGGATATTCCGGCTGATGGCGATTTCGGCGCTGCGTTTGGAGCGGCCAGACTTGGCCTGATCGCCGCGACGGGCGCCGATCCGCTGGCCGTGTGCTCCGCGCCGAGGACAGATGCCACGATCGAGCCGGATGCGGCTCTTGGCGGCGCCTTCGCCGATGCCTATCACCGCTACCGCGCGCTCTATCCGGCGATCAAGGCCGTAACCGCGTGAGTTGGCGCTTGTCCCATTCCTTTCGTCCGGGCGCTGGCGCTGCCCCTCACCTGCCTGCCGGCATCCTCTCCCCGTATAGAGACGGGGAGAGGGGCGCTGTCATTGCTGGTTTCGCCAATCGCCATGGTCGCAGGAAAGGCGTCGAGATTGCCGCCGGCCCCCTTCTCCCCGTCACTATACGGGGAGAAGTGCCCGGCAGGGCGATGAGGGGCGGCGCCGACTTCGCCAATCGGTCCCCTCTACAGATTGGACAAGCAACTACTGTAAGCGTGGGAGCCACTCAACTTGCCAGCAAGACCTCACTGCGCCGGCACCTTGTCGAGGAAGCCGGTGACGCTCTTCAGGCGGCCGTTCTCGATGATGCCGATGTCGGTGCCTTCGATGACGGAAGCAGTGCCCTCGGGCCCGAGATTCCACGAAAATCGGATCTTGTCGGCAAAGCCGTCCGGCGTGCCCTTCAGCGAGAAGCGGAAGCCGGCAAAGCGCTGCTGGACGCCGCCGATCAGCGCCGCGACGCCTTCATGGCCGTCGCCCTGCATGAGCGGATCGCGATAGCTGACGTCCTCGGTGAAGACAGCCTTGAGCAAGGCCGCCCGGCGGTCGGCATCGCTTTCGTTCCAGGCGGTGATGTAGTTCAGGGCGATCGTGTTGAGGTCGGTCATGGTCTGTCTCCTTCGTTTGACGGTTTTGACAGGACCGTTTTCGACCAGCCTCGGCGTGAAACCAATTACGCCTGAGGTAATCGGGCAAACCTATCTTGGAGAGGAAGAGAACCATGAGCAGCGGCTTTTTCGGCGATATCCAGACAATCAAATATGAAGGACCGGATTCGACCAATCCGCTGGCCTACCGTTTCTACAATCCCGACGAAGTGGTGGCCGGCAAGCGGCTGGAAGACCATCTGCGCTTTGCCGTCGCCTACTGGCATTCCTTCGCCTGGCCGGGCGGCGACCCGTTCGGCGGCCAGACCTTCGACCGTCCCTGGTTCCCCAAGGCTGGCGGCGTCGACACGATGGAATTGGCGAAGCTGAAGGCGGATGTCGCCTTCGAGATGTTCTCGCTGCTCGGCGCTCCCTATTTCTGCTTTCACGACGCCGATGTACGGCCCGAGGGCAAGGATTTTTCCGAAAGTGCGGCCCGCCTCGATGAGATCGCCGATTATTTCGCCGGCAAGATGAAGCAGACCGGCGTCAAGCTTTTGTGGGGCACGGCGAACCTGTTCTCCAACCGCCGCTTCATGTCGGGCGCGGCGACCAATCCCGATCCGGATGTGTTCGCCTACGCGGCGGCGACGGTGAAGAGGTGCATCGACGTCACCAAGCGGCTGAAGGGCGAGAATTACGTGCTGTGGGGCGGGCGCGAGGGTTATGAGACGCTGCTCAACACCGACCTTGCCCGCGAGCAGGAACAGGCTGGCCGTTTCCTGAACCTCGTCGTCGACTACAAGCACAAGATCGGCTTCAAGGGCACGATCCTGATCGAGCCGAAGCCGCAGGAGCCGACAAAACACCAGTATGACTACGACGTCGCGACCGTCTACGGCTTCCTCAAGCGCTTCGGCCTGGAGAAGGAGGTCAAGCTCAACATCGAGCAGGGCCACGCCATCCTGGCCGGCCACTCCTTCGAGCACGAACTGGCGCTGGCCAATGCGCTCGGCGTCTTCGGCTCGATCGACATGAACCGCAACGACTACCAGTCGGGCTGGGACACCGACCAGTTCCCCAACAACGTGCCGGAAATGGCGCTGGCATATTACCAGGTGCTCCAGGCCGGCGGTTTCAAGACCGGCGGCACCAATTTCGACGCCAAGCTGCGCCGCCAGTCGCTCGACCCGCAGGACCTGCTGATCGGCCATATCGGCGGCATGGATTCCTGCGCGCGCGGCCTCAAGGCGGCAGCGAAGATGGTAGAGGACAAGGCGCTGTCGGGTCCGCTCGCCGAGCGCTATGCCGGCTGGAACAGCGCCGAGGCCAAGGCGATGCTGTCGGGCAAGCGGACGCTGGAAGAGATCGCCGAGCGCGTGGTGAAGAAGAAGATCGAGCCGCAACCGCGCTCCGGCCGCCAGGAACTGCTCGAAAACATCGTCAACCGCTACGTCTGACGCTGCCTGACCGTCGGCAATCCAAGCCGGCGCACTATGCGATTCGAAAGCTTGGCGCGCGGAAACTTTCTGCGCGCCATGCTGAAATCGACGACAAGGTTTTGCCCTTGCCGCCTCTCAATGACCTCGCTCTTGCCTTCAAACTGCCGTCACGAATCTCGTATAGGTATGGCTCGTGGCGGGAGAGGAAGAAGGAGGCGAACCGATATGCAGAACGAACGTGAAATCGACGCCCTGCTCTCACCTGGCGAGGCCGGATCGATCATCGACCGGTTGATGGCAATGCCGCATCCCAGGGATGGCGCGCGCCGGTCCAACGAATGGGATCGTGCTGTTGCCAGCCGTTTCGAGACCCATCTGGCCAGACAGATGCGCTCGCAGATCGATGGCGGCAGCGACCGGCAAAACGCCGCCTGAGCCGCCTGGATTCAACCTCGGCGAAGCCTGACAGGGGCTTCGCCAAAAGCTCTTGAAAATGCTCTCGAAAAGGCCGCGGCAGACGAGAACCCCGTCCGCCCGGCGATGTCCGCCATGGCGATCCGGGTGTCGACAACGAGCCGGCGCGCGGCGCCCAGGCGCAGCCTGAGATAGTAGGCGCCCGGCGTCTCGCCGATCGACTTGCGAAAGATGCTTTCCAGGGTGCGCGCCGTCACCCCGGCGCGCCTGGCCACCGCGTCGATGGTCAGCGGCTGGTCGACATGCGCTTCCATCAAGCGGATCGCTTGCGCCAGGCGCGGATCGTAGCCGTCGAGCCGGCCGAGCGAGACCAGCGGCTGGGCATCGGTCGCGGCACGCGCCTGGTCGTAGATGAAGACGCTGGCGACATCGAGCGCCACCGCCATGCCGAGCCGCGTGCGAATCAAGTGCAGCATCAGGTCGAAGGTCGGCGAGGCGCCGCCCGAGGTGAACACCGGCCCGTCGATGACATAGCGGTCCGGCCGGACATCGACGCCGGGAAAAGCCGACGAAAAATCCTCCATGTCTTCCCAATGGGTGGTGGCGCTGCGGCCCTCCAGCAGGCCGGCGCGCGCCACCAGCCAGGTGCCGGCCTCGACGCCGCCGCACGCGCGGGCCGCCCGCGCCGCCCTCCGCAAGCCTGAAAGCAGGACCGACGTCGCGTAGTTCTGGGTGCCGAAACCGGCGACGACGACGAGAACGTCAGTTGTCTCATTGGCGTCGAAACGGCCGCTGACCGCCACCGGCAGGCCGCAGGTGGTAACCGGCGCCTCGCCTGTCACCGAGACCAGCTTGAAGTCGAACAGGGTCTCGCCGGAAATGCGATTGGCGGCCCGCAGCGGGTCGACGGCGGAGGCGACGCACATGATCGAGGAGCCGGAAAACACCAGGAACGTCACCTTGAGGGTCTCGCGTTCGGCGCGAAAGACAGATTTTTCGCTTTTGATCATGTGGCCTTCGTAAAACGCAAAGCAGCTTTGATCAAGTCGAGCGATGGTAGGGACTGTTTCGAATGGGAGGAGAGTTTCGATGCCGCTCGCGATGAACCGTGAGGTCTTCATTACCTGTGCCGTGACCGGGTCCGGCGGCTCGCAGGATCGCTCACCCCACGTACCGCGCTCGCCCAAGCAGATCGCCGATTCGGCCATCGACGCGGCCAAGGCCGGCGCTGCCATCGTCCATTGCCATGTGCGCGACCCCGAAACCGGCAAGCCCAGGCGCGACGTGCATCTCTACCGCGAGGTGACCGAGCGCATCCGCGCGGCGGATGTCGACGTCATCCTGAACCTCACCGCCGGCATGGGCGGCGACATGGTGTTCGGCTCGCCCGAGGCGCCGCTGCCGCTCAACGAAAAGGGCACCGACATGGGCGGCGCCACCAACCGCATGGAACATGTGCGCCAGTGCCTGCCGGAAATCTGCACGCTCGACTGCGGCACCATGAATTTCGCCGAGGCCGACTATGTCATGACCAACACGCCCGGCATGCTGCGCGCCATGGGCGGCATGATGACGGCGCTCGGCGTCAAGCCCGAGATCGAGGCCTTCGACACCGGGCATCTCTGGTTCGCCAAGCAACTGGTCGAGGAAAAGGTGCTCGATCCGGACGCGCTGGTGCAGCTCTGCATGGGCGTGCCGTGGGGGGCGCCCGACGATCTCAATACCTTCATGGCGATGGTCAACAACGTGCCGTCGACATGGAACTGGTCGGCTTTCGCCATCGGCCGCAACCAGATGGCCTACGCCGCTGCCGCCGTGCTCGCCGGCGGCAATGTCCGCGTCGGCCTCGAGGATAATCTGTGGCTCGACAAGGGCGTGCTGGCGACCAATGCGCAATTGGTCGAGCGTGCCGCCTCGATCGTCACCAATCTCGGTGCCCGGATCCTGGGCCCGGAAGAAGTGCGCAAGAAGCTCAACCTGACCAAGCGAGCGCCGATCGCGGCATAAATTATTCGCAGGGAGGGTCGATATGGCTACTGTAAAATTCACCGCCATGAAGGATGGCGACAGGCAAGACTATGAGTTCCTGACCGCCCACGAGATCGACTACGCGGCCAGGACCGGCGAGCGGCTGCTCGACGCGCTGGTGCGGCTCGACGAAGGCCTGTCCGGCTACAAGATCACCCGGCTCGGCCATTCGCTGCAGGCGGCGACGCGGGCCTGGCGCGACGGCGCCGACACCGACTGGATAGCCTGTGCGCTTCTGCACGACATCGGCGACATCTACGCGCCCTACAATCACGACGAATACGCCGCTTCGATCCTGAAACCTTTCGTGCGCGAGCAATGCACCTGGGTGGTGGAGAAGCATGGCGACTTCCAGCGCCTCTACTACGCCCACCATCTCGGCGGCAATCGCCATGCGCGCGACCGCTTCGCCGGTCATGCCTATTTCGACGATTGCGACCAGTTTTGCGAACGCTGGGACCAGTCGAGCTTCGACCCTGACTATGCGACGCTGCCGATCGACTTCTTCCGGCCGTTCGTGCTCGAAGTCTTCGCCCGCAAGGCCTACGACCCATCGGTCATCCGCGCCGGCGAGCGCGTGCCTCTCACCGATCCCGAAACCGCCAGGACAAGAACCGGAGCCTCTCAATGAGCATCATCAACAAGGCGGCCGCCATCGGCGGCGGGGTCATCGGCGCCGGCTGGGTGGCGCGGCTCCTGCTCAACGGCATCGACGTGTCGATCTTCGATCCCGATCCCGAAGCTTCGCGTAAGGTCTCGGAAGTGATGAAGGGCGCGCGCCGCGCCTATAGGCAGATGGTGCCGGGCGGCCTGCCGAAAGAGGGCAAGCTGACCTTCGCCAAGACCATCGCCGAGGCGGTCGCGGATGCCGACTTCGTCCAGGAAAGCGTGCCGGAACGGCTCGACCTCAAGCACAAGGTGCTGGCCGAGATCGACACCCACGCGCCGGCCAACGCCATTGTCGGTTCGTCGACCTCGGGCATCAAGCCGACCGACATGCAGGTGGCGATGAAGAAGCACCCGGAACGGCTGGTCGTCGGCCATCCGTTCAATCCGGTCTATCTGCTGCCGCTGGTCGAGATCGTCGGCGGCGACCAGACTTTCCCGGAAGCCATCGAAGTCGCCAAGGAAATTTATGCCTCGATCGGCATGAAGCCGGTCGTCATCCGCAAGGAGATCGAGGCTTTCGTCGGCGACCGCCTGCTCGAAGCCGCCTGGCGCGAGGCGCTGTGGCTGATCAAGGACGGCATCTGCACGGTCGAGGAACTCGACGACATCATGCGCTATGGCTTCGGCCTGCGCTGGGCGCAGATGGGCATGTTCCAGGTCTATCGCGTCGCCGGCGGCGAGGCCGGCATGCGCCACTTCATGGCGCAGTTCGGGCCGTGCCTGAAATGGCCGTGGACCAAGCTGATGGACGTGCCGGAGTTCAACGACGAGCTGGTCGACCTGATCGCCACCCAGTCGGACGACCAGGCGCACGGCCTGTCGATCCGCGAACTGGAAAAGATCCGCGACGACAATCTGGTCGCGATCATGGATGCGCTGTCGAAGCAGAACAAGGGCAAGGGCTGGGGCGCCGGCGCGCTGCACAAGGATTACACAAGACAGCTCGCCAAGCTGGCGGCGAAGAAGCCCGTGGCCTCAAAGGCAGCGGAAAGGGCCAGGGCCGCCAAGCCGGTGAAGAAAGCCGAAAAGCCGAAGAAAAAGAAGAAGGGCTGAGACCATGGATTTCGGTCTTTCGGAAGAGCAGAAACTCATTGTCGAAACGACGCGCGCCTTCGTCGAGAACGAGCTTTATCCGCACGAGCGCGAGGTCGAGCGCACTGGCGTGCTGCGCCGCGAGCTGATCGAGGAGATCAAGGCGAAGGCGATCGAGGCGGGCCTCTATGCCGCCAACATGCCTGCCGATGTCGGCGGCGCGGGGCTCGATACGGTGACCTGGCTGCTCTACGAGAAGGAACTCGGCCGCGCCAATTACGCACTGCATTGGACCTGCGTGGCGCGCCCTTCCAACATCCTGCTCGCCGGCACGCCGGAGCAGCGCGAAAAGTATCTTTTCCCCTGCATCCGCGGCGAGAAATGGGACTGCCTGGCGATGACCGAGCCGGGCGCCGGCTCCGACCTGCGCGGCATGAAGGCGACCGCCGTGCAGGATGGCGACGACTGGGTGCTGAACGGCACCAAGCATTTTATCTCCCACGCCGATCTCGCCGATTTCGCCATCGTCTTCATGGCCTCGGGCGAAGAGGATTCACCGCGCGGAAAGCGCAAGAAGATCACCGCCTTCTTCGTCGACAAGGGCACCAAGGGATTCACGGTGCGCGACGGCTATCGCAATGTCTCGCATCGCGGCTACACCAACGCCATTCTCGAATTCGACGACTGCCGGCTGCCGGCATCCCAGGTTCTGGGCGAGGTGCACAAGGGCTTCGACGTCGCCAATTCCTGGCTCGGCGCCACGCGGCTGCAGGTCGGCGCCACCTGCCTCGGCCGTGCCGAGCGAGCGCTCGGCCATGCGGTCGAATATGCCGCGCAGCGCCAGCAGTTCGGCCAGCAGATCGGCAAGTTCCAGGGCGTGTCGTTCAAGCTCGCCGACATGGCGACGGAACTCAAGGCCGCCGACCTGATGGTGTTCGAAGCCGGCTGGAAGTACGATCAGGGCACCGTCACCGATCAGGACATGGCCATGGCCAAGCTGAAGGCCACCGAAATGCTCGCCTTCGTTGCCGACGAGGCCATCCAGATCCATGGCGGCATGGGGCTGATGGATGACCTGCCGCTGGAGCGCATCTGGCGCGACGCCCGCGTCGAGCGCATCTGGGAAGGCACGTCGGAGATTCAGCGACATATTATTTCGCGGGCGCTGCTGCGTCCGTTCGGGGCTTGATCGATGCATAAACTTGAACGCCTCCTGCGCCCCAAATCGATCGCCGTGTTCGGCGGCGTGCAGGCCGCCGCCGTCGTCGCGCAATCGATCAAGATGGGCTTTGCCGGCGAGATCTGGCCGGTGCACCCAACCAAGGACGAAGTGGCCGGACGCAAGGCCTACCGATCCGTCGCCGATCTGCCCGGCGCGCCGGACGCCGCCTTTGTCGGCGTCAACCGGCACCTCACCATCGAGGTGGTCAAGGCGCTGGCCGAACGCGGCGCCGGCGGCGCCGTCTGCTTTGCCGCCGGCTTCCTCGAGACCGAGGCCTATGACGAGGACGGCGAGCGGCTGCAGGCCGAACTGGTGGCCGCCGCCGGCCAGATGCCGATCATCGGACCGAACTGCTACGGCCTGATCAACTATGCCGACGGCGCGCTTTTGTGGCCAGACCAGCATGGCGGCATCAGGCTGGAAGGCGGCGGCAAGGGTGTCGCCATCATCACCCAGTCGTCCAACATCGCCATCAACATGACGATGCAGAAGCGCGGCCTACCGATCGCCTTCCTGATGACCGCCGGCAACCAGGCGCAGACCGGCCTGTCCGAAATGGCGCTCGGCCTGATCGAGGACGAGCGCGTCACCGCGCTTGGCCTGCACATCGAGGCGTTCGATTCGGTAGCCGGCTTCGAGCGCCTGGCGGCAAGGGCACGTGAGCTCAAGAAGCCGATCATCGCCATGAAGGTCGGCCGCTCCGAACAAGCGCGGCAGGCAACCGTCTCGCACACCGCTTCGCTTGCCGGCTCGGACGCTGCTTCCGGCGCCTTCCTGAAGCGGCTTGGCATCGCTCGCGTCGATTCCATCCCCTCCTTCATCGAGGCGCTGAAGCTGCTGCACATCACCGGCCCGCTGCCTGGCTATACCTTGTCGTCGATGAGTTGTTCGGGCGGCGAGGCATCGGTCATGGCCGACAGCGCCGAAGGCCGATGGGTCAACTTCCCGGTCCTGAACGACACCCATCGCGCCCATGTCAAATCGACGCTCGGGCCGCTGGTCGCGGTGGCCAATCCCCTGGACTATCACACCTTCATCTGGAACAACGAGCCGGCGATGACCGCCACCTTCACCGCCATGGTGTCGGGCGGCTTCGACCTCAACATGCTGGTGCTCGACTTCCCGCGTCCCGATCGCTGCTCGGTGACCGACTGGTGGGCGACGCTGCGCGCTTTCGAATCGGCGCTGAAGACCAACAAGGCGCGTGGCGCCATCGTCTCCTCGCTGCCGGAGAACCTGCCGGAAGAATACACCGCCGAGCTGATGGCGCGTGGCATGGTGCCTTTGTTCGGGATTTCGGAGGCGATGGACGCCGCCCAGGCCGCGGCCTTCATCGGCTGGGCCTGGCGCGAACCGCAGGCGCAGCCGGTGGATACCTCCGCCTCCGGTGCTGCCGGCGGCGACCATTCCACGCCCGACGAGGCGCAAGCCAAGGCGCGGCTGATCAAGGCCGGGCTTCCGGTGCCAAAAGGCGAACGCGCCGACAATGCGGTCGAAGCGGTGATCTCGTCCATGGCGCTTGGCTTCCCCGTCGCCCTGAAGGCGCTTGGCGTCACCCACAAGTCCGAGGTCGGCGCCGTCAGGCTGAACCTCAAGGACGCCGAATCGGTCAGCACCGCAGCGCATGACCTGTTGCCGCTCGGCACCGGGCTCTATGTCGAGCGCATGGTGCGCGACGGCGTCGCCGAACTGATCGTCGGCTTCACCCGCGATCCGATGTTCGGCGCCGTGATGACGCTGGGCACTGGCGGCGTGCTGGTCGAATTGCTGCGCGACAGCGTCACGCTGATGCTGCCGGCAACGCGCGACGACATCGAGGCCGCACTGCGCGGCCTGAAACTGTTCCCGCTGCTCGAGGGCTATCGCGGCCGGCCGAAGGCCGATCTCGCGGCCGCCATCGACGCCATCGCGGGCATTGCCGGTTTCGTGCAGGAGAATGCCGGCGAGATCGAGGAACTCGACATCAATCCGCTGATCGTCTGCTCCGAGGGCAAGGGCGCCTGGATCGCCGATGCATTGCTGGTGCTGGGAGAAAACAAGAATGTCTGACGTCATTTCGACCCGCCGCGAAGGCTTGATCCTCGAGGTCACGCTCGACCGCCCCAAGGCCAATGCCATCGACCTGAAAACATCGCGGCTGATGGGCGAAACCTTCAAGGCGTTCCGCGACGATCCCGACCTGCGCGTCGCCATCGTCAAGACCGCCGGCGACAAGTTCTTCAGCGCCGGCTGGGACCTCAAGGCCGCCGCGAGCGGCGACGCGGTGGACGGCGACTATGGCGTCGGCGGTTTTGCCGGGCTGCAGGAATTACGCGACCTGAACAAGCCGGTCATCGCCTGCGTCAACGGCATGGCGGTGGGCGGCGGCTTCGAGCTGGCGCTGTCCTGCGACCTCATCTACGCCTCCGACCACTCCTCCTTCGCGCTGCCCGAAATCCGCGCCGGCACGCTGGCCGACGCGGCGACGATCAAGCTGCCGAAGCGCATCCCCTATCATGTCGCCATGGACCTTTTGCTCACCGGCCGCTGGATGGATGTCGCCGAGGCGCATCGCTGGGGCCTGGTCAACGAGGTGCTGCCCAAGGAAAAGCTCGAGGACCGCGTCTGGGAGATCGCCCGGCTGCTCGCCAGCGGCCCGCCGCTGGTGTTCGCAGCGATCAAGGAGACCGCGCGGGTGGCGGAATCGCTGACCTTCCAGGAGGCGATGAACAAGGTGACGCGCCGGCAACTGCCGACGGTCGATGCGCTCTATGGGTCGGAGGACGGCATGGAAGGTTTCCGCGCCTTCGCCGAAAAGCGCGAACCGGTATGGAAGGGGAGATAGCTCGCCGACGATGATGTTCCGTCACACCCCCCTCTGGCCTGCCGGCCATCTCCCCCGCAAGGGGGGAGATCGGATGACGTTTCCGCCTTCGCCAATCGCCAGCGCTGCGACAAAAGCACCGCAGGCGAAGCTGCCAATCTCCCCCCTTGCGGGGGAGATGGCCGGCAGGCCAGAGGGGGGTGCCTGGGCTCGACCTTCGAAGTCGGTTGAGCCGGCATGACCGACTACAAAACCCTGATCGACGCCGAGACCTGGGCTTTCATCGAGCGGACGAATTCCTATTATCCGCCCGACACGATCGATTCCACCATCGCGCAGCAGCGCGAGATCTACCATCGCATGTGCCGCGAGTTCTTTGCCGGCTACCCCGAGGGGGTGACTGCGGAGACCACCGCTATTGCCGGGCCGGCATGCGATATCCCGATGCGCATCTACCGCAACGCAAAGCCGGACCATGCCGCCATGGTGCTCTACTTCCATGGCGGGGGCTTTATCCTCGGCGGGCTGGACAGCCATGACGACGTCTGCGCCGAGCTTTGCGGCCGCACCGGTTATGAGGTGGTCTCGGTCGACTACCGGCTGGCGCCGGAGCATCTGCATCCGGCCGCTTTCGACGATGCGATGAGCGCCATCGAATGGGCCGCCGGGACCTACGACCGCCCGGTCTTGCTGTGCGGTGACAGCGCCGGCGGCAATCTTTGCGCCGCCGTTGCGCACGCGACACGTGGCCACGCGAAAAAGCCGATCGGCCAGGTGCTGATCTATCCCGGTCTCGGCGGCGATCGCGCGCGCGGCTCCTATGTGACGCATGCCGAAGCGCCGATGCTGACGGTGCGCGACCTTGAATTCTACAAATACGTCCGTACCGGCGGCGTGGACCAGACCGGTGACATCACGCTGTATCCGCTGGCCGATGCCGATTTCGCCAATCTGCCGCCGACCGTGCTGATTACCGCCCAGTGCGACCCGCTGTCATCCGATGGCGAGGCTTATCGCGACCGCATCGTCGCGGCGGGCGGGCGCGCCGCCTGGTTCGAGGAGCCCGGCCTGGTGCACGGCTATCTCAGGGCTCGGCATGCCGTTGGCCGCGCCCGCGCGAGCTTCACCCGGATCGTCGACGCGGTGGCCACGCTCGGAAAGGGCGGCTTAACCTAGTAGGACGAATGGCTGTCCGCTCAGGACGCCTTGGCCAGGAAGCTCTGATAATCCGATTTCGCCTGCAGCAGGCGCAGCACGTTCTCGCGCGAACCGCGCACATGCGCGCGGGCCAGGGCGCCGGCGCGGCTGACATCGTTTGCGCAGATCGCCTCGACGATCTCGGCGTGTTCGTCGCGGGCGATCTTCCATTCATCGAGCCACAAGAGTTCGGTCCAGACATAATGCTGGCACTTGTCGAGGATGCCGCACAGCATGCCATGCAGCATGACATTGCCGCTGATCTCGGCAATGACGCGGTGGAGATCGATGCCGACCTCCAGTTCCTGGAATTTTTCCCGCGTCGTGCGATCTGGAATGGCGGCCAGCCGCTCGCACTCGGCCAGCATGGCGCGCAGCCGCGCCTTGTCCTTCTCGGTCGCAGCGGCCGCCGCCAGTTCGGTCGCGTGACCGTCGAGCAGTTCGCGGATGGCGAAGGCCTCGCGGAACATGTTGATGTCGAACTCGGTGACGGCATAGCCCTGGCGCGGCCGGCCGGTGACCAGCCCGTCGCGCTCAAGGCGATTGAAGGCTTCGCGCACGGGGGTGCGGCTGACATTGAGTTTCGCCGCGATGTCGCTTTCGGTGACGCGTGAACCCGGCGGAATCTGGCCGGTCACGATCATCGCCTTGAGCGCGGAATAGACCGAGTCGCGCAGCGTGTTTTTTGGTTCCTTGGCCAAGTTCCGTTTCCAGTTCTCCGGCCGCTTTAGCCGGACATCGCCTCGTTTGTAGTCGCAGTCGGCGTAATTTGCCACGCCCCGCGGCGCCGTTCCCGCCGTCCAACCGATCGCGCCCGTCGCAGTTGACAACACCGATCTCTCGGCTACATTCTAAATTGTATACAAAATCGCATGCCAAATCAAAAAACAAATGGGAACACCGGTCGGAGAACCGAAATGAACAGGACCACCAGCTTTAGAACTCTAGCGATAGCCGGGCTCATTGCCTCCGTGGCAGTGCCCGCCGTCGCCGCCGACACGATCACCGTCGCCTCATGGGGCGGCACCTATCAGGAGGCGCAGACCAAGGCCTTCTTCAAGCCGACCGCCGATGCGCTCGGCATCACCATCAAGGAAGACACGACCAACGGCCTCGATGACGTACGCCTGCAGGTGACCGGCAATGCGGTGAAATGGGACATCACCGAACTCGGCGCCGACGAATGCGCGCGCGGCTCGAAGGAGGGGCTGTTCGAAAAGCTGGATTACGGCATCATCGACAAGAGCGGCATCAACCCCAAGCTGGTGCATGACGATTGGGTCGGCATTTCCTACACGTCCGTCGTGCTGATCTACCGGACCGATGTCTTCGGCGACAAGGGCCCGAAGACATGGGCCGACTTCTGGAACGTGGAAAAGTTTCCGGGACGGCGCGCGCTGAGCAGCAGCCAGGCGACGGAGACGCTGAGCGTCGCAGCACTCGCCTCCGGCCTGCCGATCGACAAGGTCTATCCCGTCGATATCGACGGCGCGCTGAAATCGGTCGACAAAATCCGAGGCCATGTCGATGCCTGGTGGACCTCCGGCGCCCAGGCCATGCAACTGGTGAAGGATGGCGAAGTCGACATGGCGAGCATCTGGAACGGCCGCGCCGGCACTTTGAAGAAGGAGGGCGCGCCGGTCAGCTTCTCCTTCGACCAGGGCGTGCTCACCGCCGATTGCATGGTCATCCCCAAGGGCGCCAAGAACAAGGACGCGGCGATGAAGGCGCTGGCCATGTTCGTCAGCCCGCAATTGCAGGCCAACCTGCCGCTCTATGTCGACAATGGACCGGTGAACGAGAAGGCCTTCGAGACCGGCAAGATCCCGCCGGAGCGGATCAAGGACATCAATTCGGCGCCCGAAAACGTCAAGAAGCAGGTATTGCAGGATGCCGAGTTCTGGCGCGACAACCTCGTCGAGGCGACGGAAAAGTTCAACAACCTGATCCAGCAATAGGCCGGAATCCTGACATTGCGGGACGGCAGCAGCGCCGCCCCGCTTCTTCAGTCTCTGCCTCGGAGATAACGATCTTGTCCATTGCACCATCCGCGCTGCCGATCGGCATGCGCGCGATCGAGAAACGATTTGGCAGCGTGCCGGTGCTGCGCGACCTGAACCTCGATGTCGAGGCTGGCGAGTTCCTGACGCTGCTTGGGCCTTCGGGCTCGGGGAAGACGACGCTGCTGATGATCCTGGCCGGTTTCGTGCGAGCCAATGGCGGATCGATCAAGGTCGGCGGCGACGAGATCATCACCACGCCGCCGCACCGGCGCAATATCGGCATGGTGTTCCAGAACTATGCGCTGTTTCCGCATATGAACGTCTTCCACAACATCGCCTTTCCGCTGAAGCAGCGCGGCGTCGGTGTGACAGAGACAGCGCAGCGGGTGGAGAAGGCGCTGGAGCTGGTGAAGCTGCATGGCCTGGGCGAGCGCCGGGTGGACCAGCTTTCCGGCGGCCAGCGCCAGCGCGTGGCCCTGGCGCGCGCCATCGTCTTCGAGCCGCGCATCGTCTTGATGGACGAACCGCTGTCGGCGCTCGACAAGGGCCTGCGCGAGCATATGCAGATCGAATTGCGTGCGCTTCATCGCCGTCTCGGCATGACCACGGTCTATGTCACGCACGACCAGCGCGAAGCCATCACCATGTCGGACCGTATCGCGGTGATGAACGGTGGCCGCATCGAACAGCTCGACAGGCCCGAAACGCTTTATGCCGCGCCGAAGACGCAATTCGTAGCCGGCTTCATCGGCGAATCGAACTTCATCCCGGTCGAAAGCCGCAATGGCTCGGTCTGGTATGAGGACAGGCTGATCCAGACCGGCGCACCGACGCCGCCGGCCGGTCCGCATCTGATGGTGGTGCGACCGGAGAAGCTGCGGCTGGTCACGGCATCCGACCCGTCGACCGGCGTCAATGTGCTCGATGCGACGGTCAGCGACATCATCTACCAGGGCGACAGTTTTGTCTGCTATGCCAGCCTGCGCGACGGCCGCCAGCTGACGCTGCGCGACTATTGCCGCAGCGATGTGCTGGCAAGGCTGCCGGCGCCGGGCCAGCCGATCACGCTCGGCCTCGATGCCAAGGACACGATCCTGGTGGCGGCCGAGGGATGAGCGCGCAGTCCGCCTTCGTGACGGAGACCGCCCGCCCGGCAGGGCAGGACCTGAACGCGCAGGCCCTGCGCGCCGATGCGCGGCGCGAGTCATTGCGGCTGCTGGCGCTGCTGGCGCCGAGCCTGTTCCTTGTCTGCGCGATCATCATCGTGCCGATCGGCTGGCTGTTCTGGCTGTCGCTGTTCGACGAGACCGGCGCCTTGAGCGCCGCCAACTATGCGCGTTTCTTCGAGCAGGCCTCCTACATCAGGACCTTCATCACCACCTTCGAGGTCGCCTTCATCGTCACCGGCGCCTGCGTGCTAACAGGCTATCCCCTGGCCTACATGTTGTCGCAGCTGCCGCGCCGGGCCGCATCGATCTGCCTGATCTTCGTCATCCTGCCGTTCTGGACGTCGGTGCTGGTGCGCACCTATGCCTGGCTGGTGATCCTGCAGCGCAAGGGCCTGATCAACAGCTGGCTCATCGATCTCGGCGTGATCAGCCAGCCGCTGTCGCTGGCCAACAATTTTTCGGGCGTCGTCATCGGCATGACGCACATATTGCTGCCGTTTCTGGTTTTGCCGCTCTATGCCTCGATGAAGACGATCGACACCGACTGCCTGCGCGCCGGCATGAACCTCGGCGCCGGCCCGGCCGCCACCTTCCGGCAGATCTTCTTTCCGCTGTCGGTGCCGGGCCTCGCCTCCGGCGTGGTCATCGTCTTCGTGCTGTGCCTCGGTTTCTTCGTGACGCCGGCGCTGATGGGTGGCGGCAAGGTGGTGATGTGGGCGATGCGCATGGAACAGACCACCAGCCTCTATTCCAACTGGGGCGCCGGTGCGGCACTCGGCGTGGTGCTGCTGGTGGTCACGCTGGCGCTTCTCGGCCTGTTCCAGTGGCTGCTCGGCGCGCGCGCCACCGGCGTATGGAGTTCGCGATGAGTGAAGATATCGGATTGCCGATCTCGCATCGGCAACGGCTGTGGCTCTACGCCTTCGGCGGCCTCGTGCTGTTGTTCCTGATCGCGCCGTCGGTCATCATCGTCATCATGTCGTTCTCGGATTCGACGCTGCTGCAGTTCCCGCCGCGGCAATGGTCGCTGCGCTGGTATGAAAGCTATTTCCAGTCGCTGGAATGGCGCGACGCCACCATCGTGTCGGTGAAGGTCGCGGTCATGACCGCGCTGGTGGCGACGCCGCTCGGCACTGCCGCCGCCTATGCTATCAACCGGGGCACGCTGCGCTTCAACGGCACCATCAACGCGCTGCTGACGGCGTCGCTGATCATCCCGGTGATCCTGGTCGGCATCGGCACCTTCTTCCTCTATGCGCGCATCGGCCTCAACAACACGCTGATCGGCCTGGTCATCGCGCATACGGTGCAGGCGCTGCCGCTGGTGGTGCTGACGGTGCTGTCGGGCCTGCGCTCCTACGACATGAACCAGGAGCGGGTGGCGCGCAGCCTGGGTGCGGGGCGCATCGCCGCCTTCTGGCAAGTGACGATGCCGCAGATCCGCTTCTCGATCGTCTCGGGTGCGCTGTTTGCCTTCATCACCTCCTTCGACGAAGTTGTCGTCTCGCTGTTCATCTCGGGCGGGGAGACCACGACACTGACACGCCGCATGTTCAACGCGCTGCGCGACCAGATCGACCCGACCATCGCCGCCATCTCGACCTGCCTGATCGCGCTGTCTGTCCTGCTGTTATCGCTGGCGCAGATCTTCGGCCGCCGGCATTGATTTCATCGGACCCATTCGCTTCAAGTGCCCATTTTCTTCAAGACACCGGGGGATACCCAGACCAGATGCGTGATTTCCAGTTTCCCGGCCGCTCGCCGGTTCGTGCCACGGAAGCGATTGCCGCGACATCGCATCCGCTCTCGACGCTTGCGGCCATCGAGATACTGCGCGCCGGCGGCAATGCCATGGATGCCGCCATCTGCGCCGCCGCCGTGCAGGGCGTGGTCGAGCCGCAATCGACGGGGATAGGCGGCGATTGCTTTGTCCTCTACTGCCCCAAGGGGCAAAGCGAAGTGCTGGCTTTCAACGGCTCGGGGCGTGCACCGGCGGCCGCGACCGTCGACTGGTATCGCGACAAGGGTTTTAGCGAGCTTCCCAAACAGGGGCCGCATGCGGTGACCGTGCCGGGCGCCATCGACGCCTGGTGCCGGCTGCTGGAGGACCATGGCAGCAAGAGCCTGGCCGAGGTGCTGGCGCCGGCGATCCACTACGCCGAGAACGGCTATGTCGTGCACGACCGCGTCGCCTTCGACTGGGCCGAACCCGAAACCGATCTTTCCGCCGACGAGCATGCCGCGCGCATCTTCCTGCCGGGCGGCATGGCGCCGAAGGCCGGCGACGTGCACAAGCAGCCCGCGTTGGCCGCCACTCTCCGGGTGATCGCCAAACAGGGCCGCGCCGGGTTCTACGAAGGCGCGGTCGCCGACGACATGGTGCGCCGGCTCAAGGAGCTGGGCGGGCTGCACACGGCGGACGATTTCGCCGCGACCAGGGGCGACTATGTGGCGCCGGTGAGCGTCAGCTATGGCGGCCACGAGATCCACCAGATGCCGCCGAACAACCAGGGGCTGACGGCGCTTTTGATGCTGAACGTGCTGTCGGGCTTCAAGCTCGATGGGCTCGACCCTAACGGCGCCGAGCGCCTGCACCTGGAGATCGAGGCCGGGCGGCTGGCCTATCGCGACCGCGACCGTTTCGTCGGCGACCAGGACCATGTCCCGGTGCCGGTGAGGCAGCTTCTGTCGGCAGCCTATGCCGACCGGCTGCGCGCCGAGATCGACCGCGAGCACGCCATGACCCATTTGCCCGACGTGCAGCTGCCGGGCAGCGACACGGTCTATATCTCGATCGTCGACCGCGACCGCAACGCGGTCTCCTTCATCAACTCGACCTATTATTCGTTCGGCAGCGGCGTCGTCGGTCCCAAGACCGGCGTGGTGCTGCAGAACCGCGGCTCGAGCTTCCGCCTTGACGCAGGTCATCCCAACGCCATCGCGCCCAGCAAGCGGCCGATGCACACGATCATGCCCGGCATGGCGACCAAAAACGGCCGCGTGGTGATGCCGTTCGGCGTCATGGGCGGCGGCTACCAGCCCTTCGGCCATGTCCATCTTCTGACCAACATGATCGATTTCGGCATGGACCCGCAGCAGGCGCTCGATGCGCCGCGCGTGTTCTACAATGACGGTATGGTGGAGGCGGAGCGCAACGTGCCCGCCGAGGCCGTCGAAGGCCTGCGGCGGCGCGGCCACGCCATCACCGAGCCGCACCATCCGCTGGGCGGCGGCCAGGCGGTGCTGATCGACTGGGAAAAGGGAACGCTGACGGGGGCATCCGATCCGCGCAAGGACGGGATGGCGCTGGGGTATTGAGGGGATGGGCAGGGCAACTACCGGGCGCTGGCGCTGCCCCTCACCTGCCTGCCGGCATCCTCTCCCCGTATAGTGACGGGGAGAGGGGACACTGTCATCGACGGTTCCGCCAATCGCCCACGCTGAACAGGCGCCGAGGCCGAAACTGCCCCTTTCTCCCCGTCCCTATACGGGGAGAAATGCCCGGCAGGGCAATGAGGGGCGGCGCTGACATCAGATGGACTTTCGCAAGCCATAGTCTTGAAACATAGCTGGTGACCATGACCCAAATCCACACAGACCTTTCCCACCGCCTCGTCGCCGGCGCCGACGACGCGCCGGCGATCCTGGCGCCCGACAGGCCGACGCTGACCCATGGCAGGCTGCGCGCGCTGATCGCCACCACCGCCACGCAGCTCCATGCACGCGGCATCGGCCGAGGCGACCGGGTGGCGATCGTGCTGCCCAACGGGCCGGAGATGGCGACGGCTTTCATCGCTGTCGCCGCCACAGCCTCGACGGCGCCGCTCAACCCCGCCTACCGGGCGGACGAGCTCGATTTCTACCTGACCGACATCGGCGCCAAGGCGATCCTGGTCGCCGAGACCGAGACTGGCCCTGCCTTGACTGTGGCCGAGCGCCTCGGCATTGGCGTGCTGCGGCTCATCGCGCCGCCGGACGCGCCGGCCGGCAGCTTCACCATCGAGGGCGCGGCGGTCGGATCGCAAGCGGCTCCCGCCATGGCCGGGGACGGTGACATCGCGCTTCTGCTGCACACGTCGGGCACGACGTCACGCCCCAAGCTGGTGCCGCTCAGCCATGCCAATGTCGCGGCCTCCGCCCGCCATATCGGCGCCACGCTCGGCCTGACGGCGGATGACCGCTGCCTCAACATCATGCCGCTGTTCCACATCCATGGGCTGATCGCGGCGGTGCTGTCGTCGCTGGCATCAGGCGGCAGCATCTACTGCACGCCAGGCTTCAACGCGCTGCGCTTCTTCCAGTGGCTGAGCGACGCCGGGCCGAGCTGGTACACGGCGGTGCCGACCATGCACCAGGCGATCCTGGCGCGCGCGGCGCGCAACGCCGAAGCATTGGCGGCGGCACGCCTGCGCTTCATCCGCTCGTCCTCGGCTTCGCTGCCGGCGCAGGTGATGGCCGAACTCGAGGCGACTTTCGGCTGCCCGGTCATCGAATCCTACGGGATGACCGAGGCCGCGCACCAGATGGCGTCGAACCGGCTGCCGCCCGGCCTGCGCAAGCCGGGCAGCGTCGGTGCCGCCGGCGGACCCGAAGTCGCCGTGATGGCGCCGGACGGCCGGCTGATGCAGGCCGGCGAAACGGGCGAGATCGTCATTCGCGGCCCCAATGTCACCTCAGGCTACGAGAAGAACCCGGACGCCAACGCCACGGCCTTCGCGCATGCCTGGTTCCACACCGGCGACCAGGGCGTGCTCGACGATGACGGCTATCTCAGGGTCACCGGCCGGCTGAAGGAGATCATAAATCGCGGCGGCGAGAAGATCTCGCCGCTCGAGGTCGACAATGTGCTGATGGACCATCCGGCGGTGGCGCAGGTCGTCACCTTCGCCATGCCGCATGACAAGCTCGGCGAGGAGGTGGCGGCGGCCGTGGTGCTGCGCGAAGGCATGAGCGCCAGCGAGGGCGATATCCGCGCCCACGCCGCGATGCGGCTCGCCGACTTCAAGGTGCCGCGCAAGGTGCTGATCCTGGAGGAGATCCCCAAGGGCGCGACCGGCAAGCTGCAGCGCATCGGGCTCGCCGCCAAGCTCGGGCTCTGATCATGAAGATCACCATTTTCGGCGCCGGCGCCATCGGCGGCTATGTCGCGGCCAAGCTGGCCATCGCCGGCCGCACCGAGCTGTCGATCATCGCGCGCGGCACGCATCTCGACGCGATCAAGGCCAATGGCCTGCGCCTGATGGAGGACGGGCGGGAAACGACCGCCCCCGTCAAGGCCGCCGCCAAGGCGGAAGAGCTCGGCACGCAGGACTACGTCGTGCTGGCGCTGAAGGCGCATTCCGTCGCGCCCGCGCTCGACCAGATCGCCCCGCTGCTTGGGGACCACACAGCGGTCGTCACCATGCAGAACGGCGTTCCCTGGTGGTATTTCCATAAAACCGGCGGCGTGCTCGAAGGCACCAGACTGCATCAGGTCGACCCCGGCGGCACGATCTGGAACCGGCTCGGCCCGCGGCGCGTCATCGGCTCGGTGGTCTACCCCGCCGTCGAGGTCGATGCGCCCGGCCTGATCCGCCATGTCGAGGGCAGGCGCTTCTCGCTCGGCGAACCCTCGGGCGAGAAGAGCGAACGGGTCACGCTCCTGGCCGGGGAGATGATCAAGGCCGGGCTGCAGGCACCGGTGCGCGACGACATACGCGCAGAGATCTGGATAAAGTTGTGGGGCAACCTCTCCTTCAACCCGATCTCGGCGCTGACCGGCTCGACGCTGGCCGCCATCGTCGCCGACGAAGGCACCCGCGCGCTCGCCCGCGCCATGATGCTGGAAGCGCAGGCGATCGGCGAAAGCCTCGGCGTGCGCTTCCCCATAGACGTCGACCGCCGCATCAAGGGCGCCAGCGATGTCGGCGACCACAAGACCTCGATGCTGCAGGACCTGGAACGCGGCCGCCCGATGGAGATCGACGCGCTGGTGGGCGCCGTGCAGGAGCTGGGACGGCTGACGGGCAAGCCGACGCCGGCGATCGATGGGGTGCTGGCGTTGGTGAAGAGGCTGGCGGTGGAGCGGGGGTGTTATGGGTGAATAGGAAACCGACATCGGTTAGTGCCTGCCGTCCCGAATGACCGGAGAGAGACGTCCATAACTCTACGGTTGGACGGCCGCTTTGCGCCTCATCTCGATTATCGAGTCAGCTGTGCCGCCGCCGAAAAGCGGGCGTTGGTGACGACGCATCAGACGTGACGGGTGCGCCAGGACCGTACCTAGCCGTGACCCATGTGTGATGTCGACTTATCCTTAGTTCCCGCTCGTAAAGCGTTGCAGGGCCAAGGTTCCACAGCCGGTAGACACGATCGGGCTCGGCCAAGCCGCGGCCGGGTTCTGTCAAGATATTTGCGCTCCGACGCGGAGTGGATAGCTGCTTCTGCCGACTTTTTTCCGCAAGGTGGAGAAAAACAGTTGGCGACCTACTTCAGAAGGTAGGAACGAACGCTGACTTCAGATTGAAAGGAACGCGCAATGCCGAAGACTACGATTTACCCTTGGTACGCCAAGGACGGGGAAGAGGCCGTGGCCCGCTTCTCCCGAGATCTTTTCCAATAGCGCATTTGGTGCCGATCACCGTGCACGCTCGCCACCGTGACCAAGTGATCCGCTGTACTTCGGCCTTCCGCTTGCAGTGCTTCCCTGCTTAATTCGAGGAAATTTGCACAATTATAAGGTTGCGGCATGATACCAATCTACATCGGCTATGATCCACGGGAATCCCGCGTTCTAGACGTAGCGCGATGGAGCGCTTATCGGCGGACAAGCACGCCGTTGCAGATACTACCATTGGTGCTCAAAGACCTTGAAGCCCAAGGAATTATGAAGCGACCGATGGTGGTACGGGATGGTAAGCTCTGGTGCCCGATTTCCGAGGCACCGATGGCGACCGAGTTTGCCATATCGCGCTTTGCCGTTCCGTTTATAAGGCAAGGCGGCTGGGCCATGTTCTGCGATTGTGATGTCCTGTTTCTGAAGGATCCAGCCAAGCTGCTCGATCTAGTCGATCCTTCCTACGCGATTATGGCGGTTAAGCACCAGCAACGCGAATCCGAAGCGGTCAAGATGGACGGACAAATGCAGACGTTCTATCGCCGCAAAAACTGGTCGTCGGTCGTTTTGTGGAATCTAGATCATCCCTCCAACAAACGGCTGACCAACGAGATGCTCAATACGTGGCCTGGACGTGACCTCCACGCCTTCAAATGGCTTGAGGACCACGAGATCGGGGAATTGCCTCTGGCATGGAACTACCTCGTAGGAGCTTCGGCTTCCGAACTCGATCCCGCCGATGTCTCGCTGGCGCACTACACGCTCGGCGGCCCTTGGTTTGCGGGTTGGTCCGGCACCACGCAATGGGACGAATTGTGGAGGCGAGAAGAGAGCATTCTGCGCGCGTTTGAGGAACATGCCGTTCAGGTTCCCGCATGAAAACTCCGCTTTTGGATTTCTTGCCAATCTTCTCAAAGCCAACTCTTCGGTTGCCCAGGGCCACTGGTCCCGCCTTGGTGATGGGGTCAGCGCCGAATTTTCGCCTCCCGGAGGGACATGGTGTCGATTGGGCCCTAGTGACCGTCAATGCTTCCCAGCTTTTGGCGGAAACGTTCGGCCTCCGCCTTCCTGATATCGCCGTCATCCGCCGCGGCATTTTAGTCGGCGCGAGCGAACAGGACTTCTACAAGCGCGATTTGTTAAAGGGACGGCAGGCGAAACATCTGATCGTACCGGTTTGGCCGGACGTTGAAGACAAGCTGAAAGCTGGTTGTCGCACCTTCAATTATGGTTTTGATACCTTGCAGGCGCTCACCAAATGGCAACTTGCCAACATCGTCTGGCGGCTTAGCGGCAAATATCATGTGTCCCGCGGCTGGCACCGGAAAATCTCCACCGGAGCCTTCTCGATCATGTTGACGCGTTTCGCCGGTTTCGCCCCTGTTGTAGTCAGCGGGTTTTCCCTGTCCCAGGCTGGGCATGGATACGACACCCGAAATGCCTTTCGATATCATGCCGACGAAGATGCGGAGTTGCTTCGCCTGGTAGTGAGTAGAGGCGAGCCAATCTACGCGGAGGATAGGGACTTCGCTGCGGAAACTGGATTGCCCTTATGGCAGGGACAGATGCCATGACGAGTGCTTCTTAGGGAAGCTTGCAACATGGGCTGTCCCGAACGCTATAGCAAAGATGATCTAGCTCCGGTGGTGAAAAGAGATATCCATTTCTCGGAGATGCGAACCGACCAATGACCAACATTACCCGCCCTTCAGGAGGTTGGTGTGCTGAATATCTCGATGGTTGATCGGCAGACTGTCAAGTCCATTCTCGTTATTCAGACGAAGTACATCGGGGACATCATTCTAACTTCGGTGCTCGTGCGAAATCTGCGCCTCGCTTACCCAAACGCTGCCATAGTCATGCTTTGCGCTCCTGGCCTGCGAGACTTCGTAATCAGCCAGAATATCGCGGACCTGGCCATCGGGTTCGACGGTAGAAGTGGTGGTAGAAGTCTGCTTCAGCGGGTGAAGGAATATTCAAGCTTGGTCGCTGACCTCCGTCGCCGAAAATTCGATCTCACCATTGATGTAACTGACTCGAAGACGTCAAGGATATTGCACAGGTCAATCGGCGCTCCGCTGCGCGTTGGGTACAACCCCCCGGAAAAGCCCCTGAAGTTTTGGGAAGGTCAGCCTGCTAATATATTTGCTAAACCCTTTGGTCATGGAGGCGCGCACTATTTGTACCGATATTTGTCCCCGCTTGAAGCCCTTGGGATAGAATTACGCGAAGTGACGCCGAGGCTTGAACCCACACCGGTTGGGCGAAGCGCGTCTACCCAGGTTCTGGCGCAAAGCAAGCTGGCTGTAAAAGCTTTCGTCGCTGTGCACGCTGGAGCAAGGTTCGAAGGGCGGTGTTGGCAACCTGAACGGTTCGCTGCAATAATCGACGAGGTTTATGCCGCCACGGGCCTGCGGTCACTACTGGTTGGTGGACCTAATGAAGGCTCAACCGCGCAGACAATCTTGGACATGGCAGCGTCACCATTGGCGAGCGTTGTCGGTAAGATCTCGCTTGAGACATTAACTGCTTTGCTTGCGGATGCATTTATCTTTCTGGGAAACGAGAGCGGCCCAATGCACCTGGCTGCGTCAGTCGGAACCCCGGTTGTGGGGCTTTATGGCCTCACGCCACCCGACATCTGGGGACCTCTTGGGGTGCTTCACCGCACCGTTGAGCCGCCGTTGCCTTGCCAGTGCATTGCGCCCAATTTGTGCAAGCCCGGCAATCCGGGCGGCGTGTACTGCGTTCATCGACTACCCGTTGCCAAGGTCGCCCAGGCGACACGAGACCTGATAGATGCAGTGAGGCAACAGGCGAACGAGACGGCCAATCAAACAGACTCACTCCGGTAGAAACAGCGATGACCGGCCCGTGTGAAACCGTGAAGAAGGCACTGCAGACCTATGTCGACGAGATCGTGCGATCATCAATTCGGTGATAGGCAGGCGGTAAAGGATCGCCAGTAGCGATGCAAACCCTAAGTCACCCCTTGCCCCCCCCCCCC
>NZ_VFVP01000017.1:0-120624 GCF_006442175.1 Mesorhizobium sp. B2-3-14 | reverse complement strand
GAGGTCACCGTTCGCAAGCCCAATGCGCCGGTGCCTGGCGTGCTCGATTACGTCGAGGTGACCGTTGTCTGGCCCGAATAACACCGTCTATCTGAGCCTCGGCGGCAATCTGGGCGATCCGGCGGCGTCGCCCTCAAGCTCATTTCCTGTAAATTTACATGTTGGAAGATCCCTCTGGACAGGGTTCGAACTGCCTCAACCCTGGCTTCGTCAACGCACCGCACCTTCTGCCGCCCAGCGTCACCGGTCAGCCGCCGGCGAGACGGACGACGTGTCAGGGCTCGTTGTTGCCCAGACGCACTGCTACTTGGTGGGGTATCACAAAGATCCGCTTGCCTTAACACACGTTAGTTTCTTCCGCTTGCTTCCAACTTATAAAGTCGAGCGATGAGTGATCCCCGGCAAGCACGCAAGATCTATTTGGAAGCAGCTCACCTCGGTAGCCGTCGGGCGCGGGCGAGCGCTGAAGACTTGCTTCGTACCATTGAGGAGACACGGCGCCTTATCCAAGCGTTCCGCGACTTGCTGTCGCGGCTCAAAGCGGCTGAGCTTCGAACCTGATCACCACCCTCAGAAGCCGCTCTGATCTGCTGACAGATTGTGTGGGAAGATCCCCATGCGGCAGGGCGTCCCTGGCCATCTCGGCCAGTGCTGTGATTGGCTCTCGCTGGGCGGCTTCCAACCGGGGAAGCACTGTGCCCTCGGTACCCAAAGACTTTGCCGGTATCGCCGAGGTCGAACAAGCGGGCCTTTCGGGCGTGCGAATGAAGCCGATAGTCGGAGGTTGGTTGCGTGGAAAAGGTCACGCTCATCGGTTCGCTGGCAGCGCTGTGCTCAATGACCAGTTTTGCCCCGCAAGCCTGGAAGATCATCAAGACCCGGGACACGGCTGGCATATCCGCGTGGATGTATGCCATCACTGTGCTGGGCTTCGTGCTGTGGCTGACTTTCGGCATCATTAAAGGCGAATGGCCCATCATAGTCACCAACGCTGTCTGCCTCGTGCTCGCCACTTTTATCCTGCTGATGAGGGTCCTTCCCAGTTCCAAGAGGGAGATGGTGGCGGACGCAATCGATCCTTCGCCTGGCTCCGAGAGGCCTCGCCCGCCCGCGTCCTGAGGCCTGTCTCGTTAGCTTGACCCGGCCCTACAGAGTTCGCCCGCGTCGGTGGCGTCTCGCGGCATGGCGGGGATGTCACGTGCCACAGAAGGTCTGCAGAACGCGCTCGTGCGGCTTGGGTGGTTTCGCATAATAGGACAGCGTGGGCTGTTCCTCGAACGGCCGTGACACGACTGCCAACAATTGCTCGAAGATTCGGAAGTCATCGTCCTCCACCGCAGCCTTGATCATTGTCTCTACGCGATGGTTGCGAGGAATGAACTTGGGATTGCTGCCGTGCATCGCGGCTTTGCGCGTCGAGGTGGCGCCGCCGTCCCGCGCCAAGCGATTTCGCCAGCGCATCGACCAGGCATCGAAGGGGCCGGGATCCTCAAACAGCCGCCTCGCGGTAGCTTGGGCGCCAGGGATGTCGAGGTCATCTCCCAGCAAGCGGAAGGTGAGCGTGAAATCCGCTCGCCCACGCGCCATCACATCCAACAGATCGTTGGCAAGGTCCAAGTCACCGTCAGCTTCATTCAGCAGCCCAAGCTTTGTCCTGAACCCGCGATGTAAAATAGCTTCGTAGCGAGCGTGAAATTCCCCTAGTGCCTGCTCGGCCTGCGAGATTGACTCACCCTCGCGCTCGCTCAGGAGCGGCAGCAGGGTCTCGGCGAAGCGTGCCAGATTCCAGACTGCCACCCGAGGTTGGTTGCCGTAGGCGTAGCGGCCATATTGATCGATGGAGCTGAACACCGCTTGCGGATCGTATGAATCCATGAACGCGCACGGTCCATAGTCAATCGTCTCTCCGGATATCGACATGTTGTCGGTGTTCATGACGCCGTGGATGAAGCCGAGCAACATCCACCGCGCCACCAGTTCCGCTTGCGCCGCGATCACAGCCTCGAGCAGAGCCAGGTAAGGTCTCGGTTTCCTGGCCGCCTCGGGAAAATGACGCTGGATGGCATAGTCGCAAAGGAGCTTCAGCGCTTCTACATCATTGCGGGCGGCAAAGTATTGGAAAGTGCCGATACGGATATGACTCGCCGCCACCCTGGTCAGCACAGCCCCTGGCAGCTGACGCTCGCGGTAGACTGGGTCCCCGGTAAGCACCGCCGCAAGACTTCGGGTGGTCGGTATGCCAAGCGCAGCCATTGCTTCGCTGACCACGTATTCACGAAGCACCGGACCAAGCGCAGCACGGCCATCGCCGTTGCGCGAAAATCGGGTCGGTCCTGAACCCTTCAGCTGGATATCCCGACGCACGCCGTGCATATCGACGACCTCGCCCAGCAGTGCTGCGCGTCCGTCGCCCAGTTGGGGGACGAAGTTGCCGAATTGGTGGCCAGCGTAGGCTAAAGCTATAGGGTGCAGTCCATCTGGAAAATTGTTCCCGGCAAGCACGGCGATCCCAGCAGGGCTCCCGAGGTGATCGGGATCAAGCCTTAACTCCAGAGCTAGGGGCTCGTTCAGCCGGATTAGCCTGGGGTTTGAAACCGGGTGGAGAGGGGCACGCGCGAAGAAATGATCCGGTAACTGGGCATAGCTCTGCTGAAAAGGCCAGATCGGGCTCCGCATGGCTGATCCGGCTGTGGATGAAGGCATGAGGTTCTCCTTCGCTGTGGCAGAGGTCGGAACCATGTCGATCACTGCGTCGATGCCGATGTCAACCCGCGGCCGCCGGCTCGCTCCCGGTTCATCCCGCGGCTTTGTTGGCTTTCCCGAACTTCTGCTCCGGTGCTGCCGCCGCACCCCCGCTCCAAACGCCTGCAGCGCATGGCTGGCTAAGGCGTCGTTCCTGCCCTGTGCTACCGCACGCGCGGCTACAGCATTTGGCCTGCTTGGGTTTCAAAGGGGCGGCCTGCATTTCCCTAACCGCCTTCTCGGGTCGCAGGGCACTGCTCCAGTGCTCCTGCTTCACCTTGTGCTTTGATCGGGCCATCTGTGGAGAACCGAATGCCGCCCGCTTCAAATGCATTTCGAATCGCTGAAAGTTTACGCGGGCCAGGCACTCGCCGACCGCTTTCGAAATCTCGTATCGCACCTTCGCTGAGGCCTGCCTTCGCAGCGAGCCGCACCTGCGGCCATTCAGCAGACCTCGCGCTATCCGCGATTGCTCCGGCGTCAGATCAGTCACCGAACTCTCTTCTCGCCATCGAGCCCGAGCCCATTTGATGCATCGGACGGCCCCAGGCTGCTCCCCAGGATGCGTCTCAGCGCGGCCAACCGCGACGACGGCGACATCACGGCCGCCCATATATCTGCGCGAGCCAGGTCTGCCGGTTCCTAACCAGTTCTAAGCCTCCCCGAGGAGGAGGTGTCTGCCGCTGCGAGACGTCGAGCGAGAGGGCTGGGGTTCTACGTCTCGTGCGCATCGGGGCCCGGAGATGAAAATTGGACGCATTGGCGAATTGAAGGTGGAGGTCATGAGATCCCTCGATCAGGTTCTCCGAACCGAAATCAACCCAATTTGTTCCGGCTCGATGCCCGTGACGGCCGCAGTATAAAGAAAAGCGTGAGCGGAAACTGCTCAGCATTCCTCGCTACGCACTTCGACGCCGTCGGCTTCCCGAGGGGAGAGAAACGAACCTGGAATGTACGTCAAATGTCTACAGTCAGGACGCCCCCAGGATTCCCTCCTATGACGCTCGAGCCTGTGCGCGGCATTGTCCAAAAGCTCGTGAAAGGGACCGGAGTGACGGCGGCACAAGCACTGGAGTTCATTTCGCTGCTCGGGACGAATTGCGCATCCTCGTCCGAGAGGCGAAAGCTCTGGCCAAGGGTCCAGGCGCCCCGGAACTGCAGCCGTTGAGTTGGCAAACGCCTCGGGCCCTTTAACAGGTCCTTCCCAGACCGGGTGCAAGGAACATTAGCGCCCAGCCCAAGTTCGGCACGTAACGCAATCCGGTCACGAAAATTGACACAGGCCACTTCCCCGAACGTTTTGATCCGTAAGCTTCAGACAATCTGTGATCTGACGCAGTCAGATATCGGCATTTTAGAGGGGATCGAATTCCAGAAGCGGGACTTTCAGGCCGATCAGGACATTGTGCGCGAAGGAGATCGCCCCACCCATTCATTTGTGATCCTGGAGGGTCTGGTGGGGTCCACAAAATTGACTGGGGAGGGTAAACGGCAGATCACATCGTTCTTTGTTCCGGGCGACATTCCTGATCTCCACGGAATGCACCTGTCTGTTTTGGATTGTACCTTCTCACCACTCACGCGCGTCAGCGTTGGCTTCATGCGGCATGATGCGTTGCGGGCCATTTGCGACCAACATCCTTCGATTGCGACGGTGTTTTGGCGCTCGACGCTGATCGACGCGGCTATATATCGAGAGTGGGTCACCAACGTTGGAAGGCGCGACGCGTATGCCCGCATGGCGCATATTCTGTGCGAACTCATCGTCCGCCTTCGCGCTATGGGGCTCATCAAGGACCATGTGGCGGAGCTTCCGATTACGCAGGCGGAACTTGCCGACGCCTTGGGCTTGTCGACCGTGCACGTGAACCGAACGCTGCAGGATCTTCGAGGCGACGGACTGATTGTTACCGAGGGCTCCCGATTTCACGCTGTTGACTGGCCTGGCCTCGTTCGAGCCGGAGACTTTGAGACCGCCTACCTGCACCAAAGGAACGCGACGAGCTTGTGAGGTGGAGGTGGGTTCTATGGCGAGATATTTCTTTGACACCTACGAAAGCGATGCGGTCATCAAAGATGAGACAGGCATCGAATGTGGGGGGATCGAAGCCGCACGAAACGAGGCGCTAGCAGGTCTGATCGACTTGACTCGAGACTCCCTGAAGGACGTCGACGGGCATCAATTGGCGATTGAAATCCGGGACGAGAATGACAAGAAGCTGGTCAGGCTGAGCCTCTCTCTTCAAATGCTGCTATCGAGCCGTCCTAGTGCTCCGACGGCCGAGCCGTGATTTGCTGAACGTCAGGACAAGGCTTAGCCCATTGTTTCATTGCTGCTGGAAATTGCGGAGAGATGACCCAGCCGGTACGCGACACAGCGGGGGTCGAGACGTCGCTACAGAGACCAGGTTTCGCGGAAGGCGACCGGTGCTGGCGCCAGTCGCGGCCCATTCAAAAGATGCCAAAACATCTGCTGCAAGCGCACAAGGCTCAAAAGCAGCGAGAAAGTCCAAGTGAAGACGCTTCAAAGCAAGCCGGCAGCATTTCGATTGTCGGATTGGTACCAACTCCCCTTCACTTATCATTTGAGCTTGCTCGGTCCGATACCCGGCTTAGTCTGTAAACGGCTCTATCAGTCCGGCCTGCGGACGCTTCAAAGTTGACTCTGGTGTTTTACGCGTTTGCGCCATCCGTCGATGGTCAGCGCGACTCCGGTGACGAACCGCCCCCCAGAACAGGGATGGATGTCATGCTTCAAGACCAAACCGATAGCCGAAAAATTCTCCAGGTTGCGGCAGATGAACTTTCCGACGCAACAGATCCACGCCTGATTGCCGCGCTCAGATTGGTCGCCCGCTCCTATCGAGCGCAATCCGTCGAGGCTGCAGATGATCTGGTGGAGCTCACGCTCCGCACCGCCATTCAGGAGGCGGAGGGGCGACCTGAGGAAATCAGTCTGTTCAACTGGCTCAGCGCTATTATGGCGCGATATCGAAAGTGAGAGCGCGGGGGGCCGCCGTCCCGCTCCCAACCTGCAGGCACGTCAAATTGCCCTTCCGATGCACCCAGCCAGGCGCGGCGTCTTGCTCGTCCGGGCAGGTCGGGATGCTCGTCGGGAGCGCTGCTTCCAAGAGTGCCGCTGTCTGAGATCCCACGCCGGACGTGACCTCCTTGCTATCGCCACCCAATGCTGAAATTGCCCGGCATCATGGAAAACCAAATTTAAGTACTTTCTACTAGGGTCGGCCGAGGGTTAGTCCCGGGAAAGGTATTTGGGTCAATTGGCCAGCACCGCATCCAGTCTCAGCCGGTTGAGACACTCGTTTTTTTCTTCGGCAAACGTGCCGGCGGCGATCGCTTTTGTGGTGCTTGTAATCTGCGCTGTTTTGGCGGACCGGGAAAACAGGATCGTTTCAGACCAATTGGCGCGCGCCGACGTCTTGGCCAAAGTGAACATCATAAGGACCAAGCTGGAAGGCAACATCAACGGCAATCTCCAGCTTACGCGCGGCCTCGTTTCGGCAATCGTGACCGAGCCCTATATGGGGCAACAGAGGTTTGCGGCGCTGGCAAGCAACCTGCTTGAGCAGGAATCTCAACTGCGCAACATCGCTGGCGCGCCGGACCTCATTATCTCGCTCATGTATCCAATGGTTGGCAACGAAAAGGCCATCGGCCTGGATTACCGCAAGAACGATGCCCAACGCACCGCCGCCCTCAGGGCGCGCGACCTGCGGGCGCCCGTGCTGGCCGGTCCGGTCGACCTGGCGCAGGGCGGCCATGGCTTCATTGGCCGCTTTCCGGTCTTCGTGAAGACGGCGGGCGGTGGTGAGCGCTTCTGGGGCATCGTCTCGGCCGTCGTTGATGTCGAGCGCCTCTATAAAGCAAGCGGCCTTTTGGACGCCGATCTCGATATCGAGATCGCCCTGACCGGCAAGGACGGTCTTGGCGGGACTGGTGATCGCTTTTTCGGTGGCGAGAGTATAACGCGCGCCAACCCAGTGACCGAGACGGTGCACCTGCCCTCCGGTTCCTGGCAGATCGCCGCAATCCCAAAAGGTGGCTGGGCCTCATCGGCGAAGAATGCCTGGATCTTGCGGGCCATCATGCTATTGGCCGGTGCGCTTGTCGTGCTGCCCATTCTCGTTGCGGGGCGGCTGTTCGGCGAAAGGCAGAAAAACTTCGCCGAGCTCAGGCGATTGTCCGGTCGCCTGGAACTCGCGCTGGATGCGTCGGGGATCGGTGTCTGGGAGCACAACATCGCCACCAACGAGCTGGTGTGGGACGACCGAGTCAACGAAATCTACGGCAAGCCGGCTGACCGGAAGCCGCGCGGCTATGATGACTGGGCGTCAGTGATTCATCCGCAGGACATCGAACGGGCGCAGCAGGATTTCGATGCCGCGGCGGCGGTGAAGGGCCCCTATTCCTCGCAATACCGGATTGTCCATCCGAATGGCGAGATCCGGCATGTGCGCACGCGCGCGACCTATTTCCAGGAGCGCAACGAGACGCCCAGGATGATCGGCGCCGAATGGGACGTGACAAGCGACGTCGAGCTCAATGAAAACCTAGTGCGAGAAAGGCATCTGTCGGAACTCAGGAACGCCGAGCTTGAAGTGGCCAAGGGGCGCATCGAACATGTGGCGCTCCACGATTCGCTCACCGGGCTGCCGAACCGCCGCTATCTCGACGACATGCTGGCGACGAGCACGCGTCGGGGAGAACGAACTGCGCTCCTGCATCTGGATCTCGACCGATTCAAGCAGATCAACGACACGCTCGGACACGCGGCCGGTGACGCCATGTTGATGCATGCCTCGAAGGTCATCACGGCTAATGCGGGACCAGCCGACTTCGTGGCACGCATTGGCGGCGACGAGTTCGTGGTGATTTGCGCCGGGCGCGACGACGCCGAGCTCGCCGCGCTGGCCGACCGCATCATCGATGAGATGCGGCAACCCGTCGATTTTCGTGGCCACCAATGCCGGTTCGGCGTCAGCATCGGTATTGCGGCGAATACGGGCGAGGGGTTCGACGCACGGCAGCTCCTGGTCAATGCCGATCTCGCCCTCTACCGGGCGAAGAGCCGGGGCCGAAACCGCTACGAGTTCTTCAACGACGAGCTGCAAAGTGAAATCGTGCAGACCAAGCGGACCGCCGACGAGATCCTGGGTGGCCTCGAGCGCAACGAATTCATCGTTTTCTACCAGCCGCAGTTTGACGCCGAAACGTTGGACATTGTCGGCGTGGAAGCCTTAGCACGCTGGCAGCACCCGACGCGCGGGATCCTGGGTCCCGACGTCTTTCTCAGGGTAGCGGAGGAACTGAACGTCGTCGCGCTGATCGACCGAACGGTCCTCAAAAGGGCGTTGGCCGACTTTGAGCGCTGGCAGCTTCAACACCTCGACATTCCACACGTTTCGGTCAACGTTTCGGCACGCCGGCTTGAGGACAAGGACCTGATCGATGGCCTACGCAAGCTCAACATCGGCGAAGGTACGGTCTCCTTCGAACTTGTCGAGTCCATCTTCCTCGATGAGAATGACGACCTCGTGGCCTGGAACATCGAGCACATTAAGGACCTCGGTATCGACATTGAGATCGACGATTTCGGCACCGGCTACGCCTCGATCGTCAGTCTGCTCAAGCTTCAGCCGCGGCGACTGAAGATCGATCGCCAGCTGATCACACCCATCACCAGCTCGCTGCCGCAACGCCGTTTGGTGTCATCCATCATCGAGATCGGGAAATCGCTCGGAATCGAAGTGGTGGCCGAGGGCGTCGAGACGATGGAGCATGCGCGCATCTTGAAAGAGCTCGGCTGCGACCTGCTGCAGGGCTACGCGCTCGGCCGACCGATGGACGCCAAGGCTTTAGAATGCTTCGCGCAATCTCGCAGATGGCCGGCCACGGGATAGACGTCTGGCTCTCACTGAGTTAACGGGCGTTGGCATTTTTTCGTGACTACAGGGTAGGTGAGGGGATCAGAACGCGCGCCGCTGTTCGATAAAATGGGCCGCCGACCAGCAAAGGATTGCCCAAGCTGATCCCACGCACCATCCTGCAAGTACATCCGTGGGGTAGTGGACGCCGAGATAGATCCGGCTCAATCCGACCATGATGGTCAGGAACACCGCCAGGCCAACGAAATACCCTTTCACCCGGCGATCAGGACTTGCCCTGGCCAGCAAAGCTCCAAGCGTAAGGAAAGTGACAGCGGACAACATCGCGTGGCCGCTCGGAAAGCTGGCGGTAAATACTCTGGTGGTGTGGAAAATGTCGGGCCTCTGGCGATCAAACGCGACCTTGAGAACTGTGCTCAGGGCCTCACCACCAGCCACGGCGGCGGCGACCAGCCAGACGTATCTGCGCTTTTGCGTTATCAGCAGGTAACCTATGGCCGCCAGCGAGACAAAACCCAGGAACGCAACGCTGCCGAGGGCCGTGACGTCGCGGCCCATTTCTTCCAGCCACGGCGGGCCAATCAGATTCGTTGGATCATCGGCGCTCCGAAACGCCATAAGAACGGCGCGGTCGAATGTGCTCGTGTCACCCTCGATAACCTCCTCGGCCAGGAGGCTGAATCCGAGGACAAGGCCGCCAGCCACAAGCAATGAGGCGATCAGCCAAATAGCGTCGCTGCGAAAGCCTCGCAGAAAGCCGTTTGACGAAGAGGGCGGGTTGATTTCCATCCGTTCAAGCTAGCGAACCGATAAGTCTCGTCAATCCTTGTACCCCGCTCGCTGCCGAGGCGCCATCAAGTCAAGTCCGAACAGGTTGGGCCGCTGCTGGGTCACGCTTCGTCCAGCGCCCATCCATCTTGACCCAGACCGAACGAATACTTCGCCGAAGTGGAGAACTGTCCCGCCTGCGGCTGCCAAGCACGACATTCAAGGCGTATCCGTGGACGTTCGACGCGGATTACGTTGAACGAGTTGGCTGCGTCGCGACGGCGCGTTGAGACGGCGGTCCCTGCCTGTATGAGCAACGCTGCATATCGCGCTTTCGCATAACGAACGGTACTGAGATTGGCTTGTTGGAGGTGATGATGGCCCGACAAGATTATGTCGACGCGGCTTTTCGAGAACGCCTCCATGGCCATTTTGGCTCGTCCGACGACTCCGGTTCCGTGGCCGATTGTTCGCCCTTCGAACGGGTGATGGGTGACGACTACCCTGGTGGTCTCGTCAGCCAGGCCTCCAAACCGGGCAGTCATGGCAGCAAGCTGGCCGGCATTGATCCTGCCGTCCTTGATTGTAAAGGACCGTGCAGTGTTGATACCGACCACTGCGAGTTCGTCATCAATATAAAAAGGATCCGTATCTGCCTCGATATAGTGCTTGTATCGAGCAAGAGGCGTGAGCGTTCGCGCGAAGACGTTGAAGAGCGGTACGTCGTGATTGCCAGGCACCACAATTTGTGGGGTGGGAAGCGCATTGAGGAATTCTCGTGCTTGACGGAATTCCGCCCGGCGAGCTCGTTGGGTCAGATCACCGGATATAACCACCAAATCTGGTTCGCATGCCCAGACCTCGGCGCCAATCGCATCTACTATGCGGGTGTCCGTGGTGCCAAAATGTAGGTCGGACAGGTGCACAAGTGTTTGCAAACACAATCTCCCACCTGGGGTTACTTCGTATCCGGGTCGCGGAATGAGAGGACCTTTAGTGCCGCTGCTCGAGTTTGAAAGTGAAGCGGCATCTTCATCCTTATTGCCTCGCCGTCCACCGAAACGAGGGTCTCTCTTCTGTTCGAGGTGATCTCGATTCGGGACGGCCGAAGCAGTTCCAAGTCGCGATGCGTATCGATCAGGCCGAGAGCGATCTTGAACGGGAGCAATGCCAGTCCCAGCCACGTTCGCTGCCTGACGACATAAACGCACAGTTCTCGCGAAGACAGGCTTTTGCGGCGCCCAAAATCGCCGGCATCGTAGAAATTGTTGCCGACGAAAACGCACGGTGTCAGCACCTGGTCCGCACCGCTGTCGGCGCTGATACGCACAAGCTGCCAAGATACCGCCCTGAACGTCCTGACAAGAGCGGGACCGATTGCCGCTAGTTTCCCCGCTCCACGTCGCTTCTGTTCTGCAGAGCGTTCCGCGACAAAGAATGGATAGAGGCCGATCGACGAGTTGTTCAGGAAAACGCGACCGTTCACCTCCGCGACGTCGACGAGCACCGGGCGTCTCGCCGCGATTACATCCATCGCCGCTTCAAGTTCCAGTGGCACGCCGAGGTCCT
Organism: Mesorhizobium sp. B2-3-14; assembly: GCF_006442175.1. Lineage (NCBI taxonomy): Bacteria > Pseudomonadati > Pseudomonadota > Alphaproteobacteria > Hyphomicrobiales > Phyllobacteriaceae > Mesorhizobium > Mesorhizobium sp. B2-3-14. Next base: position 109,639 of record NZ_VFVP01000017.1, on the reverse strand, counting down.
TTGCAAAGTGATTGAGGGTGCCAAGCGGGAGAACACCCAAGGCCACCTCAGTCTCGGCGAGGACGGCCGCGGCAGAGCTGAGTGTGCCATCCCCGCCGCCGGCGACCAGAATGTTTTCACCTGACCTCGTCTGTTGGCTTACGAATTGCGAGGCGGCTTCGCTGATCTGGCCGCCCGCGACCAGTCTTACCTCTGCTTCGATTCCGCGCTTCAGCAAGCCGACATGTACGGTCGTGGCAATGTCGTCGAGTGCGGCGACCGCTCCAGCTCCATCGTTGATAAGCACTAGAACTGCCACCTCTGGCAATCTCCAAAACGCCGCTCCAGTGGTCCGCCTACCACCAGCATGATTGACCCGGCTCCTTCCTTGAGGCATGGAGCCGGGGGTCCGCAGGCAGTTAGTCGTTGTCGCCGCCGTCCTGCTGAATGACCACGGGACGGTTTTGGTTATGACGGTGGACGGAATTCGTCACGGTGACGGTGTCGCGGCGGTCGTGGCGGTGGCGCCATTCATGATCACCGCTGTCATAGAACGCAATTTGGCGGAGAGGTCGGTAATGAAGACGAACTCCCTCATCATTGTATCTGATGCCGTTATGGTGATGCCGGTGATGGGCGGAGATCACCACGTCAGCCTCGGCGGCCGAAGAGATGGTTGGAGCCGCAAGGCAAAGCGCCAAGGTTCCCAGGATCAAAGTTTTCGTGTCCATATCCCTGCCTGCTGAAACCTCATCCCTTCCAGCAAGGAATGATGAACGCTCGCCTTTGTTCCGAAGCGGCGGAACCAGTCAGTTCCGGTCCAAGGGTGGCCAGAGGGCAGGTCTCCACGCCCGGACATCGTCGAGACGATTTCCTTCAGTGCTGCATAGGGCGATCGCGAAGGGCTAGCTTCAAGAGCGGTGCCGCTTGCGGGTTAACGGGAGGCGCACGGGTTGCGTACTGCCAGTCTCGCCATCCTTGTGCGACAACAGCCTCTCGGAACTGAGATGGGCGGACATGGCCGCCTGATGTGCGCTCCGACTGCACTGGGCCAAGTCACTTCTGGTTGGGGATTTGCCCGCCACGTGAATTGCTTGGTGCGGCTTTGCTCGTCACCTCTTTTGCACCAACGACTTCCATGCGGGGTCGCTACGCCACAAGCGAACGTCCGGTGAGGCCTCTAGGGCTCTTAGCCATCGGTGTCGTCGTCTCCTTGGTTCCATTCGAGGTGAAGATATGGCGCTGTGTCAACTGTGGTGGGCTCACGGATGTGGTGGACCCACCGAGCCTCGTGCGATGATCGCGGTCCGCAGGACCAGCCTTTCCGGCGGTTGGATATCGCCTTTCAGGCGGCGAATGAGCAGTTCCGCGACGCTATGGCCAAGTGCATAGACCGGCTGGTCAACGACGGTGATCGGCGGAGTTGTGACACCGGTCCAGTCCGCATCGTGAAAGGTGATCAGCGAAATGTCGTCGGGGATCTTCATGCCGCGTTGGCGGATAGTCCGCAGGATTTCCAGCGCAATGACACTGTCTGAGGCAAGGATCGCGGTGGGCCGGTCCGGCTGGGAGAGCAGTTCGCCAGTGATCCTGAGTGTCGCTTCGGAGCTCGTCGCGCCGAGCCGGACGTGGCGCTCAGGTCGATCGACGCCGGCCCCTCTGCACGTAGTGAGGAAGCCATCAATGCGCTCGCGGACCGACGACGTGTAGATTTGCCGAAGGTCAATATATTCGTTGCCCTTGGCATCGACCGCAGTGACATAGGCGATATTGCGATGACCGGCGTCTATGAGCACTCGCGTCGCCTGCATGGCGGCGTTGCGGTCGTCAACCGTGACCGTGTCGACATCCAGGTCGGGCAGGGCTCGGTCAAGCAGGGCAAGCGGCCGACCGGAACGATGGATGTCGCGCAGATGGGTGATGTCGCGTGACTCCGAGGGTGTCACGATCAGCCCGTCGACGCGCTTGCCGATCAATAGCCGTACAGCCGCCTTTTCCGCTTCGATCTTCTCGCCGGAGTTCGCCAAAATGACGTTGAAACCGGCGCCTTTGGCCGCATCGCTGATGCCTCGCACGGCCAGACTGAAGAACGGATTTTCGATGTCGCCGACGACCACCCCGATGATGCCCGATCTTCCGGTCGTCATGCTGCGGGCGAGTTCGTTCGGCCGATAATCCAGGGCCTTGGCGGCCGCCGTGACGCTCTCACGGACCGTGTCGCTGACCACCCCATACCCGCCCAGCACGCGCGCGGCCGTCGCTTTTGAGACATTTGCCGCTCGCGCTACATCGGCGACCGTTTTGGGTCTGGCTCTAAATGGGACTTTCGTCATCGTACGAACGACTACAAGAAATGTTGACGGGAGGTCAATCGGGCGATAGCTTTACGATTGAGACCGGTCTCATAACATGGAAACCGGTCTCTTTTGCGGTACGTCCGCAGGGACCTCGCAGCCGCGGATGACGAGTCGGCCGAGAGGCGGCCCAAGTCAATACCAAGAACAACTGACCTTCAGAGTGGAGAGAAGACGTGAGCAGGTTTGGAATTATGAAATGGCTAATAGCGCCGGTCCGGGCTGGCGGAGTGGCTCTTGCAATTGCGTGCGTCGCTGCCGCTTTCGTTTCGCAGGCCAGTGCGGCGCAAGACAATCCCTACGGGCTTATCGACGCCAAGGTCATCAGCGTCGGCACAATGGGTGATGCGAAGCCTTACGCCTTTACCCAGGCCGATGGCACTTTCACAGGTTTCGACATTGAACTGTTCCGGAATGTCGCGAGCCGGCTAGGTTTCAAGTCCGATCAGGTGATCTTCACCGGTCAGGAATTCTCGGCCCTGATGCCGTCGGTCGCCAATGGGCGCTTCGACGTCGCGGTGGCCGCAATCGGCACCACGGAAGCGCGTAAGAAGACGGTCGATTTTTCGGACGGCTATCTCGCCGGGTACCTGTCGGTGCTGACTGCGGACAAGACGATCACATCGGCTGACGGGCTCAAGGGCAAGCGTCTTGGCGTCGTGCAGGGCACGCTGCAGGAAATCTACGCAGCAAAAAATTTTGCTGGAACTGATCTGGTCAAATTTCCGGACAACAACTCGGCCGTCTCAGCGCTCAACAACGGCACCGTCGACGCTCATTTTCTCGATTATGAGGCGGCCAAGGACTATGGCAAGCGCTACCCGGAGCTGAAGATTGCGGTCAATGTTCCGTCGTTCGATGCGCCTGCGGGCTTCGTCATTCGCAAGGGCAACGACAAGCTGCGTACTGCACTGAACACTGCCCTGCATGCAGCCATGCAGGACGGCACCTGGAAGACTCTCTATGAAAAGTGGTTCCCCGGTTCGCCGATGCCCGATCAATATCTCCCCAAGATGTGAACACCCCAGCCGGCGGCCAAGGGCCGGCGGCTGGAAACCTCGCTGGCCGCACTTCGATGAGCTCCCACCCGCGCAATGAGAAGGGGACCGAATGAACTGGCTTGAAAATCTGCGTCGCAGTTTTCTCGACTGGCAAGCCATGGCCGACGTGCTGCCCAGCATGATCACCATCGGACTGAAAAACACATTCGTGCTTGCGGCCGCTTCGACGGTGCTCGGCGTCGCAATAGGCATGGTCCTGGCGATCATGGGCATTTCCCAATCGCGTTGGCTGCGCATTCCCGCCCGGATCTATACGGATGTCTTCCGCGGGCTTCCGGCGATCGTCACAATCCTGCTGATCGGCCAGGGCTTCGCCCGCATAGGCCGTGAAATCTTCGGGCCTTCGCCTTATCCGCTTGGCATTCTTGCACTCAGCCTGATCGCCGGCGCCTATATCGGCGAGATCTTCCGGTCGGGCATACAGAGCGTCGAACGCGGCCAGATGGAAGCCTGCAGGGCGCTCAGCATGAGCTACGGCCAAGGCATGCGCCTGATCGTGGTCCCGCAAGGCATCCGCCGCGTCCTGCCGGCCCTGGTCAACCAGTTCATAGGCAATGTCAAAGATTCGAGCCTGGTTTATTTCCTCGGCCTGCTCACATCGGAGCGCGAAATTTTCCGTGTCGGCCAGGACCAGGCGGTAGTGACCGGAAATCTGTCGCCTTTGCTGCTGGCGGGCGTATTTTATCTCGTCATCACCGTGCCCTTGACCCATGTGGTCAATCACATCGACAACCGGCTAAGAACTGGAAAGCAAAAAGCTGGCGTGGTCACAAGCGGCCTGGCCGAGGTGAGCGAACTGGAGAGCGCCACCTGCAGCCCATCGCCGGAGGTAGGTTCCGACTCTCATTCGGCGCATCCTCGGTTCAAGGGCGGCAGTCTCGCCGTCAGCAAGCTGGATATGGCCTATGGCGAGCTCGACGTCCTCAGGAGCGTTAGCCTGATGGTCAAGGCGGGTACGGTCACCTGCATCATCGGACCCTCGGGTTCGGGCAAGTCGACCCTGTTGCGTTGCCTCAATCGTCTGGTCGAACCCAAGGGCGGCGACGTGTTGCTCGACGGAGCGAGCATTTTGGCGATGAAACCCGAGAAGCTGCGGCGGCGCGTCGGCATGGTGTTTCAGCAGTTCAATCTCTTTCCGGATCATACCGCCCTTGAAAACGTCATGCTGTCTTTGACCAAGGTCAAGGGCATCCCGGTGCAGGAAGCCTCGCGCATCGCCGAGGCGCGTCTTGCCGATGTCGGCCTTGCCGCACGCAAACACCATCGCCCTGGCAGTCTTTCGGGTGGTCAGCAGCAGCGTGTGGCAATCGCCCGCGCCCTTGCGATGGATCCGGAGGTTATTCTGTTTGACGAAGTGACCAGCGCCCTCGATCCAGAGCTGGTCAAAGGCGTCCTCGATCTGATGGCGGACCTCGGCCAGCGCGGCATGACGATGGTCGTAGTCACTCATGAAATGGGCTTTGCCCGCAAAGTTGCGGACCAGGTCGTTTTCATGGACGAAGGCCGCGTCATTGAGTCCGGCACACCCGCAGCGATTTTCGACACCCCCAAGAGCACGCGTCTAAAGCGCTTCCTGGCCGAAGTGCTTTGATCCGAAGCCGAAGAGACCAGGACGACCCGATTCCGCTCACACGATTCATTATCTACAGCGAAAGAACATTCCATGGCTACACACGCGGTCTCAAAAGTTGTTGTTGTCGGGGGCGGCATTTTTGGTGTCTCGTCCGCCGTTCATCTGTCGCGGCTCGGCGTCGAAACTATCCTCATCAACGACGGACCGCTGGCCAGTGGGGCGTCCGGACGCTCGCTTTCCTGGCTCAACTCCGCACGCAAGCGCTCGGCTGAATATCATCAGCTGCGCATGATCGGCATCGACCGGTACAGAACCTTGTCGGCAAAGTACCCGGATGCTGCCTGGCTGCGCTTCGACGGTGGTTTGACCTGGGATGCGGACGACGCCTCGAACGAGATCATGGAAGCTTTGGCACATGAAAAGAGCCTTGGATATGACGCACGCCATTTGCTCGCAGGCGACATTCCTTCGGCTACACCGGGCATCGCGGCAAGCGCGGTCACGCGCCAGGGTGCGATCTTCAATCCGGGCGAAGGCTGGGTCGATCTTCCGTCGTTGATCAAATTGCTGGTTGGGGAATTCGTGGAGCGGGGCGGTCAGCTCGTTACCGACGCGGGGCGCGCAACCGTGACGCTCGCCGCCGGGCGCGCCAATGGCGTCGCGACGGAGATGGGCGCCACTTTTGCTGCCGATGCGGTTCTCTTGGCAACGGGGAGTGACGTGCCGCGCTCGGTGGCGCAAACCGGGCAGCATATCGCGGACGCAACGCCGATCGCTTTACTGGTCAGGACCAAGCCTGTCGCCCTTCCACTTCGGGCAGTGCTCAACACGCCGCGGGTCGCTGTTCGCCCGACGCCGGACGGAGCTCTCGTTCTTGATTCCGCATGGTCCGAAGAAGAGGTACTCGTAAATTCCGACGGCACGTATGGCGTCAAGGCTTCGACCCTCCAGGGGCTTCTCGACGAAGCCTCGAAGGTGCTCGAGGGCAATCCGAAGCTGGAGTTGGAGAGCTACGGGGTCGGTCCCAAGCCGATCCCGGGCGATGGGGAGCCGGTATTTGGTCGGCTGAAGGACTCTGAGGGATATTACGTTGCCTTCAGTCACAGCGGCGCGACGCTCGGGCTGATCGCGGGCGAACTGCTTGCAGGCGAGATTGCCACGGGAAACGAACATCCCTTGTTGGCCAAATTCCGCCCAACCCGGTTCGGGTGAGGAAGCGTCGAATATGCTATCGACTGTCAACTCTTGGGCTGACGGCGCACAAATGTTACTTCGCAACGATCTGCGAAAGCATAATCAGACCTGATGAGGCTAATGCCCGAGCCTGCAGCTCCATCATGGTAAGACCCGGATGCCCGCCGGGGGCTCTAAGGTCGTAACCCGGGAACAAGCTGGACCGTCCTGCGTTGGACAGCCAATGGAACAGCTTGGATCAGATTTGGCGGCGCTGGCGCAACCTGGCTACTGGGTGGCTATGGTGTTTTTGTTCGTCCCTTACGCAATCGGCGTGTTGTTGCTGATCAGGTCGTGCCACTGCCTTTGACTTGATCCGCCAGCGTTGCGCTGCAGAGCGCCACGGCAATAGGCAACTGCGCGACTGACCGAGTTTGCGAACGGCCACGTAGTGTGACGAGCAGTCCGGGGTCGTCGTGAAGAGCTATCCGTGCCGGGCCCCAGTTACAGCCTGTTGAGTCCCTGCCGTGGTGGTCGAGCTACCTGCGTCTATCGGCACTATGCCGCCTGTGCAGGCTCATTGAGGTCGAACTCGACAACCTGTCCTCGGTCGATCGCAGCTCTGGCGATAAGCGTTGCCAATTCACGATCAGAAACGAGGTTTTCGCGGAAAACTGTCCGTATCGCCACCACGGCCGCCGATACTGACAGCGGCCAAGGTTTGCCTCTCCTGCAGTCAATATAGTGCTGAACAAGGTAGTCCAGATCGCGGCGCTTTTGGCTCATCTCGGCCTCCATCCTTGGTGAATGTACAGGAATGAGGCTCGCCCGCACTTAGATTTGTTAAAGGCCGCCAATTTGTTTTGGTCAAGGACAATTCAGCCCAGGTGCTGGCCAAGAAAAAGGCCGATCGTCTGACGGAAGCCTCACGCCCCGGCTGCTTCCGTTGTCCCCTTCGGTAGGTGGTTGTCGGGGAACGGCCGCCCTGGTCTCTCAAGTGGTCATCAAACGCGACGGCACTCACGGCAAGTTTCGGACCGCGTCGCTGGAACACAGCGTGGCTCTCTTGGTTTGGTCGCCAACGATTGCCAGTGACGCGTGAGAGAACCTCAATGCCCTTTGCGATGGCCGCAACTGTTTGGAGCGCCTCATCCAGCACCGGCACCTGTCCATGAGCGATGGTCTCGCATCACTGGCAAAAGCTATCGGCCGCGGTAGTGCGATCCTATTCGTCGGGGCGGGTGTCTCGATCAGCGTTGGGCTTCCGTCTTGGGAGAAACTGATCGAGCAGATGGCAAAAGAACTTGGGATCGACGACGAGTTTTCGATGCGACGCGAACGTTTTCAAACTCTAGCCGAGTACTATCGGATACGGCATGGCAGCATCGGACCGCTGCGCAGTTGGATGGACAGAAACTGGTCGGTCGCCAAGGACCGGATCGAAAAATCGGAGTTGCATCGCCTCATCGTGATGCTCAATTTTCCCATCATCTATACCACGAATTACGACCGGAATCTGGAACTGGCGTTCGAAATATACGGTCGGCGATACGTCAAGGTGGCCAATGCACGCGATGTAGCGCAAGCCCGCCAGGGGGTTACCCACATCGTCAAGTTCCATGGCGACTTCGATGAGGATTCTTCTCTTGTCCTGACCGAAACGGATTATCTCGACCGGCTTTCCTTCAATTCCCCACTCGATGTGCGGTTTCGTTCCGATGCACTTGGCAGCACGATCCTCTTCATAGGCTATAGCCTCTCCGACCCGAACATCCGGTTGCTGTTGCATCGCCTGTGGCAAACCTGGCATCGATCCGGGTATGAAAAAGATCGCCCTCCTTCTTTCATCTTCATGACCAGCCGAAACCCTGTGGAGGAGGCGGTGCTTGGGCGTTGGGGTATTTCAGTGGTCGTCGGCGAACTCGATGATCCGCAAGCTGCTCTGGTGAATTTCCTCAGTCAATTGGCCGAAGCGGTTGGGCATGAGCCGGAGTTTGGACTGGCGAATTCTGGTGGAACAATGCCGACCGGGCGCACGGATGGAACGTCGGGCTCGGAAGGAAGTTAGGCGGGCCTTCTCGAAGGAGCCGCTAGATGGCAGAGAATTCCGTCCGAAATTTCAACATCAATTTCGGTCCCCAGCATCCTGCGGCGCACGGCGTGCTACGGCTGGTTCTCGAGCTCGACGGCGAGGTCGTCGATCGTGTCGATCCTCATATCGGCCTGCTTCATCGCGGCACCGAGAAACTGATCGAAACCAAGACTTATCTCCAGGCGCTGCCATATTTCGATCGTCTGGATTACGTGGCACCGATGAGCCAGGAACATGCCTGGTGCCTTGCAATCGAGAAACTAATGGGTCTAGCCGTGCCGCGGCGTGGCCAGCTGATCAGGGTTCTGTTCAGCGAGATCTCGCGGATCCTTTCTCATCTGCTCAACGTCACCACCCAAGCCATGGACGTGGGAGCACTGACCCCGCCCTTGTGGGGGTTTGTCGAACGCGAGAAACTGATGGTCTTCTACGAGCGGGCCAGCGGCTCTCGTATGCATGCCGCGTATTTTCGTCCCGGCGGCGTGCATCAGGATCTGCCGCCAGACTTGATCACGGACATCGGCAATTGGATCGACCCGTTCCGCAAAACCGTGGACGACCTGGACAGGCTGCTAACGGACAACCGCATCTTCAAACTTCGTAACGTGGACATCGGTCAGATCTCGCAAAGTGACGCCTGGGCGTGGGGTTTTTCAGGGGTGATGGTGCGGGGATCAGGTGCCGCCTGGGACTTGCGAAAGTCCCAGCCATACGAGTGCTATGCCGAGATGGACTTCGATATACCCGTCGGCAGGAACGGCGATTGTTTCGACCGGTATCTGGTGCGTATGGAGGAGATGCGCCAGTCGGCCAAGATCATGCGGCAGTGTGTCGACCTGCTGGTAAGCGAGGGACCTGGGCCGGTTTCGAATACCGACGGCAAGGTCGTCCCGCCCAGACGTGCGGCCATGAAGCGTTCGATGGAGGCTTTGATTCATCATTTCAAGCTCTATACTGAGGGCTTTCGTGTGCCTGCCGGCGAGGTCTACGCGGCGGTGGAAGCGCCGAAGGGGGAGTTTGGCGTCTACCTCGTGGCCGACGGCACGAACAAGCCGTACCGATGCAAGCTGCGTCCTCCGAGCTTCGCTCATCTGCAGGCAATGGACCTGCTCTGCCGTGGCCATATGTTAGCCGACGTCACCGCCATACTAGGTTCATTGGACATTGTTTTGGGCGACGTGGATCGATAGCCCTGCGAAGCCGCCCAGCCCAGCCGATAGCTAGCCGCCGTTCTCTTTATTGGCTCTTCCGCCGGCCGGCAACAGTTCATCTCCATGCTCGGTCGTCGGCGTATGGAACTCGGATGCGGCCTGATCGTCGAGCAAGGCGAGCCGGACAGCTTCTTCGGGAATCCCCAGCATACGCGGATCAAGCTCGCGGTGTTCTTCATCCTGGGCGTTTCCGAGCCAGCTTTTGAAAGCACTGACACAAACTTTGCCCAAGCCGCAGCCGGCGAGTTGGTGTGTCCGAGACACTCACTTTCTTATACTTTCCCTGGACATTCGGGGGGTGGCACAGCATTCATTTGCTGTCGCATGTGAGGGTGAATTGGATATCTTTGGGGGCCTCGAGGTTTTGATAGACGTGCCCAATGCGGCAGAGGTGGAGCACGTGCGAGCTGCTAGCACAGCTAAGCAAATCGCAAACCGCCTGCTTGCAGCCAGCTAGGACCCGTTCGGAACCTTAGCCGAAGTCAAAGATCGAGTGTAACAGGGCCTTTCGCGCGGCTGCAGCAGGCCAGAACCAAGCCCGCTGAGATTTCTTCGGAGGTGAGTCCGCCGAGATCCTGCATGGTGACTTCGCCAGAGAGCTTGGCTATTCGGCACGTGCCGCAAATTCCCTGTTGGCAGCCGCTGGGAACATAGACGCCACAGTTGCGCGCCGCCTCCAGCAGGGTCTCCCCGGGAGCGCAACGATGGTCCAATCTCGAACGTGCGAAGTGGACCGAGGACGAGACAGCAGATGCTACGTCCGCAGTAACACCGCCCAGGCTGCGCCCGAAGCTCTCCTCATGATACCCCCGTGGATCAACACCCGCCTGGCCAAGACCGTCTCGCAACGCGTTCATATACTGTTCGGGGCCGCACGCGTAGACCGTGCGCTCGCCAAGATCGGGGACCAGGCGCCGGAGCATGGGGCCGTCTATGCGGCCCGTCGGTCCTGCCCATGAGGGGTCTGCCCGGGAACAGACGCATGTCACCCGTAGGTTACGAAACCGGGCAGCGAGTGCATCGAGTTCCAACCTGAAGATGAGATCTCGCGGCGAGCGCGCGCTGTAGATGAGGCGCAGGTCGAGATCGGACGCTCTGTCCGTCAAGGTGCGCAGCATCGACATAAGAGGCGTGATCCCGCTGCCTCCCGCAAGAAAGAGAGGCTTGTCGCTGTTGAAGCCGTCGAGTTTGAACGACCCCAGTGGGCCTTCGACGTTGACTTCGTCGCCCGCTCGCAGGTTCTCGTGGAGCCAATTGGAAACGAGCCCGCCTGGTGTCCGCTTGACCGTGATGTGCAAATCGAGCGGTCGAGTAGGTGGCGACGAAACGGAATAGGAACGGGTCACCGCAACGCCCCCGATTGTGAGGTGGAGGACAATGTATTGCCCCGCGTTGAAGCAGAACATGTGGTCTGATGCAGACGTGAAGACAAATGTCTTCACGTCGTGCGTCTCGTCGATGACCCTGCGGCAGAGGATCGCCTGTGACGAATCGTCGGCCCATTGCCGCTGCCGCATCGTTGCGAAGTCGAAAGCCGAAAAGGAAGTGTGTGCGTTCATGGTCGGGCTCTTCAGTGAGCCCCCAACATGGCAGCGGGACCGTTTCGGGAACAGTGGGTTGAACCCCTGTCTTCAATCGGGAATTTCGATTTAGCTCTCGAGCGACATCACCGCGAGCTGGAGCGCACGAAGCCCCTTTCGAATAATCGGTTCGTGTTTGCGCCGCGCGAGCATAGCCGTGTGGACAGGCTGATAAAGCGTCGGTGCGTCCTCGACCAGGAAGGAAGGGCACTCGGCCGTAAACCTGCGGGCATCGTCGTTGCGCATGTAACAACTCCCCCCAGTTCGCCGCAGCATCGCTTCTGCCAGGCTTTCGGATCCCATGGAGAGACGCGAGATTGCGAGGGAGGGGATAAGCTCGGAATGCGTTTTCTCGAGTACGACGGTGTAGCCCGGCCGAATGTAGCTGTCGGGATTGACCTGCGACATTGTCCTGGCGAAGGTCGACACCATCACATATTCCTCGACCATCAGATGCTCGTAAGCAATCTCGGGAAGATAGCGGGGTGCGTAGAGCACGGCTATATCCAGATTCCCCATGCTCAGATCTGTCACCATCTGGTTGGAATAGTCGGATTCCACATGGATCGAGGCTGTGGGAAGGGCCCGACAGAGCGCCTCCACCCACCCAGGCAGCACTGAGCGTGTCATGCCAACCTGCGCTGCCACGCGCAGGGTTCCTTCGAACCGGTTGAAGGCCCGCACGTCATGGCGCGCTTGCGACCAAGTCGACAGCATCGCCCGCGCGTAGGCTTCGAAACGTCGCCCCGCCGCTGTCGGTTCAGCACCGGCGCGACCACGATGGAAAAGCTCCGACCCTACAGCGCTTTCGAGACTCTTGATCCGGCTGCTGACGGTCGACTGCGTAATGTTCAGCCGGTCGGCAGTCCGGTTGAAGTTCCGCGATTCGATGATGTCGAGGAACGTCTCAATGTGGTCCAGCTGCACGCACTAACCCTCAATCGAAAAACCCGATCATTACCCAGAGATCATTGGCTTGATCCGGCATTTGTCAAGGCGGAAGCTAAAGAGACTAACGGCCAGCAGAACGCGGTCTGCAAAGAGGGAGCGAAGCTAAAGTGTTCATCGTTGACTGCGATTGCCACAACTACTGGTCCAGCGCCACGGTGCTCGAGCCCTACCTCTCGGGCGTCTGGAAGGACATGTTCATAGAGGGCGAAAAGACCGGCCCTAGAGGATCCTTCCCGCATGGCCATCGGCCCTGGTTCCATCCGCAAGATTTCTCGCGAAAGGACGTGCGGCCCGAGACCGAAGCCGACAACTACCGGATGATGAAAGAAAAGCATCTCGACAAATACAATGTCGGCGTGGCGATTCTCACCGGTGACGAGCCGATTGAAGCCTCGACGCTGGCCAACCCCTATTATGCCAGTGCGCTGGTCAGTGCTTACAATGACTATCAGGTCGCGGAGTGGTTGCCGAAGGACAACCGCTTCATGGGTTCGATTATCATCGCGCCTCAGGATCCGAAGCAGGCGGCGGCCGAGATCCGTCGGCTCGGCAGCCACCCGCGCATGGTCCAGGTTCTGGCCTCCCAAGGCTCTGTGCGGCCGTACGGCGATCCCTTCTACCACCCGATCTACGAAGCCTGCGCGGAAATGGGATTGCCCTTCGCCATCCACCTCGGCGGCCATGGGGGAATCAACTGGAACGCCATCGCGCCTGCCCCCACGACATTCTTCTGGGAGACACACGCCATCCTGCACATGTCGGCGATCAGCCATGTCGCCAGCATGATTGCGCATGGAGTCTTCGAAAAATGGCCGGAACTCTATTTCGTTGTGGTCGAATGCGGCGTGGCCTGGGTGCCGACGGTGCTGTGGCGCCTCGACGCCGATTACAAGGCGCTTCGCAAGGAGACGCCTTGGCTGAAGATGCTGCCGTCCGAGTACTGCCGCCGAAATATTCGGTTTTCCACACAGCCCCTGGAGCAGCCGGCGAATGTGCAGCATCTCTGGTCCATTCTGGAAGCAATGGACGGTGAAAACACGCTTATGTTTGCGTCAGACTATCCGCATTGGGACTACGACGACGCCAACACGCTGCACATTCCTCCCGCTTGGAGGACGAAGGTGATGGGTCAAAATGCACTCGACGTTTACAAGCGCATTTCCCCCATCCTGACCGCGAATGCTGCCTGACGGAGCAGAACATGGCCGAGAAAATCTTCATCTGTCGCGTCGACGAGATCGAAACGGGCACACCCGTAATCGCAAAGGTCCGCAGCCTTTCGGTGGGCGTGTTTCGCATCGGAGAGACTTTCCACGCGCTACTCAATATCTGTCCGCATCGCGGGGCGCCGCTGTGTGAGGGCCCGCAATGCGGAACCACTGCGCCGGTCGACGAAGCGCGCTTCGTCTATCACCGGGAAAACGAGATCGTACGCTGCGCCTGGCATGGCTGGGAGTTTGACATCAAAACGGGTTCGGCGCTGGTCGATTCCACCGTGCGTGCACGAACGTTCCCCGTCATGGTCGAGGACGGCAACATCTATGTGACTGCCTGATCGGGCAAGAGCGGAAGGCACAGGAAGGAACACAAAAGACGAAGACAGGGCACTTACGCATTGCGTGCTCGACGACGGTTGGAAAAAGAACGCGGAAAATCCGCAAATGGGAGAACGGCAATGTCGGAATCAGAGTACAAACTGCGCATCGCGAAAGGTCTTGTCGGGAGCGGCAAGGTTTCGCGGCGTGAGTTCATCCATCTAGGATTGGCGGCAGGTCTGGCCATCGCAGCCGCAGATCAGCTCTTTGTCACTGCGGCACGAGCAGAACCGCAAAAAGGAGGCTTCGCAAAGCTCGGCATGGCCCACGGGGCGACTACTGATTCCGTAGATCCGGCCGGCTATCCCGATACCTTCTCCCAAACTGCTTTTTCGGGTGCAATGTCCAACGGCCTCACGGAGGTCGACGCTAAGGGTGGCGTACAGCCGGATCTTGCAGAAAGCTTCGAAGCATCCAACGGCGCCAAGACCTGGGTCTTTAAGCTGCGCAAGGGCACGACCTTCCACAATGGCAAAAGCGTGACGGCAGACGATGTCGTGGCCTCCATGCGGTATCACATGGGTGCCGACACCAAATCGGCCGCGAAGTCTCTGCTTGCCTCCGTCAAGGACGTCAGGGCCGACGGCCCACAAACGGTTGTCTTCACGCTCGACAGCGGCAACGCCGATTTCCCCTACATCATGAGCGATTATCATCTCGTGATCATGCCGAGCGTTGACGGGAAAGCGGATTGGGCTTCGGGCGCACGCACGGGCGCATTCGTGCTCGAGAACTTCCAACCGGGCGTTTCGGCCAAGCTCAAGCGCAATCCAAACTACTTCAAGAACGGAAGGCCCTACCTGGACGAGGTGGAGTTCATCGCAATCACCGACTTGGCCGCACGCATGGCTGCGCTCTCGACCGGGGAGGTGGACTATATCGGCCGCGCCGATCTGAAGACACTCGGCATGTTGAAGCGAAATCCCAAAATCGACATCATCGAGATCACCGGCTACGGGCATTATACGCTGCCGATGAACGTCACCATGGCGCCTTTCGATAATCCGGATGTGCGCACGGCGTTGAAATGGGCGATCAACCGTCAAGAGATCGCCGACAAGATTTTCCTTGGGCATGCCACCGTTGCCAATGACAGTCCCATCGCGCCGGCGATCAAGTTCTACAAGAACCCGGAGCCGCAACACAGTTTCGATCCCGAGAAATCGCGCCATTATCTGAAGAAGGCGGGGATGGAGAAGCTGAAAATCGATCTTTCGGTCGCAGATGCCGCTTTCGCAGGTGCGGTAGACGCGGCCGCACTCATTCGCGAGACGGCCGCACAGTGCGGCATCGACGTCAACGTGGTGCGCGAGGCCGAAGACGCCTATTGGGACAACATCTGGCTGAAGAAGCCTTGGTGCGCATCCTACTGGAGTGGTCGCGCGACGGCCGACTGGATGTTCACGCAGGCCTTCGCAGCGGAATCCAGTTGGAACGAGTCGTTCTGGAAAAACCCGCGCTTCAATGAGTTGCTCGTAAAGGCACGAGCTGAAACCGACGAAGCCAAGCGTGCCGCCATGTACGCCGAAATGCAGCAGCTGACCCATGACGATGGTGGCAGCATAGTGCTGGTGTTCAACAACTTCGTCAGCGCCAAATCGAAGAAACTAGCCCATGGCGACGTGGCGCCGAATTGGGAGAATGACGGACTGAAGATGGCCGAGCGCTGGTGGATGGCACAGGCATAAGATGTTCGCCAAGCACGCCGTCCGCAATGGACGGCGGGCTTTTGGGAAAGCGCGCAGCATGCGTATGAATCCGGTTTTAAAAACGGTCCTGCAACGGTTGGGTCTCGGCCTGATTACGCTGTTCATCGTCTCGATTATTATCTTTTCGGCGATCACGATGCTGCCCGGCAACTTTGCGAAGGCGATGCTTGGTCAATCAGCTACACCCGAAACCGTAGCGGCTTTTCAGCACGAGGTGGGCCTCGATCGCCCGCCGGTCGAACGCTACTTCAGCTGGATGGGCAAGATGGCACGAGGGGATCTCGGGTCGTCCTTCGCCAGTCGAACCGGCTACCGACGCACGGTCGTGGAGATTATCGCACCGCGTTTATACAACACCATGTTTCTGGCCGTCATGACGGCGCTCATCGCGGTGCCGCTGGCATTGGGATTGGGTATTCTTGCGGCCCTCTACCGCAACAGCTGGTTCGATCGGCTTGTAAACACGGTGACACTCACGACAATTTCGTTCCCTGAGTTCTTCGTCGCCTACATGCTCGCTTTCCTGATCATCTCCCGCGATACGTTCGCGGGCACGCAGTTCGCGCAGTCGCTGCCCTTATGGCTTGCGGCTTCGATCAACTGGACCTTGAACGTCGTACCGAAGTTCCCGACCTTGGCGAATATAAACGATCAGACGCCGTTTTGGGAGCACGTCTGGCGCGCAGCCCTGCCGTCGATCACGCTTACACTCGTCATCGTCGCTCACATGATGCGCATGACGCGCGCGGCGATCATCAACATGCTTTCAAGCCCCTATATCGACATGGCTCGGTTGAAGGGAATGACGCCAATGGTGGTCGTGCTTCGGCACGCTTTGCCAAACGCCTGGGCTCCGATCGTGACCGTTGTCGCCTTCAATCTTGCCTATCTCATCGTCGGCGTCGTGGTTGTCGAGGTTGTATTCGTCTACCCTGGCGTCGGCCAACTGATGGTCGATGCCGTGAAATCAAGAGACGTACCCGTCGTGCAGGCCTGCGCCCTCGTCTTCGCCGCAACCTACATCTTGCTCAACCTGATCGCCGACATCATTTCGATCGCTACCAACCCGAGGCTGTTGCACCCGCGATGACAAGCGCGGAGCCCGTCATCCAGCCCCCCAGGGCGCCCAGGATAAGGCGCACACGCCGATCTCGCATGACGACATCGCTGAAGAAGGCCCCGCTCAGTGCCTGGTTCGGTATGGGGGTAACCCTCTGCTACGTTCTCGTCGCCCTTTTTGCGCCACTGATCGCACCGTACCGGGAAACGCAGGTCTTTAGCGAGGCGTTCGCGCCCTGGAGTCACGAGTTCATGTTCGGCACCGACCAACTCGGTCGCGACATGCTCACTCGACTGATCTACGGAGCCCGCAACACGATCGGCATCGCCTTCGCGACAACCGTCATATCCTTTGCAGCCGGTGTGACACTCGGGCTTCTGGCGGCAATGTACCGAGGGTGGCTAGATCAGATCTTGTCGCGCGCTGTGGATGTGTTGATGTCGATCCCCAGCCTGATTTTCGCGCTGATGCTCCTCTCCATATTCGGTTCGTCGATACCCAGCCTTATATTGATCATAGCGCTGCTCGATTCCACCCGCGTGTTCCGTTTGGCGCGAGCCGTCGGGCTCAACGTGGCGGTGATGGAGTATGTTGAGGTCGCGCGATTGCGCGGCGAAGGTGCAGCATGGCTCCTGCGCAAGGAAATCCTGCCCAACATTCTGCCGCCGCTCATCGCGGAATTTGGTCTGCGATTCTGCTTTGTGTTTCTGACGATTGCAGCCTTGTCGTTCCTGGGGGTGGGCATACAGCCGCCGTCGGCGGATTGGGGGTCGATGGTGCGGGAAAACGCCACGCTGATCACTTATGGTGATGTCACTCCGCTACTGCCGGCCGGCGCCATTGCGCTCCTCACAGTAGCGGTGAACTTTGTCGTGGACTGGTTTTTGCATTCGACGAGCGGACTGCGTGATGAAAACTAGCCGTGCCGCCCTGCGCGAAAAGGGAACAGATCTGCTCGAGGTCCGGGATCTTCACGTTGAAGGCTTCTCCGACGAGCGCTGGCACCCGATCGTGCGCGGCGTGGATCTCTCGCTTAAACGCGGAGAAGTGCTCGGGCTGATTGGCGAATCCGGCGCCGGAAAATCGACCATAGGCCTTGCCGCAATGGGGTATGCAAAGCCGGGCTGCCGTATTAGCCGAGGCGCGGTGCTTTTCGACGGTGCCGATCTTTTGTCAATGAGCGAAGCCCGTCGTCGGCGGCTTCGGGGCTCCCGCATTGCTTATGTTGCGCAAAGCGCCGCCGCCTGGTTCAACCCTGCTCACCGGCTCCTCGACCAGACGGTTGAAACGGCAGTTGCGCACGGGATCGCCAGCCGAGAGAAAGCTAATCGCGATGCCGTGGAGCTTTATCGGCGCCTCCAACTCCCACAGCCTGAGACCATTGGTTTTCGGTATCCGCATCAGGTATCAGGCGGCCAGCTACAGCGAGCCATGACGGCAATGGCCATGGCCTGCCGCCCCGACCTGATCGTGTTCGATGAACCGACAACTGCGCTGGATGTGACCACCCAAGTCGAGGTCCTTGCGTCGATCCGCAGGATTGTTGAGGAATTTAACACAGCAGCGATATATGTGACTCACGATCTGGCCGTGGTGGCGCAGATGGCGGACCGGATTATGGTCTTGCGGCACGGACAAACGGTTGAGGAAGCCGATACGCGGCAGATACTTACGGCTCCCACCCAGGAATACACTCGGACGCTTTGGGCAGTGCGCAAGCTTGCGAAGCCCGAGATTCGGACCGAGGACCATTTACTGACCATCGACAATGTTACCGCCGCTTATGCCGGAAGGGTCAAGGTGCTGGTGGATGTGTCGATCAAGGTTCCGCGCGGCCGAACGGTCGCAGTGGTCGGCGAATCAGGGTCGGGGAAATCGACCCTCGCCCGCGTCGTCACGGGTCTCTTGCCTGCCTTGTCTGGATCGATGTCCTTTGATGGCAAGCCGCTCACCCTCTCGTTGAAACGCCGCTCGAAAGACCTGCTGCGCCGTATCCAGATGATCTATCAGTCGCCGGATAGCGCGCTTAACCCCCGCCAGACGGTCGAGGAGATAATCGCACGCCCGCTTGAGTTCTATTTGGGCGTTAAGGGGCAGCAGCGCGACCGGCGGGTCGGCGAGCTCATGCACATGATCGAGATGGACGAAAGCTTCCTCGACCGGCTGCCCGGTGAATTGTCGGGTGGCCAGAAGCAGCGGATCTGCATCGCCCGCGCGCTCGCCGCGAACCCAGAACTTATTATTTGTGACGAGGTGACCTCGGCACTCGATCAGATTGTGCAGGAAGAGATCTTGAAGCTCCTGATGCGCTTGCAGCACGAACTCGGCATTAGCTACATCTTCATTACGCACGATATCGCAACGGTAAGAGCAATTGCCGACGAGGTCGTGGTTATGCACCAGGGGCAGGTGGTGGAGCAGGGTTGGAAAACCGAGGTACTCGCGCCACCCCACGCAGCCTACACCGAACTGCTTCTCTCCTCGGTGCCGCAGATGGATCCAGACTGGCTCACGGGCCTGCTTGCTCGACGGAAACCAATTTGCAGCTAATCCCGCCGCCACCGGCACCCCGTGTTTCGGCAAAGATGCTCGTAGGCCGCCGGCTCACGCCTGCGCACTTTTTTCTTGCCGCGCTGGATCGGCGCGGACAGCTCAGCTTCGCACACCTGTCGCGACGACCCATGCCGTTTCCCTGGTCGGTTTTCGAAGCTCGGTCCTGCTGAACCCCACTCCTTGCAAAGCAGCGATGATCTCGTCAGGCTCGCGTGGGGTGAAAATGTCTGCTGGCATGTTCATCCGATCCATACGCGCCTTGGGAAGGAAGCCCACCACGATTCGCCCGCCAGGCGTGAGTATTCGTGCCAATTCCGAAGATCCGGCCTTGAGGCTTTCCCAGAAGTATACGGTGTGAACGCTGACGGCTTTGTCGAATGTCGCATCCCGCAACGGCAGTTTTTCAACTGCCCCGACGTGAAACTCGGCTCGTCCGGCGCGCACCGCATCGGCAAACTTGCGAGCGGCAGCGCTCGCCACATCCTGAGAGCGGTCAACACCGCAGACGAATGACGCGCCACGAACGAGCCGCGGCAGTGCTGCGCCGCCGCCGAATCCGACTTCCAGCACTCGGTCTTCAGGAACCAACTGCAATTGGTCGAGAGCGTAGCTGTTCAGTCGGGCGTTGCCCCGGTTCATACCGGCTCGGACGAGCCATCCGCCGAACCCAGCCGGCCAAGAAAGCTGTTTTGCTATGAACCTCGGCGCCATCACATTCCCAACCCCGTGCCGATGATAGGGCGCTTCACGGGTTGCCGGCAACCGATTAGTAGTTGATCCGCCGGCTACACGCCGCAGTCGGGCTTTGCCGTCGGCGGCAATTTTGCGGCAAAACTCGAAGTGCCATTGTGATCCAGAGTTAACGGAGCCGTCGCATCCGAATTGCTTCCAATTGCGCCTTTGGGGGCAGATGGCGCACATCTGAGGCTCAGCTGGGAAAGATGATAAGCGATGCGGTTGCCGGTTAAGCTCGGTCTTCCTGCCGATGCGCGATCAATCCACCGAACCGCTTATCCTGACGAACTAGCCTCCGTGCCCGCGTGGGCAAACCTCAGGTGAATCGCCGACCTTGATCCTCGCCAGGTGCTCTCTTGCTTCATTGACGCGGCGCTGGGCGCCTCTTATCGTGTCGCAGAGGGCGAGATCGATGCCCACGCCTAGCGCTTGTCCGCTCGACACGTTTCAGTTCCGACTCTGCTTGGCTCACACTCAGTCTGGCCTTGGCTAGTTCCAGTTCGAAATGTCCATCCATTGTGTCGGGTCCGTTGTAGCCCTTCCCTTGGGAAAGACTTATTTTCCGGTTTGGTTCCAGTCCAGCCTGCGAGTTCAAAGAATGCCCCAGAGACACACGCCAGTAGGCTCAGCCGGAACATAGTGTAGGCGGCCCTCCAAAGGTGACGTGTCGGACGAAGTAGTGAAATCTATCGGGAGACGATCCCAGGAGCTTCGCGCACGCGCGCCTGGTTGCGCCGAGACCGGTGCGGCCGCTACCAACTGGGATGGCCAGGCAGTGATTCGACTGCCGAGAGTGCCCAGCCTCACATTGACTCCTGGCAAGCCTCCCGATCCGCCGCCAATTGTGTCGTTCTAATACGCACATTTTTGGCACCAGTCTTGCACGGCCACTTCATCTTGGGAGAAGATGAGATGGCTCTATCCAATCAGCTGCTTGACAAAAACCTGACCTTCCAGTGTCCGAGCTGCAAAAACCCACTGGTCAGGAAAGGCTCCTGGGTCAAGTCCGTAACGACGTTCACCTGCAAGCGATGCGGCGAAAGGGTAAGGCTCTCTTACAGCGAGAAGCTTGAAATTTTCAGGGTGGGTGCCGCTACGCGCGACACTGGAACCTAACGCCGCGTTGTCTTCTTTGCTCGTGTGTTTGAACGACGCCGGCCAATGGCCACGATGCTAATTTCACATAAGCTGGCAACCGTTGCCAGTTAGGCTCGGCGGTTTGCCCTGCGAGATCAAGCCACCGAGCCGCCCTGGTCAAATGGGCCTTTCCACGCGGGCTGCAACATCTGGCTCCGCCGAAGTTCCGGAACCATTTTAGCTCGAACTAATTATATCGCGGTGGGGTAACAATCGCGGGGGCGTGAGTGGCCGAGTATCGAGTTGAGATCATGGCCGGCGGGTCGGTTGTGTCTTCGCAGGTCATGGCCCAGGTGCCATTCAAAGCGGCAGAAGCACACCTCGGCCGGCCGGTCACATTGAGGCACAAGGTAAAAAACTGGCTGCGTGTCACCGAAATAACGAAGCTTCGCTTACGTTCGTCGCCTGAGGGCTGCATGAGCACTCCCGGCGTCAATTTTGTGGACAAGTGAGTGAGCAGCAATTTGTCAGGCTTGGCCAGTCCAGACGTGATCTCGGTGGCCGCCGCAATCCAAAATCTTTTCTCCGCGGCCAAGGCGATCGGGGTCAGCAGTACCGAGATCGAAGCGACCGGCAGCTATGTGAAAGGGTGCTCGGAACGCCCATCCCGGCCGACCAAACTGTATTTGCTGACCGCGGCCTGCTCTTCACCGACCACCCCGAACCAATGATCCTGTAGTTCCTTCGGGTGAGTCCCTTTGATCCGCCGTCACCTTGGCGGCCTTCATGATCGTTCTCCACGACAATTAACTGCAAGTTTTCGCTTTGGGGACGCTCTGCAGACTTGCTATCGCGGTTCGACGCCTGCATTTTTCTGGAAGCAAGGAGATCGGATGCCCGTTCATTTGCCTGCCAAGAGGAATGGATTTTTGCGTTTCGGTCAGGGTGACATTGGTCCAGCCGCTGTGCCTCTCTATTTGGTGCCGCCTCCGCCCGATGAAGAAATCGGCGCTAAGACCAGTGAAGACGCACGCGCTTGGCTTGCTTCCATCGTCGAGAGCTCTACCGACGCGATCCTGAGTAAGACGATTGAAGGCATCATCACCAGTTGGAATACCGGCGCCGAACGTATCTTCGGTTTTTCGGCCGAAGAAGCCGTCGGGCAATCGATACTCATCCTGATTCCCGAAGATCGACGGCAAGAGGAAGATGCCATTCTGGAGAGGATACGTCGGGGCGAGCGCGTCGAACATTTTGACACCATTCGGAAGCGCAAAGACGGCAGCCTGGTCGAGGTTTCGGTGACTGTCTCGCCTGTTCTGGGGAATGGTGGCACAATTCTGGGCGCATCCAAGATCGCGAGGGATATTTCCGAGAGGAGGCGAAACGAGAAACGGCGAAAGCTGCTGCTGAGGGAAATGAATCACCGAGTGAAGAATCTTTTTTCTGTCGCGTCGGCTTTGGTTTCGGTGAGTGAGCGGTCAGCGAGCAGTGCGGCCGAGTTGGCAGGCGACATGCGAGACCGGCTGGCCTCACTGGCCCGTGCCCATGATCTTATTTTGGCAGACCTCCGGGACGACGCCGAAATTCAACGCGAGACGACCCTCTTGGCACTGCTCAACGCGGTTCTTGCGCCGTACAAAAATGCGCCCCAGATCGGGACAAGCATCAAGGGGGTAGATGTCCCCCTCGGAAGCAGTGCCATGACATCGCTGGCGCTGATTATCAGCGAGTTCGCGACCAATGCGGCCAAACACGGTTGTTTTGCAAGCGCTGGAGGGAAATTGGATGTTCTGAGTATGATTGATGCCAAAAGCCTTCTTCTGATCTGGAGCGAAACCGGAGGTCCGGAGATTTATGGACCTGCTCACAGCTCGGGCTTCGGTACCCAGCTTGAGCAAGCAACCATTGCTGGGCTCGACGGCACAATTTCGCGCGACTGGGCGGCCGGTGGGTTGGTAATCTCCATGCGTGTGCCTCTGTCACGGCTCAAAAAATAAACCACTGTGCGCCAGTTTTCGGCCAGCATTGCATACGAGGAACATCTAACTTGGGCGCTGCATGAGGTCGCAAGGAGCAGAGACGCCCCCTGCGAGACTTCAACGTCGCAGCTCACATTAGTCCGATCAGCCCGCCAGCAATGCTGGCGCAAGCCACCTAGCAAGTGCTGCGACGAGAACCCGCACTCTGAGCGTCAATCCCGAAAGGTCCAAGCGGGCCTGAACACCGCCGCAAGAATGGCAGCTGGAGCGCCCCCCTAGCCAGCAACTCGTCGCGGTCGGGTCCCATGACGGCGATCAACGTGGGCGATTCCGCTGCCACAAGTTCGCCTGCGACTTTGTCGCTGCTTCGGCACGGGAGTCAAAGAGTCGGCTGAATGTCGGCGTGGTCGGCTACGTTCTCCGGCGAAAGATCGTCGACGAAGGAGGCCGCAATAAGATCGTCGCCATCGATACGGCCTAGTCCGTTTTCCATGATCGCGACGACTTTCTGGAAGGCCATTAATTCGTCTTCAGTGATCTCGGCCGCCTGCATTCGGGCTCGAAGGCTGGCGACGCGCATCCCCAAGGCACGGGGGATGTGACAGCTCCACTTAGCATCGTTCCATATCCTTTGGCTGGCGGCGGGGGAGGGCGGAGTTGTAATCTCGAATGCCGTGACTTGAACAGGCATCACTACGATGCAATCTGGCGGTTAGCGCTGTGAGCCTCAAGCACTGCCTCCTGCTCATGCTTGGCGAAGAGGGTGAGTTTGTCGGTATAAGTGATTCGAAACTGGCGTTGACATCCCTCGCAGCGGCGCGAGGAAACGACCTGAAACCAACTGCCTGCCCGTTTCAGCGCGAAACCGCAATGAGGACATTCGAACGTCATGTTGCACATCAGCAGTCGTCGAGAGAGTGCCATCTTCCACCAGCCTCACACCGGACAAATTTTGAGCTCCGACCCAACTTCACGCAGAATCGAAGGTTCCCGATGCTGGTCTTCGGTCGGAAGCAACCGGGACCAAAGTCCGGTTTAGAAAGCGCACGGGTAATGCTCAAGGCTGCTCCAACAAACCCGACGGTCTAATCGGATAGGCTGTCCAATCTCGGGCCATCTGACGCGCTCGGCTTGTTCTTTCCACAATGTTTATGGCGGTGGCGAGCAGTTCCCACGAAGCTGGACATTTTCTCCACGTCCTTTGTCCATGAGCACCGCGATGGCGCAGAAGAATGCTGCCTTCAGATGGATTGCCTGTGCCGGTCCGGCGGCTCTCGCGGGGAGGTCTGCCGCGTTCTCGGAAACCATGGCCATCGGCGATTGAACTGCCCAAAGAGCAGGGCGACCGACGCCGGTTGGGGGGCGGGGGAAACGTCGGTCGCCATCAAGGACAGGGACCATGGATTCAGCAAACTGCGTTGCGACTGGTCCTTGGAAGAGGAGAGCAGATTCGGATAGGAATAGCAACTTGCCCGTAGTGTTTCGGGGACCCTCGTCTCAGCCGGGCGGCTGGCCAGCCAAGATGATCATTCCCATCCTCCGCTCATGTCACTTGCGCTCATTGTGCCGTGGCGGCCACCGTTTTACGCAATTGCCGCCTGTCGATGGACTTCGCACGTCGAACACGTCGCTTGGCGGTGATCGGCGCGACCAAAGTAACGAGGGCCAGTTAACCGAGAAGAAATCAGTGAAGCCGAGGCGGGCCGTCAGTAAGGGCAAATTTGCACGCGTTCCAACACCCAGTTGGTAATGGTCCCGGTGCAACAGCTTGACCCGGCAATGGCGGTGGTGATGCCTAGAGTAGCGGTGCGGATACCGAGCCATATAACCAGGATAGTCACTGTGGTAGCGCGGGCCGCAATAGCGGCCGCCATAGTCGAACGGAGCCCCGTAGAACGCACCGCCCGAAAATGGCCAAAGCGCAAAAATAGTTGCCCGGACGTTGTCGGGACCGGTGGGCGGCCGGGCCCGGCTCTGCTGGAGTTGATCATCACCATAGACGTGCGTCGATGCTGGCGGCTGAGTGCCTGAAGCTGAAGGCTGAACCATTCCATGTCGACTCATGAGTGCTCTCCCTGGTCGGCTCCGATGCCTCGGAGGAACGCGGGGCTGTGTGTTTCGCCGCACTGGAGGTGGACTTGTCTTTCACCTCGTCAACCAAGGCATGGTCGCCAAGCGTCGCACCAGCCCCTATCGCACTGGGCCAAAGATGAACTGCCGGATAATCAAAACGCGACCGATGGAGTGCAGCGCGAGTCCGGCAGGCCTGCCATGGTGCTCATGGCGACGGACTGCTGCGCCCGGCGCGCCTTCGGCGCTTTCAAGGCTAGCAAACAAAAGCGCTTGCGAAAACCATGCAAGGAAAGCTCGGCGGACCAGTCCGAATGACAACGCTAACGGCTAAACCTTGTCAGGCGTGGAAAGGTCCGAGCGCGAGAAAAGCTGCGTCATGCAACGCTTGGACGACCTACAGGTGACACCACGGTTCGGCCAAAAAGCCTGGGCGGCCTACGCTGGCGCAAGCAGCGTCCTTGTGATTAGCGTTAAGCTCGCCTCATAGACACAGCACCCGGACTTGTCGCGGACCCATACCGCAAAATCGTTGAGGTCTGCCGGCAGCGGGTGGTCTGCCACGATTGCAGGCAGAAGCCGCTTCGCTTCCTCGCGCATGTCGCATAGACTCATCTCGACACCCAGATCATCGCGAGTGATCTGTCCATTCTCAATCGTGTCGAAGAAGTATAGCGGCATAACGTTGGTGAACCTGCCGGATTGGGCTTGGTTCCATGATGGTATGGTTAGGCACTTACCGCTTCGTATCATCGGTTGCTAAGATTGTCGGGTTTCTGGCGGCCCGGTATTCCGATTCCCAAGGCAGCCCCTCGAATTCGGGCTGGTATCCAGACGCTCTGTAAACGTCCTGCGATAGGTAACTGCACCTGGTTCCCTCTCTCACGCAGACAAATGCTGGGATACCGGGGCACCGGTAAACGCCAACTATGTGCGAAACGAGACTGTTCATAGTTGTAGGCTTTTCACAGCCTACGATTGTCGTCTCCATCTATTTTGATGAAACCGTGGTTCGCATCCGTTGAACCGCATCGAAGAACCGAACGACCTCAGTGCGCGCCTGGTTTGTGTCATCCCCGCGTTCAATCGCGACTGACAACAGATGCGTAGCCGTTTCCAACCAAAGCTCGGCCGCTTCGTCATTCGGAAGCCGAGCTATTGCGTCGGCGACGATCATAACCGATGCACGCTCTCGGCTGACAGGAAAGGCAGAAACTGACATGGGCTAAACCGTTCGAGCATGGCCGCCTTGGGTATTAATCCGGCGAGGCAGACTAAAACAACAGTCCGTGCCGGAACACCTCTGCTCGGCAACTATCCACTGCTTTCATAACCCCTTACAGACTCCGTGGCCCCGTTGTGGTCAGGAACCCGCCGGGCCGGCGGCGAAGGCATGCAGCGGCCGCCAACCCAATCCGTCAAGACGTGATCGTCGGCACGGCGAAGCCCTTGCGGCGAAGAGAATGTAACGGTCGCTTCGCTGCCACATTCAGAGAAGATCACTTGAATGACCTCACCACGGCTCTGCTGTGGGACTGCGACCGTGGCCTATCTGGCGCAAAGCGCCTAACGCGGCAATGGCAGCCTGGCTGCTAGGATCGAAACCGCGTTTGTTCGCAGGAAGTGGCATGTAGCTGCCGCGAAAAGACGAGTTGGAAAGAAAACGCGGTGCTCGGGGTGACATGTACGACGTCCACGGCGCCCGGGCGATTACCGCGCGCGCTTGTGAGTTCCTGGATCGCGGGCGGTCAATCAGGAGCGTTGGAGTTCCTAACCGCGCGCATTGTGTCCCTCCGGGGAGAGGGTGCTCGGCCTCACCGGGCGATGAGAGAGACTTACGATTTCACGCAACCAAGTCAGTTTGCCGGCATTGATATCTTGAAGCGCCGGAGGAGGCTCATGCTACATTATAGCGTGCCCCGGGAATTTGAGATCGGTGACGAGGTCGCCTTGAAGGGCACCGTCGCCTCAATACTGCCCAGCGGACGTGCCCAAGTAAACATTCCGTCTTATGGTCAACCCTATTCGGTTGACCCGCCACCCAAAACCCGCGCTGGAGATGAGGTCGTTCTCGTCGGGGATATCATCCGTATCGATCGCAAAGCCGACAAGCTGACAGTGCGGATTGACTGTGGGGGTGTAATTACTGTCGGACGCTCTGCAATTACCAGGTTGAGGAGGCACCGTTGGCCCTCGTCGCGCTGACACTCGTGCAAAGCCTGCCCAACGCCCGCCCGATGAGTTGCCGGGCAATCTCGCGGAGCGCCATGCCGCTAAGGTTTCTCGTCCAGCATGAGGCCCGACGTCGCGTGGTCCCTCAGAAGCGCTGCGGTTCGCAGGTGGCCGCAGTCTGCAAGCGGCTAACCTTGTTCGTTGCGCTCACCAGTCTGCGCGGCACCCGCCTCCGAAAAGGAGCGGCGTCGCGGTTGGCCCGTTGGTGAAAGACGGCCCTGCTCACGGCCAATTTGTTTGCCGAAATTGTACGCCAGACAGAGAGCGCCGAGTTGAACGAGTAAGCGTATCATGGAGGTCTCCTTTCTTGCCATCAAACCAGCCCTGTGCGTTTAGGTTCCAGTTCGGCTTTTCCGGAGGCTGAGCGTTGAGGCGTAGGGCAACATGTTCGATGGGGTCATAGGAGAGTAAGTGACGAAGGCCCGCTGTGCCATGCGTCGTCTCGAACCCGTGTCAGTATCGCGGGGGGACCGCTGGCGACGGGTCCGAAAACGACGGGTGGTTCCTGGGTCGCCCATGGCGAAGTCGATGGTTCGTAGCCCTGGCGATCCGTCTTCGCTCCAGGAACAACAATCCCGCACTTTTGCCAATCGCGTCTTCGCCCCGTATCCGGCCGCTCTGCGGCCGTGGCTCAACCCGATGAAGCCTCACCTAAGGGTCGCCGGCTTCCATGTTCAAAAGAGTAGGCGTGAGTGAATTCGGCACCAAGAAGAAAAATTAGCGAGGAGTAGTAGATCCAGAGCAGCACAATGATCAACGCGCTGGCGGCTCCGAATGACGATCCCATCGCGCTGCTACCCAAGTACAAGCCGATCAGGCTCTTGCCAGCCGTGAACAGCGCGGCCGTCACAAACGCTCGAACCACACGTCGCGCCACTCCAGATGGCGGTCCGGCAGGACCTTGTAGATGGCGGCGAAGAGCACTGCTATCAGCAGGTAGGAAATCAAGACATTCAGCCCTTCGATCAAGATTGATCCGAACGGCAAAAGCCGATTTATCGTGTCGCCTAGCGCGGTAATGGCGGCGCTCACAGCAAGCGAAACGATCAGCAAGAAGCCAAGGGCGATCACCAGTCCCAAGCTGGCCGTCCGTGCACGGATTAAGCGAGAGACGGAGCCCCCCTGGGGCTTTGCTTTCCAGATCTCATTCAAGGCGGTCTGCATCTCACCGAACACGCCCGACGCTGTCAGCAACAATGTCACCAGGCCTACAATCGTGGCGATGGCACCAGACGACCGGTTGGAGGCACTTTGCAGTACGCTTTGTATGACATCCGCGCTTTGACCGCCCATCAGGCCCGTCAATTGTCCCGCGACGGCATCGCGCGCGGCGCTTTGGCCAAATACCAGGCCTGCTACGGCCACGACCAACAACAGAATGGGTCCCAGAGAGGTCACGGCGAAGAACGCCATTGCGGCGCCATGACTGAAAGCGCTGTCGCCGATGAAGCCGGCCACACTCGATTTCGTAATTCGCCAGGTCTTGTCCAGCATCTCTTTTTCCCGCTACCGATTACGAAACCTGAACGATCAGAAGTTTCGCCCCGCGCGGTGACCGTCTCCAGGCTCGGCCACCTGTGGATTTTGTTCCGCGGCAGCGCAAAGGGCAGATGGTCAACCGCGATCGCCGTCAAACAAGAAGATCGGTTGATTGTTCCTGTCGAGTTAGCCCAGTGCGGTGCAATGGCGCCGGAGAACCCCATGGAGGGCGATCACGCCGGCGCGTCCGCCGGAGTGATACGGCGAGGCGTAGCTGCCGGGTTTCGACATTTTGCCAGTTTCGGTGCTGACAAGATCAGGTCTGCGAGCCACCAGTTTGGGAACGCAACTCGACGAGCGAGCGAACGCTGCCCAGGGCCATGAGGTCTGAGAACTCACAAAATGTCGGTGGTGATGACCAAGACGATTCCGATTGCTGCTAGGGCCATGATCAAGATCATTGCGGCCTCGAAACTTCCTCCGACCCGGCGTATGCGGTCCATCATTTTGAGGCTCCGCTACGGCGGCCTATTTTCCGTTTGCGAACAAACACGGAAAGCTGCTCCAGCGGAATCACCAATGTTAGCGCCTCCGAAAAATCGGGCCGCACACGACCTGGCACTCGCCCGCCGCGTTTCCACCGATCTCTTCGGACAGGGATCGCCCTTAAGGCGGCTGCTTCCGCGACACTGGGCAGGTCATCTGGAGCCGTTGCACTCCTGGTGGACGCCGTTTTGATGCAACTCGAACACCTTGCTGGCGTCAAGACACTGCCGGCATTAGGACTTCTGAACCCCGCCATTTGCCAACCGATCGGAGAGGCAAGGACGCTAGCAGGAGAAATTCGCGTTTCAGCTAATCCACGTCTCTAACACCGCCGGTTAGAGCGTTGAAAGCGGATCTGTATATAGGCGGTGGCCATTCGCATGCTGCAAGGGAAACCCGACTGGGGACATGGTCAGTCGATGCGCCATGTACAGGCGCGGAGAGGCCGGCTTACGCTTGGCTCGAGCTGACTTAAATGAGGTTGCACGGTGGGCACATCACCGGCAGCGCCGTCGCGGCCGCGCATGCGCGAACGCGGTCGTCTACCGGTCCACAGCATTCCCCGGGATGTCCGCGCTGTCGTAATTACCAGCCCGATGGCGGCGACCGAGTAGCGGAGCCGGGGTGCGCCGACGGAACAGGTGGCGACTTCGTGTGTTCTTACTGACGGCAGACAAGGAGCGATGTCATGGCGGCACCCCGCGCGGTTTGGAAAGGCTTCCTGAAGATCGGGTCGGTTTCGTGCGGCGTGAAGATGGTCGGTGCAACCAGCGAGGCCTCGAAGATCCATTTCAAGATACTGAACCGGAAAGATGGGCTGCCCGTCAAAAGCGCTTATGTCGACGAAGAGACTGGCGATGTCGTGGAGGGCGAGGATCAGGTCAAGGGTTACGAGGTAGACAAGGACCATTTCATCAAGATCGAGCCCGATGAGATCAAGAAGCTCAAGCTGACATCGGCCCACACACTTGAGGTGGATTCATTTGTCGCAATTGAGGATGTCGACACTCGATATCTGGAAAAGCCCTATTATCTGATCCCGGCGGACGGCGCCTCGCTCGAAGCCTTTTCGGTTCTTCGTGACGCGATGGCGAACAAGCGCGTGGCCGCGCGCTCTTGCGTGGTGCTCTACCAGCGCGGGCGCGAGGTGCTGATCCAGCCCTTCCAGAAGGGGATGCTGCTGACCGAGCTGCGCACTCACGACGAGATGACGTCGGAAAAGACCGTGTTCAATGGCTTGGAAAGCCCTAAATACGATGAAGACCTTCTTGAAATAGCCGGGCTGTTGATCGACAAGAAAGTCACCAAGTTCGATCCGTCGAAGTTCGAAGACACGTACGAGGATGCGTTGATTGCCATGATCGACGCCAAGCGCAAGGGAAAAGCACCGCCCAAGCCGGCGCCGGCGCCAAAAGAAAACGTCATCGACCTGGCCTCGGTGCTTCGCAAGAGCCTTGCCAAGGAAGGCATCAAGGGCGGCACCAAATCCAAGGGCCGAAAATCGGGTAGGGATGCTGCGTAACGCGCGAAGCCGATCTGCTCTGTTGCCGTAGAACCTCGCAGGCCACCTACGGAACCGGGTCTGCCGCGGCACGATATTCGTCCGGCTCCAGTCATACGCGCCCCCAGCGATATTTTGATGGGACCGGATCCTGCCGTGCCAACTCCGCCCGGGAGGCGCGGCGCAAAAGTGACTGGGCTTATTCCATGTCTGGCATCGGCGATGACGAAGAGGGTTGTGGGCCGTAGTCGCCCAATGCAGCGTCCGCATCTCGGCTTCAGGCAATCACGCCGACATGCTTCGAGGCGAGCGCCTTGGCGATCCTAATCACCCGCTCCTCGCTTTGCTGATCAGTCGGGCCGTAACCCGTGAACAGTTCTCTATCTAGGCCGCGGTCGAATGCCACGACGACGATGAGTTCGGCTCTTTCTGAGAAGGCGGATCGCAGTCCCACATCAATCCAACAACTCGATCGCCGCCTTGTTGGCATCCATCCATATCCTCGTCCTGCACGGGAGCTTGATCGTCGTGACAGCCTGCATCGCCCCAAGTTTCAACCGCGGACATCCCATCTGCTGCCTGCTCGGACGAGATGCGCGCCGCCGCAAACACAGCCTTAGTAGCCTCGATGGCGCGCTGCTCCTCTGTTGAGGAACCTCCTTCGATCTCCAGCTGAAGTCTCATCGTTCGCCTTCCTGTCATGGGCCAGCAGTGAACAAAATAAGAACAAAAGGTCAAGGATTGGCCTTGACGAGACAGGAATATATTCCTTATTCCTGAAAGCAGATGAGCAGGAGAGGCTTGTGCCGGGCGCCAAAAAACGGCGGCGGCGAGGCTAGTTCGAAGGACGTGGTCGTTCGGACCGGAACTCCACCCTCCGGAACCCAAGAGGATGTTCAACATGCACGACCTGATCGCCTTCTTCCAAACGAATGCCGCATTGGTCATCGGCAACCCCATAGCGTTTGCCACCTTTTCAGTTCTGTTCGGGAGCGGAGGATTCGTCGCCGGCCGCTACTTTCTAACCGAGCGCATCGCGAACTTGGAAAGCCGCATCACGAGGCGCGATGAAGAAATCGCAGCGCTGAAAACTGGAGGTAGGAAAAAGGCTGAAGAGCCGTCGCTCATCCCAATATTCGGCACGTCAGTGATTGAGAGCAATGCAACGCCGCTGCTGGGAAAATGGCCGGACCGGCGCCAATCAGGGAAACTGTCAGCACCGCCACGGGAACGTCGTGCCTAACAATCTGGCTGATTAGGGCCCGTTTTAGATCAACGTTCAACCAGCGAGAAACCATGTCTCACTTCGTGAGACAGCCCGCCGCCGTTCCGCCGCAATGCCGCAGCACTTGGCGCGATCGGCCCTCGCGGCCTCAAGGAGGTTCCTCAGATGAGACTCAACAAAGCGGTTTTGGCTGTCCTGATGACGGCAGCTCTGGCAGGCTGCGAAACGCAGACGGAAGGCCAGCAGCGGGCAACTACGGGCGCTCTGCTGGGCGGCGCCGGCGGCGCCCTGGTCGGCCAGGCTATTGGCGGCAACACGAAGAGCACCGTGATCGGCGCGGCCGGCGGCGCGTTGCTAGGAGCAGTGGTCGGCTCCGCCACCACCCCGCAGCGTCGTGAGGATCAGCTCTGCCGGTACCAGGACCGCTACGGCCGAATTTACACCGCGCCGTGCGATGACCGGTACTACAACGGCAATTATTGAGAAGGCGCGGTAGGCTCGCTCGATGGTATGTTAATGCGCCACGCATCTGTGGCGGATGAACAGAGACACCGCTATGCCTGCACAGGGGGGCACATGCGAGGCGGTTGACTGGGTATCTGGTCGGGATTTGCTTGGCCATTGTGAGCCAATCAGGTCCTGGGCCAATGCGATGTTACGATTTGCGCAAGGGCCAGATCGAACTGAATCGGGACAACTCCGACGTCGGACGCCGACCCGAGACCGTTCAGCGCCCGTCCCCGCCAGGTGAGGTCAGCAGCCAGGTGTTCGGCAAGTCATGGCGAAGGATTTCGAGGTGATGCCGGCTCCCGCTTCCTGGCAGGCCGACGGGTTTATGACAAAGTCCGTACCTGCTCGATGGCCTGGCGCAGACGTCGGATTCCCGCTTCGCTGTCGGCCTTGTTGCAGGCGGCATAGCCAAGCACGAGGCCATTCCCGGAGGATGACCAGTAATATTTCGAAAGCGGCGATGCGTTGACACCGAGTTTGTCGGCGCATTGCACGACCGCCCGATCGTCGCAACTTCCGTGAAGCGAAGCAACGACCTGGATTCCGGCTTCCGCCGCCGAAAGGGTCATGTGATCGGCCAGTTCGGTCTGGCACAATTCGTAGAAAAGCTTGCGGCGCTCGGCGTAGATGCGCCGCATGCGCTTCAGATGGCGGGTCATGTGGCCTTCATCGATGAAATCGGCCAGTGCTGCCTGCAGCAGGAGGGGCGCGAACTGCCCAGTGGTGCTCAGCGCATGCGGAATGCCCTCGCACAAGGCGGCGGGCAGGACCATGAACCCCAGCCTGAGCGCCGGAAACAGCAACTTGGCAAAGGTGCCGACATAGATGACCCGGTCCGCGCAATCCATGCTCTGTATGGCGGGCACCGGCCTTCCTTGAAATCTGTACTCACCGTCGAAATCATCTTCAATGATCCAGGAATTGTTGCGCTCGGCGATTTCGAACAGCCGCAGCCGCTGGTCCATGCGCATCGTGATTCCCAAGGGGTGCTGGCAGGCGGGCGTCACATAGATCAGGCGCGGTGAAATCTCGGGCTGGCTCATTTGCCATCCATCGCGGTCGACAACAAGCGGCACAATGTTGGCGCCAGCGACGGTGAAGGTTGCCTTGGCCGCGTAGTAGCCCGGTTCCTCCAGCCAGACTGTGTCGCCCGGATCGAGCAGCAGACGCGCCAGCAGATCGAACGCCGCCTGCGCCCCCGTCGTTACGACGATCTGTTCGGGAGAACATCGCACCCCTCTGGCCGAGGTCAGGTAGCCGGCAATCGCCTCCTTGAGCGCCGGCAGGCCGGTCACATGATAGGTGCCGAACAACATGTCGGCGCCAAACGTTGCCCGGCGTGCGAGCAGCCTGCCCCAGACGCCAAACGGGAAGTTTTGTGGGTCCGGCATGCCCGGATGAAAGGCGAAGCGCCCTGGCGCTCCATGATGGAAGGGTTGCTGCATCAGGCTCTCGCCGCGCCTCGAAAGCGGGCGGCGGATCGCCACGGCCGTGGGTTTGCCACCTTGATCGGTCGAGTTCACGGGCAGGTCGATGACCACCGGTCGCGCGCCCTGCCGGTTCGTAAGATAACCTTCCGTCGCCAGTTGGTCATACGCAGCCACGATAGTGTTGCGGGCGAGGCCCAGATCCTCAGCCAGCGCGCGCGTCGACGGCAATTCCGATCCCGGTGCCAGACGACGCTCACGGATCATCGCGGCAATCTGCCGGTAGAGCTGGCGATGAATCGGTTCATCCACAGTCCGATTGATCATCAGCGCGTCCATCGGAAAGCCTTGGCGCTTACGCCTCGATAGCTGCATTGGAAAAGCCTCGCGGGATGAGAGCGGATCGAGCTTAGACGAGCGCCGCGCGAAGTGAAACTGGCACCTTCACTTCTCACCGAACTGGCTCTCGCGATGGAGACAGATCGGCGCTTAAATGAAAGGAAGAGGGAACAACGGGCCCAGACACCACGAGCCGACGCCTTCATCGACCTGATTGGTTTTGATGAGGCACCGCCAGCAAATGGCCCGGCCTGTCCGATGAGGAACGATGATGGCTGTCTGCATAGGCATAAATCCGATTACCTGGAGCAATGACGACGTGCCCGAGCTGGGCGGGGATACCCCACTCGAGGTCTGCCTTTCCGAAACGGCCGAAGCCGGCTACGCGGGAACGGAACTCGGCGGCAAGTTCCCGCGTGCCAGCAAGGACCTCGCCGTGGCTCTCGCGACCCATGGTCTTAGACTGGTCTCCGGCTGGTACGATGGCCGGATCTGCGAAAAGGAGGTCGAGGAGGAATTCGACGCCATCCTGCCGCATCTGACGCTGCTGCGCGACCTCGGCGCCAAGCACGTCGTCTACGCCGATACGTCGCGTGGCCGCCATGGCGCCATTCACGATCCGATCTCGCAGCGTCCCAAGCTCGCCGACGACGAGTGGAGATCCTACGGCAAGAAGATAACGCGACTGGCTGAACGGTTCGCCGATTTTGGCGTTGGCATGGCCTTTCACCACCACATGGGGACAATCGTCGAGACGGATCACGAGATCGGCAGGCTGATGGCCGGTTCAGGGCAAGCCGTTGGCCTCCTCTATGACACCGGCCATTGCCTGTTTTCCGGCGGCGATGCCGAGACGTTGCTGCGGCATCACATCGGTCGCGTCGTTCACGTGCATTGCAAGGATGTGCGGCCCGATGTGCTGAAGCGCGCTCGCGCCCTGGATATGAGTTTCATGGGCGCGGTGATGGAAGGCATCTTCACCGTGCCCGGCGATGGGTCCATCGACTATCCGACGCTTTTAGGGGTGCTGGCTGACAATGGCTATGCCGGCTGGCTGGTGGTCGAGGCCGAACAGGATCCGAGCAAGGCCCATCCCCTTACCTATGCGACGATGGGCTATCGCAACCTGCACGACCTGGCCCTCAGAGCCGGTTTCGAGGTCGAGGAACGGGAGAACTGATACGCTTAGGGCGCGCTGGGTAGCGGCAATGAGTTCTGTCCTGTACCAAAGTGTAGTCAAGAACTACGGCGCGCTGAACGTCTTGCGCTCGCTTGACCTCGCAGTCCCCGACCACATGTTCCTGGCCCTGCTCGGTCCTTCGGGTTGCGGCAAGACGACGGCGTTGCGCATCCTTGCCGGTCTCGACATGCCGAGCGCCGGCAAGCTCTTCATCGGTGAGCGTGACGTAACCCGGCTGCAGCCGCGCGACCGCGACATCGCCATGGTCTTCCAGAGCTATGCGCTCTATCCGCAGATGACCGTCGCTGAGAACATCGGCTATCCTCTATGGATTCGCGGCATGCCGGATGCCTCGCGCCGCGCCAAGATTGACGAGGTCGCCGCGGTCCTTGAGATCGGCCACCTGCTCGATCGCCGGCCGCGCCAGCTTTCGGGCGGGCAGAGGCAGCGCGTGGCGCTTGCGCGGGCCATCGTTCGCGATCCGGCCGCTTTCCTGATGGACGAGCCGCTGTCGAACCTTGACGCACGCCTGCGCCTGACCATGCGCGGCGAGATCAAGCGGCTTTGCCAGCGGCTTGGCGCAACAACCCTCTACGTCACGCACGATCAGGTCGAGGCCTTGACCATGGCCGACTTCGTCGCGGTCATGCACGCCGGTGAACTGCAGCAGATGGCGCCGCCGGCCGATATCTACGACCGCCCGGCCAACCGTTTCGTTGCCACCTTCGTCGGCAACCCGCCGATGAACATTCTGCCGGTCGCGCTTGCTGAACAATGCATCGCAGTCGGCGGAGCAATGGTTCCGATACAGGCGCCCCGGCTGGCGACATGCCGCGCTGCGCGGGCGGTCGAGATCGGACTGCGGCCGGAGGACATGAGTGTTGTAGCACCCGGCACGCGGGCCGCTCTACCCGGCGAGATCTATGTCGTCGAACCGATGGGCAACGAGACCTTGGTCAATGTCCGCATCGGCAGCGGCAATGTCTCGGTTCGTGCCGGCCGCGACTTCCGGGGGGCGGTGGGCGCCAACATCGGGCTCACTTTCGATGTGTCGAATGCATGCTTCTTCAATTCCGCCGGCCTGACGGCCGTCCACAGGGTCAACAGTGATGGAGAGTGAAATGACGCAGTCCAGCATTAGCAGACTTACTCGCCGTTCCGTGCTCAAGGGGGGAATTGGCCTTGCACTTGCCACGACGGCCCTTACCGCCCTCGGCCTGCCTGTCCCGGCGAGCGCCGCTGGCAAGAAGGTGATCATTGGCGCCTTCGCCGATGGCGGCCTGACGCCGTTCAAACAGAAGATCATCCCACTGGCCAAGGATGCTGGCTTCGACATCGAATTCCTCGAGGATGAATACGGCGTAACGCTCGAGAAGTGGTTCGCCGACGCCAAGAACAGCGCCGGCCAGTACGACCTCTATCTTCTCGACGATCCATGGGTGCCGCAGTTCGGCGCCGCCAATGTGCTCGAGGATCTTGGAGCGGCCGGCATCGATGGCGGCGACAAGGACTGGATCGGCTCGATGATCGACATGGGCTACTGGCCGCCTCAGAAAGGCCCGCGCGTGAAGGGTTTTGAAACCGCCGCGCCGGCGCTCATCTGCGTGCCGTTCGTCGGCGATCTGCAGACGCTGACTTACCGCAACGATGTCTACACAGGCGGTGCGCCGAAAACCTGGGACGAGGTCATCGCCAAAGGCAAGGCAGGCGTGGCGGCGGGCAAGATCAAATATCCGGTCGTCTTCCGCGGCGTATCAGGCAATCCGATCGTGACCAGCTGGTACCCGGTCTTTCTGTCGTTTGGCGGTTCCTTCTTCGACGACAAGTGGAACCCGGTCTTCAATTCCGCCCAAGGCAAAGCCTCGGCCGAATTCTTCGTCGGCACCATGAAGCAAAACGCGCCAAGCGGTGTCGTCGAGTTCGACTCGGACCAGGAAGGCGCGGCGATCCTCGGCGGCGAAGCAGGTGCAATCATCCAATACTCCGGCAATGCGCTGAAGGCCGACGATCCAACGCAGACAAAGGTGGCTGGCAAGCTCGATTTCGGCGTAGTGCCGAAACAGACGGCGGCGATCGCTCAGATGGGCATCTTCATTGCCGGCATTCCGAAATCGGCGCCCAACAAAGCCAACTCGATCGAGTTCCTGAAATGGTATGTCAGCGCCGACGTCCAGGCCAAGCTGTCCGAAGCAGGTTCCATCCCGGTCAAGCGGAGCGCCTTCGGCGTCGCCAAGCCCGGCAACCGGCTGATCCCCGTCGCCTTGCAGCAGCTCGACGCTGGCGCGCTGCCGAGGCCGCGCACGCCAGATTGGGCCAAGGTTGAGGAACTGCTCGGCATCGAGCTCAACAAGGCGCTGCAGGCTGGCTCGGGAGGCGGGGCCGCATTGGACACCGCCGCCAAGCAGGTCAAGGATTACCTGTCGTCAGTCGGCTATTACTGATGCCAAATCGCGGGGCGCAGAACCGCAAGTACCGTCTGCAGGCGGCGGGGTTCGACCTTGCCCTCCCTTATCTCATGCTCGCGCCAGGCGTGCTGATCGTGCTCGGCGTGCTCGTCTATCCCTTGTGGGACGGCCTGCGCGCCAGCACCAAGGCCTATCGTTATGGCTCGGTGGTCGCCGATGCCGGCATGGGGAACTATATAAAACTGTGGAGCGATCCCCAGTTTTTGAATTCGCTTTTGGTGACGGTCAAATTCGTCGCCCTGGCGGTCACCTTCGAGGCAATTCTGGGCTTTGCCCTGGCGCTGTTTTGCCTGCGCGAATTTCGCGGCATTCGCCTGCTGAGAACCATCCTGATTATCCCGATGGTGATAACGCCGGTCGTGGTCGCCATCGTCTTCCGGCTGATCTATGCCAGCGACGCGGGCATGCTGACGGCAGTCTCCGAGTGGATGGGCGGCGGCCAGGTGCAAATTCTCGGAGATCCCGTCAAGGCGTTCATCGGCCTTGTCGTGCTCGACGTCTGGGAATGGACGCCGCTGATGTTCCTGATTCTTTTGGCCGGCCTGCAGTCGCTGCCGCATGAACCCTTCGAGGCCGCTCGCGTCGACGGCGCTGGCGCGTGGCGGGTGTTTGCCGATCTTACCTTTCCTATGATGCGGCCCGTGCTGGCGATCGCCATCGTGCTGCGAACGATTGACGCCTTCGGCACGTTCGACCAGGTGTTCGTGCTCACCCGGGGCGGGCCGGGCGAGGCGACGCGGCTGGTTTCGATCTATGGCTACGACACCGCCTTCAAATTCCAGCAGACGGGCTATGCGGCCGCGCTGTTCGTCACTATCGGGCTCGTCGTGCTTGCGCTGGCCCTGAGCGCCGTGCGGCTTCTGCGCAGGGTCGATGCGTCATGAACAATCGTCTGGCGCGGATCGGGTTGATGAGTGCCGTATTGGCCATCGTGCTCTTGCCCGTCTACTGGCTTGTCTCGACATCGCTTAAGTCCAATCGCGAGATCACCCAGGAAGGCACACTCTATCCACACGGTCCGACGCTGGACAATTATATCAGGTTGTTCACCGATAAGCAGTTCGGCGCCTATCTGACCAACTCGCTGGTGGTGACGTTCTTCTCCGTGACGATCGCCTTGCTCGGCGGCACCCTTGGCGCCTATGCGATCGCCCGCTTCCGCCTGCCTTTCATGATGGAGCGCAAGGTCGGGCTGTTCCTGCTGACGCTGCGCATCGTGCCCCCGGTCGTGATCCTGATCCCGGTCTATCTGCTGATGCTCAAGCTCGGCCTGCTCGACAGCTGGTTGGGTTTGATCGCCACCTACACCGCCTTCAACATCACTTTCTGCGTCTGGATGATGGAGAGCTTCTTTCGGGAGATCCCCGTGGATCTCGAGGAAGCCGCCATGGTCGATGGCGATTCCCGCTTCGGAGCGTTCCGGCGCATCACGCTGCCGCTGGCAGCTCCCGGCCTCGCGGCGACCGCCATCTTTGCCGTGCTTGTCACTTTCAACGAATTCCTGTTCGCCCTGGCGCTGACGGCCACGCCTCGCGCGATGACGATGCCGCGCGGCACCGCCACGCTGATCGGCCGCATCGACACCGACTGGGCCTCGATGTCGGCCGCCGGCGTTATCGGCGCGTTGCCGATCGTCGTCTTCGCGCTGCTGGTGCAGCGCCACCTGGTTCGCGGACTCACCATGGGAGCCGTGAAATGACGACCCGGCTGGGCAGCCGCTCACGTCAATCAGTCGCTGTCCCGGCCAGGCTGACGGCCGCCCCGGCACCATGCTGCCTTTTAGGAAAATCAAAGAGATGATCGATGTCTGTCTGTTCGGAGCGGGCCTTATCGGCCAGGTACATGCGGCCAACCTCGCGCGCCACCCCCGCGTGCGCCTGCGCTACATCGTCGATCCGAACCCCGAGGCTGCATCGAAGGTTTCGGCCCTGACAGGGGCCGAGATCGCCGACACCCAGACTGTGATGAACGACCCATCAATCGGCATGGTGTTCATTGCTTCGGCGACGAGAACGCATGCCGACCTGGCCATGGCCGCGGCCGCCAGCGGCAAGGCGATCTTCTGTGAAAAGCCGATCGATCTCGATCTCCAGCGCACCGATCAATGTCTGGCGGCTGTCGAGAAGTCAGCTGTGCCCTTTCAGATCGGATTCAACCGTCGGTTCGACCCGAGCTTTCGGGCGCTGAAGGCGCGACTTGCGCAAGGCGAGATCGGTGCCGTCGAACAGGTCATCATCACCAGCCGGGATCCGGAGCCGGAAACCGAGGAAGCGCTGGCGGGAGGAGGGGGGGTCTTCCGGGAGATGACCATTCACGACTTCGACATGGCACGAAACCTGTTGGGCGAGGAGCCGGTCGAGCTCTTCGCGACCGGGTCGTCGCTTGTCGCGCCGCAATATGCCAAGCTGGGGGACTACGATACCGCGATGTTCGTGCTGCGCACGGCGTCGGGCCGGCAATGTCACATCAATAACAGCGTCAGGGCCGCCTACGGCTACGACCAGCGCGTCGAGGTGCATGGCGCGGACGGGATGCTGAGGGCCGGCAACAGGGTGCCGACATCGGTCGAAATGTCAGGCGCAAAGGCGATATCGCGCGACAAGCCCTACTACTTCTTCGTCGAGCGCTATGCCGAGTCCTACGCGGCCGAGATCGATCATTTCATTACCTGCGTTGAAACGGGGCGACGGCCTGACGTCACGGCAAGCGACGGCCGCAAAGCGATGATCCTATGCGAGGCAGCGCTTGCCTCCGCCAAGTCGGGCCGGTTCGAGACCGTCAGGTTTTAGATCAACCGAAATGAGGAGCTTCCGATGAAGATCGGCATGATTACGGACAGCCTCGGCGACCTCTCATTCGACGAGATGTTAGCCGCCTCCGCCGAGCTTGGGCTTCAGACATTGGAGTTCGCGTGCGGAAACTGGTCGTCGGCGCCCCATATCGACCTGCAAGCCATGCTCGCGAGCGCTGCCGCGCGCAAGGAGTTCGTCGCCAAGATCCGGGATCACGGGCTGACGATTGCAGCGCTCAATTGCTCGGGCAACCCACTGCACCCGGGCCCCCAGGGGAAACTCCATCATGGTGTGACACAGGACACCATTCGCTTGGCCGGCCTGATGGAGATCGACCGTGTCGTCATGATGTCAGGCTTGCCGGGCGGACCGGGCGACGCCAACCCGAACTGGATCATCACCGATTGGCCGCCGGAATGCCTCAAGATCCAGCGCTATCAGTGGGAGGAGCGGATCATTCCCTACTGGCGCGACCTCGTGGCGTTTTCAAAGAACCTTGGCATTCACAAGCTATGCCTGGAACTGCATGGCCATCAGGCCGTGTACAATGTCCAGACATTGTTCAAGCTGCGTGACGCTGTCGGAGAGACGGTCGGGGCCAACTATGATCCCAGTCACCCGCTGTGGATGGGGGCGGATCCGATTGCCGGCATTCGCACGCTCGGCTCGGCCATCTACTATGTCCACGCCAAGGATACCCGGGTCGAGCCCATCGTCGCAGCCATCGACGGCACGCTGGACCCGCGCCCACCACACCTCTATGCCGAACGAGCGTGGAATTACATCACACTAGGATACGGTCACGGTGAGACCTGGTGGCGGCAGTTCTGTACCGCTCTCAAGCAGGTTGGCTACGACGACGTCTTGTCAATTGAGCACGAGGACATGATGCTGACCCCGATGGAAGGTATGCGAAAATCCGTTGCGCTGCTGCGCAACGTCGCAATCAACCTGTCTTAATCGGCGACTTGGCGAAGTTGGCTGCAAGCGCATCGGGCGCGCCCCCGTCATTGGAGCTGACCGCGATGGCAGCCCGGGTTGGATGGCTTGCCGAACGCAATGCCGCGACTGAATACGTCATCCTTGGCCACGGGGTCACTGCCGGTGTGGACAATGAACGGCACGCCGCGAGCTACGAGCGTCTTTGCCAAGGCGGAGCATTCTCCGTCCTTCAACGAGACATCCAGCACGGCGGCGTCTGGTCGGGCTGCCGCCAAAAAGGTTTCACCTTCCGCACATGACGCCAGCACAACCGCGTTGAAGCCACCGTCATTCAGCGCGGCCTCGATATCGAAAGCGATAAGGGCCTCATCTTCCAGGATGAGGACGACGGGTTTTTCCGAAGGCATCCGTATCAGGCAGGCAGGGGTTGGCTAATCGAGTTCTGCACAGTCTTTGGTTGCCATTTTTCCCGTATGCCCCCCATAACAAATGGTGGTATCCAGTCGCAGACAAGGAAGATGATGGTCGTTTCCAGCCGAGCGCGGCTGCGGAAGCCATCGGGCCAATGCACGTCGGGAGTAATCGCCGACCGCTCCGGCAGGGGATCGCTTGCACCAGCCTTGCAGGCGCGCGGATCGGGCCAATGACAATTGCCGCGTTGAGGCCGCTCCGGCAGTGCTCGGCTCCCGGCGACCTCATGCGTGACCGAAG
Source organism: Mesorhizobium sp. B2-3-14 (assembly GCF_006442175.1). NCBI lineage: Bacteria > Pseudomonadati > Pseudomonadota > Alphaproteobacteria > Hyphomicrobiales > Phyllobacteriaceae > Mesorhizobium > Mesorhizobium sp. B2-3-14. Next base: position 67,535 of record NZ_VFVP01000017.1, on the reverse strand, counting down.
CGGCACGATCCCTTACCGCGCCGGAATCGAGGCGGCAAGGGCAGCAAAATTGGACAGCACTGCCAAAGCACGCCGCACTGGCTTCACCTCAGGCTGCTTTCCTGATGACTGCCTTGAACGGGTGATCCATGGTGAAGGCGTCTGGACGCACCCCCCGTTCAACCTGGCCCCATGTCACAGGGTGTGCGATGGGAAATCCGAGGCGTGCTCGTGGAGAGAACGCGCCCACGGCCGTGTTGCCTCTCCCGTTGCGAAGGTAATCGATGAAAATACGTCCCGTTCTTGCCGCCGGGGCAGCAGACAGGAGGTAGCGGTGGGGATGAGCGTCAGCGAGGCACCGGGCAAGCGATTTGGCGAGTTGCCGGGCGTTGTCGTGGGTCATCTTTGTCTCAAGAGGGGCCATCAAATGGATGCCCTTGCCACCGGTGACCTTGGCCCAACTCTTCAGACCTGAAGCCTCTAGGATGTCGCGTAGCGCCAGCGCCGCTTCGATCACCTGCTCCCACTCGACGCCCTCGCCAGGGTCGAGGTCCAGCACGACGCGGTCGGCCCGCTCGATGTCGTCGATGGTGGCGTTCCACGGATGAAGTTCGATAGCATCCATCTCGACCAGCCCGAGTAAACCGGCGAGATCATCCACCCACACCCGCACGCCCTCCCCACCCTCGCGCTTCTGGACGCGCAGCTGATGCACGGCGCCCGGCACATCGGGCAAGGGACCCTTGTGATAGAACGTGGTCCCGCTCGCGTGGCGGACCAGCTTCAGTGGTCGGTGGCCGAGATGGACCAGCGCTTGCTCGGCAACCTGTCCCCAGTAGTGCATAAGGGCTTCTTTGGAAGGCGAGATCGCGTCCGGCAGCAGCTGAAGAACGTTCTCACGGGGAACTGCGTCTCCCTGGGCCCTGTTCCGCCGCTTCGACGGGGCGAGCGGCTTTGCGGGCATCGTGACGAGATCTTCGCGAAGGCCTTTGAATACTGCTTCGCGCAAGATGCCGCGGTCGGTGACGCCGCTGAACTGCACCTCGGCCAGAACGTCCGGCCTAACCCAGGTGGCCTTGGGCTTGTCGATCGGCTCCGACAATGGCGGCTTGTCGACAATCAGCGAGTCCAGTCGCTCCCGGAGCTGTCGCGCGATGCTCAAGCTGTAGCCGCTCTGGGCTTTGCCGGCATAAAGCAGCCGGTCGCCTTCACGCCTGCCGACGTAGAGCGAGGCAATCCGGCGCGGTTGAGCGCCAAGCTTCTCGACGAAAGCCACGACAGGAAAGGTGTCGCTCTTGATGCATTTGACCTTGACCCAGCTTGTCTGAACGCCGGAGCGATAGGGGGAATCGGCAAGCTTTGACACTATGCCTTCCAAGCCCATACGGCAGGCGTGGGCGAACATATCCATGCCGCTCACCTCGAGATGTTCTGCATAGGTTAGCGTCGGCGCTGAACCCATGAGCAGCTTCTCCAAGGCCGCCTTGCGCTTCAAAAGCGGCTGCTGCCGAAGATCGCTGCCGTTGAGATGAAGCAGGTCGAACGCACAGAAGATGAGCCTCGGCGAGGCCGGATTGCCTAGCTCCCGTTCCAAGGCCTGGTAGTCAGGGAGCCCGGTCTCGCCAAGAACGACAGCCTCGCCATCAATGATCGCGGACTTTGCCGGTAGGCTCGCGGCGGTCTCAACGATTCGCTTATACCGATGTGACCAATCGTAACCCCGGCGCGTGAAGGCTCGCGCTGTTGCACCCTCCACAATGAGTTGGGTCCGGTAGCCGTCATACTTGATCTCGTGAAACCAGCTGCCGCCGTCAGGAGCTTTCTCGACCAGCGTTGGCGATTGGAACTCGATGAATGACAGGCGGTATTCGGTCTTGCTCATGCGCACGCGAACTCCTGGAATCGGAGTCAAAACGTGGGACCGCGATGAGTTCCGATAATTTTAGCGAAATTGCATATATCCGGGATGGCGATGTGCCTGCTGACAGACACGTCGCGCGTCTATCCCTATCCTCACAGTTTAACCCAAGGCGCTTTGTACCGTGCGATAGGTCCTGGTAGACCATCCCAGAAGCGGATCAGTTGATCTGAAAAGCTGTTGACGTTGTGGTCTCAGATGCCGTGGCTGCCGCCGCCTCGTCCAGCTCTCGCCGGTTTTCATCCTATTCGTCGCCGGACTGGCGCGTCGGCTCCGCGGCGATGTAGCGACCCCGAACAAGCCTGCCGGGCAGGGCACGCGCGGCCCCTTGTCGCGCAGGGCCTTTTAACGGTCCAGAAGTGTTCATCGCTTATAGCGATCTCATGAAACTGCTGCGACATTTTGCCGAACCGACCGGTCGTCTCTTCCTGATGCGAACGGCTTTGCCCGTCATTGGGCTGACACTGCTCATTGCAGCAGCCGCGACAGGTCTATTGCTTTGGTCCACGATCCAGACTGACCACGTTGCCGCGGCGCGGCAGAAAAGTCTGGTTGGACTGATCACGTCCAAGCTGGAGAGCGCAGTAGCGCACGACCAGGAGAGCGTCACGGTTTGGGACGACGCGGTCAACGCACTGCGCAGCGGCGATGCGAAATGGCTCGATACCAATCTCGGCAGCTGGATGCACACCTATTTCGGTCACGACCAGGCTTATATTCTCGATGCCAATGATGCGCCGGTCTACGCGTTCACCGATGGGTCGACAGCTGACCCGGGCAGCTACCGCGCCATACGCGCGACCACCACGCCCCTGGTCCAGACTTTGAGGGCAAGGTTGAAACGAGGCGATACCGAAGGTGTGACGGAACAGGTGCTCACCATAGGCGCCTCCGATCTGGCCGTTGTCGCCGGCCATCCCGCGGTCGTCAGCATCAAGCCCGTGGTTTCCGACAGTGGCCGCATCGCGCAGGTGCCAGGCCAGGAATTCCTGCATGTGGCCGTTCGCTATCTCGACGGCAGTTTTCTCACCGCCTTGCGCCAAGACTATCTGCTCGATGGCGCGCGGTTCTCCTGGGCCGATAAGCTTGCGTCCGGAGAGGCTTCCTATCCCGTTGTCGACCGATCTGGAACTATCGGCTTCTTCGTTTGGCGGCCGTACCGGCCCGGAGCATTTGTCCTCTTTCAACTCGTGCCCGTTCTCGTCCCCTTGTTCGGCCTGGTGCTGGCGGGCGTCATCATGGCCCTCGTCGGTTTTCGCAGGCGGACACTAAAGCTGATCGAAACCGAGGATCGGATCTACCACCTCGCTCATAACGATCTGCTTACCGCGCTGCCCAATCGCGGTCAGTTCAACGAGCGTCTGGCAGATGCATTGGCGCGCCTGCCGTCGACGGGCGAGCAGCTCGCGGTTCTTTACCTCGACCTCGACCGCTTCAAGCAGGTCAACGACAGCTTTGGCCATCCAGCGGGTGACGAATTGCTCAGGGAATTCGCCGACCGGCTAAGGCGGCTGACGACTGAAGGAGACACGGTGGCGCGTCTGAGCGGCGATGAATTCGTCATCATTCAGCGTTCGGTCGGCGGCGAGGATGAGGTCAAGGCGCTGTGCGAGCACTTGATCGAGTCCGCCCGTCGGCCGTTTCAGGTCGCCGGGATCCAAGTCTTTGTCGGCGTGAGTGTCGGCGTGGCGGTTGCACCCAAGGACGGGTTGGACACGGTCGAGTTGGTGCGGAAAGCCGACGTGGCGCTCTACCATGCCAAAGCGGGGGGCCGCAGCAGCTACGCCTTCTTTGGGCATGAGATGGATCGGACGCTGGCGATGCGCAAAGGCATGGAACAAGACCTGCGCAACGCGCTGGATTCAACCGGTCGGATCCAGGTCCACTATCAGCCCCTATACGACGCTGACACAAACCGGATGACGGGTGTCGAAGCGCTGGCCCGCTGGTCTGATCCGGAGCGGGGCTGGGTTGCACCGGATTTGTTCATACCGCTATCGGAGGAAACCGGTCTGATTGAAAAGCTTGGCGAACTGGTTCTCAGGCAGGCGTGCCTTGACGCGGCGGACTGGCCCATCGAGACCTTGGCGGTGAATGTGTCGGCCCTGCAGCTGAATAATCCCAGTTTCGCCATGCGGGTGACCAGTATCTTGTTGGAGACGCACATGGACCCGCGGCGGCTCGAAATCGAAGTTACCGAAAGCGCTCTGTCGGAGCGCCGGAGCGAATGCCGAAACAACATCGAGGCTCTGCGCAGCATCGGGGTGCGCTTTGCACTCGACGATTTCGGCACCGGCTTCTCCTCCTTGGGAAGACTGCAGACGCTGGAAGTCGACAGGATCAAGATCGACCGAAGCTTCGTGCAGGGCTTTGGTCGTTCCAACGGTGACGAGGCCATCGTTCAGGCGATTATCAACCTGGCCCGTGCGACGGGACTTAGTACAACTGCCGAAGGGGTCGAGACCGAAAGCCAATGCGATTACCTGCGCGAGCTCGGCTGTGACCAGCTCCAAGGCTTTCTACTGTCGAGGCCACTGCCCAAGGGGGAGCTTCAAGAGCTTCTCGGGGTCGTGTCAGCGCGCGCCTCTGCATAGGAAGCCCAGCCGGGCCGAGCCATAGAAGGCTGACCAACGCGCAGCGCAGCGTTCCGGCAATCGATACGGCACTCCTGGCCGGGGGTAGTCTGTCCCGCGTCCCGCCTGCGGCGGCGCCATGCTGACGCTCCTTAGGCTACCCTTTTAACCGGTCTCGTCGTTGCAGTCGGTCCCGCGTCGCGCCTGCGGCGCCGCAAGGGCTGACGCTCCTACGGCTGCCCCTTGCATCAGGTGGCCGCTGGCGAGCCCGAGGTGACCGACCTCGCTGGACGCCGCTGGCAGCGCGTAGCCGATCCGTTGAACTTGAGGAGCGGCCGAGGAGTCGGTGCTGCGCATTGGCGACGGGACAACGAGGTTGCTGACGTTCTGCATGGTTCGACACAGAAGCGAGCCGCCTGTCTCTAAAAACGCAATTCGGCTGGCGCGCCATGTAACCGACCCTCAGCAGCCCTGGACCTTCAGTGATTTGACCATGCGAATGATAAGCGGATCATAAGGGACCTTCTCGGTGCGAGCATAGTTGACGGTAAACAATGCAGCTCTGTTCCGGCAAATCTTGATAGCCCGGACATAAAGGATCTGGCCCTCCTTCACTCCTGAATAGCTGGCCCATTGCGGCGTCACTCGCTTATAGGTCACCTTCCAGCCGTCGTTCTCGTTCACGGCAATGCGATGCTCGATCTCGGTGCGAAAGCTTGCCTTGCCGAGTTGCGCCCCCCAGACGGCAAGAAATGCTTTGTGTCGGCCTTCGAAGGCTGCCCCTTGATCGGTGCGTTGGGCAAGTACAAACCCCGGGGGAACGTCGAATACGAACCCGAGATGCTTGATGCCAAAGCCCTCCCATTGCGCCGCACCCAGCAGTGTTGTGGGGATCATCATGGCGCCCAAACTGAGCAGAAAAAGGGGGAGACGTTTCATGGGTGTAATCCTGTCGTCGTGTGGCCTGCGCCTGACAGCGCAGGCCGGCCTGGCGGAGGGCAGCCACCCGCGGCTCCAAAGCCAGCGGACCTTTTCAAATCTGACTTGGCGCTCTTTGTTCCATTAGGAATCAAGAATATGCCGGGCACCCGCGTCGGGGCCTAATGGCGCGCGCCAGTTACAGGTAGCGCTGCCGGCCGGCACCGGCAGCGGCCGGGTTGCCGCGCTGCGCCAAGGTGACCGCTCCAGGAGCCACGGATCGCGCCTCGACGAAAACGGACATATCCACACTGTGTGCGTTGCTGACGAGAAGTGCTGCCGAAATCATTGGTCATCGCTGCCGCTTGCGTGCTGCGCCCGGCAAGGGAAGCGGCGCCGCGGTCTCGTCTGCCTCGCAAACCCGGCACAAATGCGCATCACGCCCGCGCCCTTGCCTGCCTTGCTCTTCGCGGCCTCCGGTCCCTGTCCAGAGAATATTGGGCGGACTTGAAACAGGGAGCGCGACAAGGTGCGCGAGCGAAGATGGAAAAAGTAAAGCTTGAAGAGCTGAAGGACAAGGTGCCCTGCGCCGCCGTGCTTGAGCACGCGGGCTTCGCCCTCGATCTCAAGGAAAGCACGCGCAAGGCGATGAAATATCGCCGCGATGCATCGATAATCATTGTTATCCACGAGGGCAAGGGCTGGTTCGACCCGCTCTCGGATGCCAAGGGAGATGTCTTCGGGCTGCTTGAGCATCTCGAGGGCATTCCCTTCGTCACGGCGATCAACGAAGTCGCGGACCTCGTTGGTATCGCGGTTACCGCGCCGGTGTGGCAGCGCAGCTTCCGTCAGCGGCAGCCCGAACTGTCGATAGCGGATCGCTGGCAGGCCCGGCGCAAGCCATGGCTCGGATCGGCGACTTGGCGCTACCTGCGAGACGGTCGCCATCTCCCCGAGCCGATTCTGCGCGCCGCGGTTATGGCCGGTCTCCTGCGCGAGGGGCCGCATGGCAGCATGTGGGCGGCGCACACTGATGCAGATGGCTCCGTCACCGGCTGGGAAGAACGTGGACTGCACTGGCGCGGCTTTGCCACCGCCGGTGCCAAGGTACTGTTCCGCTTCGGCCGCCCGGAGGCGTCCCGCCTCTGCGTCACCGAGGCGGCCATCGACGCCCTAAGTCTCGCTGCGCTGGAACAGCTTCGTCCCGACACTCTGTACCTCAGCACGGCCGGTGGCTGGTCGCCGGGTACGCACGCAGCGATCCACGCGCTTGCGGTCAGGGCAGGTGTCCAACTCGTCGCCGCCACCGACAACAATGCCCAGGGCGAGGTCTATGCCGGCAGGGTTCTAGCGCTCGCCGAGGCGGTCGGATGCAGCGCCGAGCGGCTGCGCCCAGAATTAGACGACTGGAATGCCGACCTGACATGAAGGCGCAAAAGGATGGGGAGGAGCGGTCTTGACCCCTCCGGTCGCGGTGGCAGCCGCAGGAAGCTGTCCGGAAGGGCTGAAGAAGATGGTGAGCCATAGGGGATGTGCCTGCATGAAGCCGGCCATGAGCCGCGGAGTGGTCGCGATCCGGGTCCACCGCACTTGCTCGCCAGGCCCAGCTCTGCGCTCCACCGCCATCGAGCGCCCCGAGATCGGTGCGGGTCTTCGACCGGCCCGGCGACTATGTCGAACTCGTTCATATCGGCCCCGCGTCGCGCAGCCGCCAAGCATGGCTCTTGGAGCTTGGCTATCCGATTGGGTGACCAAAGCGTCTCGTCGGGTTAAGCCGCGCCGTCGAGACGGAGTTGCGGGGCCCGTTCACACCCTTCCTGGCGGAGCGGCAGCCGGAGATTGACGCGTTGCCGCGGCTAGCTGGCACGGCGGACAAGCAATCGCCAACAGTTGTCGACCTGCAGGGCGAGGCGGGGATATCTGCGAGCAGGTGGAGCGATGCAGTTGTTCGCGCGAGACCTGGCGCGCTGCCGGCGATACCGCATCCGGCAAGCACACCGGCACCGTCTTGGTAAGGGTGCTCGCGGCACAATGGGACAGGTCCAGCCCGCTGGTCAGGCACATGGTCTTGAGCGCCTGTCCTTCCCTTTCCGTTTCGATAACTAGGCCCGTGCCGGTCCTCCCCGGGCTTGAAGCGGTCCTGAACCGGCGGTCGTTCACTTCAAGGCCGCGTTCCGCGCCGCGCGGCGGCCGGAGCGATCCAGTCTCGGCATAGCAGCCCCGCGTCCCGCGCGAGGGCTGGGAAGGAGCCCTGCTTGGCCGCAAACCTGCCCTGCTCGCCTCGGTCCACCCGGACCTTGAAGCGAACGCCGCTCGGCCGGTTCTGTGGGTCCGCGCCCGAGGGCGGGCCGGCACGGAGCCGGTCTGCGCTTCGGAAACCGAAGAAAGGATGTGTCATGATCAAGAAAGCTGCCAATCCTCGCTCTACCGCTCGCGTGGTGCCGCTGCGCAAGGCAACCACCTTGCAGATGGTGCGGTTCGCCTGCCCCGATGCCGCGCAGTGCTCTCTCGTTTCCGAGAGCTTCGGCCTGCCTGTCCTCGACAGCGACGGCATCCGCGACCTGCACGAAAAGCTGATCGTCGACACCGCAGCAGCGCTGGACGAGGGGCTTGGCGAGCGCGCCATGCAGATCCACCTGCAGCGCGTCGTCGGGGCCTTCGTCGGGTCCGCCTACGGCGCCGGCCAGTTCTACAGCCGGGCGGTCTCCCAAGCTCGCGACGCAACCGCCAAGTCCGCCTGTGACGATCGGGACGAAGATGTCGGTGGTCCCGTTGGTTTCGACAGCGCCGCCCAGCGCCAGCGCGAGTTCGCTGCGGACATGGCACTCCAGGCCCACGCTTTGCGCATGGCCGCCGAGGGGGCCATCATCGCCTATGAGCACGTTGTTGGCGAGGTCTGGAAGCCTTTCGAGCGGTCGGTCGAGAACTCTGGCCCCACAGTCGACCGCAAGGCGGCCGAGCTGCAGATGGCAGCTCTCGGGTAGGCGCCTTCAGGGCGGGGCTCTGCCCCGCTCTTCGCTTGCCGCGCCCCAACTTCTCCCGCCTGCCTCGGCGGGGGAGGTCTACTGAACCCGGGACCCGCCAACTCAACGGATGGTCCTAGGGCGACCCGTTGGCTCGAGTGTTGGTGGCGCATGCGGATTTGCCTCAAGGATCGATAAAGATGGGTCAGGCACTACACAGCCGTTGAGAGATCACGTTGCCGCGGCAATTCCAACGCTGCTCAGCTTGGGTCCGGCAGGTCGCCCGGCCGCGCCAAATGTCCGACAGAATGGCCGCCGCGGTCACGCTGCCGATCCATGGAGCCGCCTTCAGGCCAGTGACATCGGATGCGGCCGAGCACTGCCGGCCCGGACTTGAGCAATCCAATCCCGCTCTTTCGTGATGGCTTTCCTGGTGCGGCGCGGTCTTCCACGATCAACCCGCAAGGGGTCCGCTAGCAAGCTGCGGCCGCTCGGCTGTCGCCTCGCGATGATCGCGCCCGCCGCCGCACCCCGACGCAGCCATTGAGCGGGGATTGGCCCGCTCCAAGATGGAGCCCTCAGATGTCGCACGATCTCACTCTTGCCCAGAAGGCCGCCTGGCATCTCGCCCGCACCCTCATGGCCCCAGTCGTTCTCTTCCAGGTCGACGCCGAATTCGGCATCCTGCCCGCCGACGAGCTCGATGACGCAGAGGTCGAAATCCTCTGCGAATACGATCCCTACCGGGGCGGCCGTGCGATTCGCTGAGCCGACCCTTCTTGCGAGACGTATCGAGGCGGCGCCCAGCGCCGCCTCTTTCGCGCCCCGTCTTTCCCGCGGTCCTGGCGCAGCAAGACAGTCAGCGCAACGGCTGCGCCGTCCTTCGCTGGCGCTATGGCCCTGCGGGTGCGCTGCCCGTCTTCCTTCGCCACCGGCGGACCGTGACGGGGCCGCGATCGGCGCGGCCTCCAAAACCAGAGGTTCAGAGAGATGAGCAGAAAAGGGCCGCGCGTCGACATCTATGCGCGGATCACCGATCGGATTGTCGCCGATCTCGAGAGGGGCGTCCGCCCCTGGATGCAGCCATGGCACTGCGCCACCGCCGTCGGTCGGGTGACCCGACCGATACGGCATAACGGCATGCCCTACAACGGCATGAACGTGTTGTTGCTGTGGTCAGAGGCAATCGCGCGGGGCTTCTCCAGCCCGATGTGGATGACCTTCAAGCAGGCGCTCGAGCTCGGCGGGGCGGTGCGCAAGGGAGAGTCGGGCACCCTGGTGGTCTTCGCAGGCCGCCTCACCAAGACGCAAATCGACGCCTCGGGCGAGGAGTTCGACCGCGAGATCCCGTTTCTCAAAGCCTACAGCGTCTTCAACGCCGGCCAGATCGAGGGTCTGCCCGACCAGCTTTATGAGCGGGTTGAGCCGGTTCGTGAGCCGGTCGAGCATATCGTTCACGCCGACCGCTTCTTTGCCAACACCGGTGCGGTCATCCGACACGGCGGCGATCGCGCTTACTTTTCGCCTGCGACCGACCATATCCAGATGCCGCCGCTCCAAGCCTTCCGCGATGCGGCGGCCTATGTCGCGACGCTCAGCCACGAGGCCACACATTGGACATCGGCGCCGCAACGGGTGAACCGCGACCTCAGCCGGTATGCCAAGGATCGCAGCGAGCGGGCGCGGGAGGAGCTCATTGCCGAACTTGGCAGCTGCTTCCTTTGCGCGGATCTGGGCATCGCGCCGGAACTCGAGCCGCGGCCGGATCACGCGAGCTATCTCGCCTCCTGGCTTCAGGTCCTTGCCAGCGACAAGCGGGCGATCTTTTCCGCTGCCGGTCATGCACAGCGAGCCGTCGCCTTCCTGCACGATCTTCAGCCCGCGCCCTCAATGCCACCGGACTGAGCCATCGCTTCGCGGCCCCTCCGAGATACCCGCATTATCACGGTCACACTTGCCGGGATCGCGCCTGGATATTGGACATAGCATCGCCAGCGGCGGTTTTGGCCTCGCCGAGGGTCCTCTGCTCCACGCAGTTACCAGAGGAGCGTCCACTACGGCCTTTCTTGGTGGCGTATCTCACACCGCGTCCAGCTGCTGCGCAGCCCGACTTCGATCCCGCAACAGCCATGCCGACCTTCTTCCCCGCCGTGCTGCGCGCGGCTTCCTCGCGCGCCAAGAAGCTCGGCGCTGCGCTGCCTTCCACTCGCGTTTTAGCCCTGCGGGTGCGGGCCGGTCGCGTGGTGCCCTGCGATCGCCATCAAGGCCGCGATGGTCGCGACCTGATACAGCAAGGAGAAAACCCATGGCTCAGATCGGCACTTTCACTCGCAACGAAGACGGCTCGTTTGTCGGAGTTATCAAGACGCTCAACCTCAACATCAAGGCCCGCCTGATCCAGGCCGAGAAGGAAAGCGATAAGTCGCCCGACCTTCGGGCCCTCGCAGGGACCATCGAGATTGGCGCCGGCTGGAAGAAGGCAGCCAAGGAAACCGGCCGAGAATACCACTCCGTCAAGCTTGATGATCCAAGCTTCCCCGCTCCGATCTACGCGAGCCTGGTCGAGAATGACGAGGGATACGCTCTCATATGGTCGCGCTGAGGCGGCCACGCATTGGACGCGGCGCTCCCCCGGGGCGCCGCGATCCTGCGAAGGGACAAGGCGAGAACTCCGGCGGCGAAAGCTCGACCGCAAGCCTGCTCATCCGACGGGTCGCGAGCCCTTTGTCGGCGAAGGGTCACCCACGGCGCTCAAGCCAACAGGGTCCCCGACGATCCCGGGGCGTCAGACGATCGTCGCTTCAGCGGCCCAATGCGCCAACCTGTTGGGGACAAGGAGGGGGCAGGTTTTCGCTGTTCCGTTCTCGATGGCCTGGCATCGGCAACCGACCGCGCAGCGCCCGCCGAACAGGCCGGGCGCTTGGCGCAAAGGCGAGGCATGAGGTCATTTGGAATTGGGCGCAGCATCGATGCGCCACGCCTGCCTGCTTACTTCGTGCCAGGGGTCGTGATGATCATCTGTGATGCCTTGCCGGCAAACGGCACCGGCTGGCACGCCGGATCGGGCGCACCTGCCGGGGAGACCTCATGGGGATTGCCCGAATATCCCCGATTGGACTTTTGCGCGGCCAGCCGCGACAGCGCCGCAGCTGCTTGCAGGCAATCGTCGAAAAACTCGACTTTCTGACGCCCACGTGTGCCGATGCGGCCCCATTGCCGTACAAGGGACACGTCACCGAACAGCGTGGGTTGCAATGCCATGACATAGTACCGCGCCATGTTGCGGGCACTGTCTATGCGCCGCAGGAACAGTGGATGGGTCGCGTGCTTCATGCATCGGATTATCTGCGTTCGCCCAAATACCGTCCAATGCATTTTCTGAATCGGTGGTTCGAGACCGATTCAAAACTTTGATCGAATAGCGGGCTTTCGGGCCGGGCCAGTTGCGGCCGGCATGAGCACGTTGCCGCCGGCCGGGAATCGGGGACAGGGCGCGGCGATCGCATCATCGATCGCCCGGATCGTCTCCGGCACTTGCGCCGGCGAGACCCTCGACAAGGTTCAACAGGCCTGATGCCGACGAAGCCGGCATATCAAGCACACGCAAAATCAGTTTCAGCTTATCGTCAGCTTCTTGCCGGTTCTGGCCGAAAAAATGCGGGGCAGCAAAATGGATCATTTCGATCGGTGAGCAGTCGAGAATCTCGCAAACATGAATGAGTCTCGTCGCATGCAGCTTCGAAAAGGCCCGCTCATAGCGTGCAAAGATAGTCTCATGCAGGCCGACCATGGTTCCCATCTGGGCGCGATTGAGCCTTCTGGCTTCGCGGCGTTCGCGCACAAACCGACCGAAGGCCTTCTCCATATCGCCGAAGCTCCGTACGCCTTCGAAGCCGGGTTTCCTGTAGACCGGCTTTTCGGATTCGGCGTCTTCCGTTTCGGTGAGTGCGTGCTCGTGAATGTATTTCTGAAGGTCCTTGATTGCCATTTCGAGGGCTTTTGCCAGCTCCTGTGCGTGTCGAGAAAGCACATCGATAGGACGTGCCTTTCCACCTCAAATTGCCCGATGTGAGAAAAATCAGAGCCAACTTGACCGCGAGTCTAGCAGGGGAGGGGTCTGACATCAAATTCCGCGATCCGCCAGGGAAGAACCACGTGGCTGGAGTTATAGGCCTAGCTCGTCCAAATACTTGACGATCGCCGCTTCCACGATTGCCTGCATCGTTGTGTCGTCATGGAAGGCTGCCAGTTTCAAGCGGCGCTTGGTTGGCCGGTCGAGGTTCACATTGACAAAGCAGCTTTGCCCCTTAACGCGCTCTCGTTTCATCCGGCGCAAGGCTTTTCGGGCCTCCTGTCGAAGGTCGCTCCGGTTCGGCGACGTGCGGTCTGAGTTAGGGTCAGTGCTGACTAGATCCGACGCACGATCTTCATCACCTCTCACCGCTTGCTTCCTGGCAGCGAGCGCGAACTCGTCGAGCGACAGGGTTTCCCTGCCGCTCATCAAGCGGGCCCCGCTTCTGCGCCGGAGCTCAGCAGTGCATCGATTTCGCTCACGATCTCTTGGGTCTCGCGCCGCGCTTTGGCGACAGCCTCGGACAGCGTCTGCATCTGGAGAGTGCCGATGCCGTTTTGAATGTCCTTGTAGACGTTACGCTCCATAACCTCGGTACGAAACAGATAGGTTCCGACCTTGTCCTCGATGATTGGCCTAATCTTGCGGTAGAGCTCTGTCTGGCGAACCGTCATCGAGATGCGGGTTCGCAAAACACCATGCCGGCATGCGCTGGCGCGAGCCTCGTTGATCCTGAGTACGGAGTGAAAGCAGTCGATCGCGCCAAGGACCTCGCGTTTAGACGGCTGCACAGGAGATATCACCAGGTCGGACCAACCAATCACCGGATCGATCGTAGAAATATCCTCTCCAGGCGTGTCGATGAGGAGGTAATCGAAACGGTGGCCATGGCGCTCAACGAACGCGTCCAAGGACTTGGCGGTCTTGTGGCTGAAAACGCTGATGCCTTCCGGCTGCGCGTTCTTGTCGTGGCACTCGCTCCACCATTTGGTCAGATTGCTTCTCCCGTCCATGTCGACCATGGCCACGGCTGAACCGCGCAGTGCGTACTCGCCAGCAATGTTCATCAAGGCGGTGGTCTTGCCGGCGCCCCCCTTGCCATTGATGGCGGAGATCACGACAGGCATGAGCGAGCTCTCCTCATAAACGTGTGTTCCTACATCCACTTGAATCCAGATCTGTTCGAAAGTGGATCAGTGGACAGATGGATTTCCATCAATATAGAAAAACACAGTCAAAACTACAAGAAAAATCAGTTCAATTGCGGTAAACAGGAAAATTCGATGTCAAAGCGGTTGGCAGGATACGCAAAAACGTGATACGTTTTTTCTGACGATCGAGGGACTGGCCCTCGATCCGCGGCTTCGGCCGCGAACAAGGCAGAAGCGTAATGACGAGAGCCGGCGCAGCTATCGCAAGACGGCCGCCGAGGCGGGAGAGGGTCGCACATATCCGGTTCGCCCCGGATGAGCTTGCCGTCATGAAATCGGCCGCGAATGGCGCCGGCATGTCAGTGTCCGCCTTCATCCGCACACTCGCCTGCGAGGGTGCGGGCATCCGCCCGTTTCTCAATGATGCCGATCGCGCGATCCTACAACTCCTCGCCGCGGATCTGAGTGCTGTTGCCAATGGCCTCAATCAAGCCGTACGCGCGCTCAACACGGGGCGGTTAAGCTCGGTTTCGGATATCGCCGCAGCTGCCGATGATGCCCGCGCAATTTCATTGACGGTCGCTGCAGAGCTGTCCCAGATGACGAAACGCGCCGGCGCGGCGCGGCGCTCGGGGGCTGGCTAATGGAATTTTTCCTGGGGGCTTTCGAACGGGAGTGGGAACGGCGTCGCGCAGCGCTGCTTCATGAAATGCAGCGGGGGCGCGACGCGCATGAATGTGACTGGCGGCGAAGGGGCGGGGTGGCGTTGGCACCAGACGAAACGGTAAAGCGAGGGGACAGGGCGCGCGCCGGCCACAATGCCAGCGCGCGTTCCTGTCGCACCGGAGCTGTCGCGCCGAACCGATCGATGCGTCAACGGTTCACAGCCGTGGCTCAAGGGAGCCAGCCTGCGGTGGTCAAGCTCACGTCCTATGGTCGTGGAGCGCGTATGGGTGCGATGGTGAGCTACGTCTCCCGGAATGGCGAACTGGCCGTAGAAACCGACAAGGGCGAGCAGATCATCGGCAAGGCGGGCCTGCTGCAACTTCGCACCGAATGGGAGCATCTTTTTGATAATCGTGCCTCGAGCCGGGACGTAAGTCTGTTCCAGGTGACGGTGAACTTAAAGGCAAGCGATCGCGAGCATGACCAAATCGTTCGCCACGTCCTGCGCGCCGCCTTCGGCGAGCGCCGGTTCGTTTATGCAATGGAGCAAGCGGACGGCGAGCGTTTGCGGGTGCAGGGGGTCCTGCTCCTGCGCGGGCCGGATGGCGAGCGCCTGACCGGCGACGCGAAGGCCGCGGCAATCGCCCAAGAGCGGTTGAACAGGAGCAAGATCGGCAGCGACGTCCAGGCACGGGTTCTGTTCCACGGTCACGGCAATGGCGTTGCCTTTGCAACGAGCCGGATTCGCCAAATGGTGGAGCGCTTCGAAGGGCGGGTCCGTGATGATACGGACAGCCATATCGAGACTGTCAAACAAGCCGGCGATCTCGTCCAGAAAGACTGGCGCAAGCAGATGCAAAGCCGCACAGGACGCGACATCATGCATCTGGTCGCCTCGGCGCGCGCGGGCACCGATCAAGCTGCATTTCGAGATGCCGTGCGGGAGTTCCTTGGCGATCAATTCCCCGGGCATCGGTATGTTTATGCCATGCACGATCCGTCTGACGATCCAAAAGTGGCAGGGCAGGGTGGCAAGCGGCCCCATGTCCACGCCCACGCGATCGTCACCATGCGTGCGGAGACAGGAGAACGCATCGAGACGAGCCCGCGGGAGTTTCGGGAATGGCGCTCACTGATGGCTGAGAAGGCCCGGGAGCACGGAATCCGCATGGAGCTGACCGACCGCCGCGAGTTTGCAAGTGCGCCGGCCTATGCTCGTACTCAGGTGCGTCCTGTCAGCTATGTCGGCAGAAGCGAGCATGAGGGCACCAGCCAGCCGGCACAGGCACGCTATGCAGCCAAACGTTCCAATCTCCGTCACGCGGCGAGGTCCATCCGCAGTACCAAATACGTGACGGAAGTTGGTCAGGCATGGAGCGCAATTGCGCGCGATAGCCAAGATAAGAAGGTGGCCGAGTTCGCCGCAGATCAGCTCGAACGAATCCGGGCCGCGTCACGTTTCACCCAGATCGCGACTGAGAATGAATTCTCTCGGCAAACACCGGACGGGGACGACCCCAAAGCCGTTTTGGCCCGGGAACTTTTTGGAGGCGAGGAAGCTGCCATGCTTGCTATGACACGTCCTGAGTTCGAGGCATACGAAAAGCGGATAGGGACTATTCTGGCGGACATTGAGCGCTCAATCGAGCCATGGGAGCGCAAACAATTCAACGAAGTCGTTGAAGCCGCGCGCGAAGTGATGACCGTCCGGCGGGAAAACCTCCGCATTTCGGAACAACAGCTTGCCGCCAGCGAAGCTGACCACAACACCCCAGTTCGCAGTGGCGAGCTTTCGCAGTTGTTTGAGAGCGGATCTCGAACCCCTCAAACCACATCGAACTCAAAGCACGAGCCGATTTCAGGGAATGCGCCTGTGGTCCGCAGCCGGGAGGTTGCCCAGGAGGATCGGCTGCGCAGCGCCCATCAAGCTCTTGATCCCCGCGATCTACGTGCGGGTGAAAGGACGGGATTGCCCAGGAAAATAGCGGGTCAACAAAGAGGGCTGCCGGAGCCGAGTTCGCCACGACAGGATCCACACCAGCAATCCGCGCAGCGTACGCCAGGATTGGAGCAGGAAATCGAAGAGAGGCACCCGCGTGACCGCAACGAGCGCGAGCGCTAGACCAATGACACCTTCGCGCCTTGTAGAGCCGAGATGTTAGACGGCCGCTCGTAAGTGTCGGATTGGCCTTCCAGGTGAAAGCGACTGCGCGGCTCGCGCGATGCTTTGCGCGTCAATTCCATGGTGCCGATAAAGGTCCGCGATGGTGCCCGACTGGCCGAAATGCTCCACGCCCAGTGAACGGGTCTTGTGACCCTCGACGGATCCGAGCCAAGCAAGCGTGGCGGGATGGCCGTCAAGCACGGTGATGAGCCCACAATATGAGGGGACGCTGGCAAGCAGGCGCTCAACAGGGCTTTGTGCATGGGCGACGCCGTGCTCCCTGGCGCGCTGCGCGGCCGTCCATCCCGCATTCAGGCGATCTGCAGACGTTACCGCCAAAAGGCCCACATCGCGGCGATCCTCTGCAATCAACCCAATCGCATCAATGGCTTCGGGTGCAACCGCTCCCGTATAGGCGATCACAATCTGGGCATTTGGCCCTGGCTTTCGCATCCAATAGCCTCCATTGAGGATGTCTTCAGCCAACGTCTGATCAATGACGCGTTTGGGTTGTTCAATCGGCCGAGTCGACAGTCTGAGATATACCGAGCCTCCAGTGGCATCCCTGAGCCAGCTCACGGGATCGGGCTGGGTGTCTCCATCGCGCTGGATGTATTCAAACGAAAATCGCAGAATGGTTGCAAGCTCGTCGACGAAGGCTGGCTCAAAGCTGGCGAGCCCATCCTGAGCCATGCCGATAAGTGGAGTTGCTATCGATTGATGGGCGCCGCCTTCAGGCGCCAAACTGATCCCGGAAGGGGTGGCAACGACAATGAAGCGCGCATCTTGGTAGCAGGCGTAGTTCAGCGCATCGAGCCCACGTTCGATGAACGGGTCATAAAGGGTCCCTATCGGCAAAAGCCGCTCGCCAAATGTCGAATGGGAAAGCCCCAGAGCCGAGAGGTTTATAAACAAGTTCATCTCGGCGATGCCGAGTTCGATATGCTGGCCTTTGGGCGAGAATTGCCAGTTGAAGGTCGACGGGATCCGCTCCTTCTTGAATAGATCCGCCTTCTCTTCCCGGGCAAAGAGCCCCCGACGATTGACCCATGCGCCGAGATTGGTTGAGACGGTGACGTCCGGCGACGTTGTGACGATCCGTCTCGCCAGATCAGTCTCCGTCTTGGCGACCTCGTGGATGAGAATTCCGAAGCCGTGCTGTGTGGAGACAGGAGATTGCACCTCTATGGCAAACGCCTCAGGGACAGCGATTTTCGGTGCCCGGTGGCGGCCACGGCGCCGGGCATTGAATGGAGCTTCCTTGAGGAAAGCAGCCAGCTCAGCGGCAGGCAGCTGAAGACCTTCAAACAATTCCCATTCGCAGCCCGGCCGAATCCGAAGACGAGCGCGCAGGTCTTCGGTCTGCGCGGTGGTCATCAAACCTGCATGATTGTCCTTGTGGCCCGCCAGCGGCAGGCCGAATCCCTTGATCGTGTAGGCGAGAAAGCAGATCGGCCGGTCATGCTTGCGGGCCTCTTCGAAGGTCCTCAACAACAGGGGCAGATCATGACCGCCAAGGTTTGTCATTAAGCACGCAAGGTCTTCGTCCGAACGCTTTTCAATCAACCGGGAGATTTGACCCTGGTCACCGATCTCATCGAGCAGGCGTCTGCGCCACGCTGCCCCACCTTGATAAGCCAGAGCCGAATAGAGCTGGTTGGGACAATTGTCGATCCAGGCGCGTAAAGCCTCGCCCCCAGGCTCCTCGAAGGCTTGCTCGAGCAGGGAGCCGTATTTGAGGATTACCACCTCCCAGCCGAAATCGCGAAACAGAGAGACGAAGCGCTCCCACAAGCCCTCCCTTACGACCGCGTCCAAGCTTTGGCGATTATAATCAACGATCCACCACGTGTTGCGCAGACCGTGTTTCCAACCCTCGAGAAGAGCCTCAAAAATGTTACCCTCATCCATCTCGGCGTCGCCAATAAGCGCGACCATGCGGCCTTCCGGACGGTCCTTGGCCATGCCTTTTGCTCGAAGGTAATCCTGCACCAATGAGGAAAACAGGGTTTGCGCGACGCCCAGTCCGACAGACCCGGTCGAGAAGTCGACATCGTCCGTATCCTTCGTCCGTGATGGATAGGACTGCGCACCTCCATAAGCGCGGAAGGATTCCAGTTTCGACCGTGTCTGGTTGCCGAAGAGATACTGGATGGCGTGAAAGACCGGACTTGCATGCGGTTTCACCGCGACCCTGTCTTCTGGATGCAAGACCGCGAAGTATAGCGCAGTCATGAGCGTGGTGAGCGATGCTGACGAGGCCTGATGCCCTCCAACTTTGAGCCCGTCGTCATTCGGCCGAAGGTTGTTGGCGTTGTGGACCATCCATGTGGAAAGCCACAGTACCTTGCTTTCGAGTTCCTTGAGGCACGCGAGTTGAGGATCGTTCATTTTATAACTCCACCGAGAGGAGGGAGGATAGGAAAATCCAGCGGGCGATTGCGGCTAAAAGCGCGATAAGCTAGAGCCGCTTCGGCCGGACTCAGCTAATTTTTATGCAGGAAACAAAAACCTATGCCAAAAGATGTGATTGACGATATCGATCGCAGGTTGCTGGCTGCACTTCAGTCGGATGCTCACGCGACAACGGAAGATCTCAGCGAGATCGCCGGGCTCTCTCCATCGCCTTGCGCGCGCCGAGTGCGGATGCTCGAAAAATCAGGCGTGATCAGAGCCTACGTGGCAATCGTTGATCAGGTGAAGGTTGGATTGCCCGTTAGCGCCTTTGCTTCCGTCAAGCTTGAGCGACAACGGGAGGAAGAGCTCGATGGTTTTTCGAGCGCGGTCCGTCGTTGGCCGGAAGTCGTCGAATGTTATTTGATGACCGGAAAAATGGATTTCTTGCTGCGTGTCGTCGTCAAGGATCTAGAGGCATATGAAACCTTCCTGAAGCAGAAACTCACCAGGCTCGACGGCGTGGCCTCGATCGAATCCAGCTTTGCGTTGGGCCAGGTGAAGCATGCTCACGGGTTGCCGATCGGCGTCTGACAGCCGGCCTGTAAATCTCGCGGGCGACCAGGGCACGGTAAGCCTATGGTGCCAGATAGCGAACGAATCCTATCGGGCTACGATATTGACGACGTTGATGCCGGCGCCGTTTCGTATTTGCGCTATTGCTAATATTAGTTCATGATCCTTCTGCCGGGGGGGATCGCCGGCATGGCCCGGTTGGGGACCTTCAAGCCCAAATCAACCCCTCGGTAGCCGGGCCGCTCATCATCAATTGGTTGACGAAGGCCGCCGCACAGGCCCGGTGGTATTCCAACGGATGAACTCGGTTCCTTCCCTGTCGATTCCCGCATAGACTTAACAGTCCCTCATGGGGGGTCCGCAAGGGCTCAATCTGGAATTCCCAAGTCTGCGTTTTGCTTCGAAGGGCCACTTCCATAAGCGTGGTCCAGCAGGGCAAGCAGTTTGCGGGCCGAGTCATTGCAACAGGAATAGTGAACTATGTTGTCACGGTCGCGGCGGACGCGGACCAGGCCGAGTGCGCGTAACTTGGCCATGTGCTGTGACAGTGCCGACGAGCTAAGCCCCAGTTGCTCTCGAAGCGCCTCAGCCGGCAATTCGCGGTCGAGCACGAGGTGCATGATCAACAGGCGTCGAGCATTGGCCATCGCCGTCACAAATCTTGCAGCCTCTTTAGCTTTAGCCCCAATTTGTTTCACGCGCCCCCCTGCCGAGCGAAGTTCGGCGACCGATATGCCCATCGTCACGTCGGCGGGCGCCCGTCTTTGAGCCCTGTAGCCACGCCATAGGGGTCCGTCGGGGAGCGCGCGGCGGCCTTCCTGAACGCTGTTTCATCGCGGTACGCGTAAGGGCTGGACGCCTTGCCCATGAAATGCTGGTCGATGTTCCCCTACCCACTGGCGTGCCATTGGGGCGAAGGGGACAAGGAAGTCTAGGTTCACGATCGTTCTACATTGGCTTGCATTGGCAGATTGCGCACGCGATCTTCCAGATCGCGCTGCTTTTCTTCGTTCGAGGCCAGCCGGTTGAAGGCATGTTCGGCAAGCATGGACCCGACGGATATGATCAGGAGCGGCGCGGTCCACGTCCAGCAGGAATGCAAGGCGAAACACGCCAAGCCGGCGACAGCGGCCGAAACCGCAAAGATCGCGAACCGGATCATCTGGGCCATCGTTACTCCCTGTCCAATTAGCATGATCGAGGATTAATGCAGCAAGGGGCTGCATTAGCAATGATTAAAGCAAGCTGGAAGGCCGCAGGAGCGTCATCTCAGTCGCCGAGCTGACACAAAAGCTTTTCACTGACGCCAAAAAGGTCGGCATCAGCAGCACTGAGATCGAGGAAGATACTGGCAGCCCTCACTTGGCAGTCGGGCACGACTTACAGGCGGCGGCCAGCTCAACTCTCTATATGGTTGAATCTAAACGACAATATTCCGTTCCATAATGTATGTTATGCCGCAAAATGGTTCTAGCAGCTATTTAGTAATGCGACAGTTGCCCCAGTTAGAGATGCGACACTTCCCGCGTCCGAGGCTGGTCAACATGAAGCTGGAAAGGAAGGCTAGCGACTTCACAGAGTCTGGCGTGAGGGCGGGCTTATTGCGGGAGCCGTCATGCTTTGGTCACCTTGTCGCAAAAAGAGCTGCATCGTCCCGAAGCCATCCAGAAGATCCGCGACCGACGGCTGAGCGTCGTACATGCAGCGGAGCTCCTTCACCTCAGCCGCAGTCAGGTTCACCGGCTGTTGCAGGCCTATGACCAGGACGGCGCCGGCGGGCTGGCGTCCAAGAAGCGCGGTCGGCCGAGCAATCGACGCCATGATGAGGATTTCCGCAACACCACATTGGATCTGGTAAGCGATCGCTACCGGGACTTCGGCCCGACGCTCGCCCGAGAGAAGCTGCTTGAATGGCACCAGATTGCCGTCAGCACCGAGACACTACGCAAATGGATGACGGAGCCGGAATCTGGACTTCACGCCGTGAGCGGAAGCGCCAACTGCATCAGCCGCGCGGTCGGCGTGACTGTCTGGGCGAGCTCGTGCAGATCGATGGCTCTCACCATTGGTGGTTCGAGAGCCGCGGCCCCAAATGCGCCTTGCTCGTCTATATCGCGACGCGATCAGCCGAGGCATTAAGGGGGTTCCCGTGGGAGCATCTGTTATGCGCTTCCTTGGATAATTGCGTATATCCGACTTAGCAGATAAGTTCAGGATATTCGATCTAACACATATTTACAAAATATAGAAGCTGACGCATAATTCGAGCATGGTCCTCGCCCGTACCCCTGAGCAAATCGGAAATGCTATCCGCCGCGCTCGCAAGCAGAAAGGCCTCAGCCAAGCCGCGCTTGGCGATCGTGCCGGTATGCGGCAGCCCTCCGTTTCCATTATTGAGAGCGGGAACCCAGCCGCCCGACTTGACAGCGTGCTGGCTTTGCTGGCAGCCCTCGACCTGGAGTTCCAAGTCGCGCCGCGCTCCAAGCGGTCCTCCTCTGAAATAGAAGACCTGCTCAGCTGATGGGTCGGCGGCCCCTTCACGTGCCGTTGCGGGTCTATCTGAACAACCGCCTTGTCGGCCAGCTCAGCAAAGAGTCCAGCGGCGCCGTTCGCTTCCGCTACGAGGATCACTGGCTTGCGCGGCGGGGCGCGTTTCCGGTCTCCCTCTCCCTGCCTTTGCGCGAAGATGCCTACCGGGGTGAACCCGTCAACGCCGTTTTCGAGAATCTGCTGCCTGACTCGGACGCGCTGCGCCGCCGTGTGGCCGAGAAAGTCGGCGCGCGGGGTATAGACGCCTACAGCCTGCTGGCGCGGATTGGCCGCGACTGCGTGGGCGCACTGCAATTCATTGCCGGAGACGATGACTTACCAGATATCGAAGCTATCAGCGGCGAAGCCGTCGATGACGGTGAGATTGAGAAACTCCTCAAGAACCTGGCACAGGCTCCGCTCGGCTTGAGCCGCGATGATGACTTCCGCATCTCTGTCGCCGGCGCTCAGGAGAAGACGGCCCTGCTCCGGCATGACGGACGGTGGCTCAAACCGCACGGCACCACCCCCACCACACACATCTTCAAGACGCAGATCGGCACGCTGCCTAACGGCATCGACCTCACCAACAGCGTCGAGAACGAGTTTTACTGCCTGGCGCTGGCCGAAGCGTTTGGCCTGCCCGTCAACACGGCGCGCATTGCCACCTTCGGCAAGACCAAGGCGCTGGCCATCGAACGCTTCGATCGACGCTGGACCGAGAGCGGACGCCTCATCCGCCTTCCACAGGAAGACTGCTGCCAAGCCCTCTCTGTGCCGCCGACCCTCAAGTACCAACACGAGGGCGGGCCAGGCATGGCGGCAATCCTCAATCTCCTCAAAGGCAGTGATACGCCGGCAGAAGACCAGAAGACCTTCCTCGCCGCCCAGATGTTGTTCTGGATCCTAGGCGCGACTGACGGCCACGCAAAGAATTTCAGCGTGTTTCTGGCGCCCGGTGGCGGCTACCAACTGACCCCGCTCTACGACATCCTAACCGCTCAGCCGAGCCTCGACTTGAACCAGATCACGCGCAAGCAGATGAAGCTGGCAATGGCAGTGGGAACGAACCGTAACTACCGGATAGACCAAATTCACCCGCGGCATTTCCTTCAGACCGCCGCCGCGGTCAAACTGCCGGACAGCGTGGTGAATGGGGCCATGGCGCATATCGCAGAACGTGGCGAACGCGCCTTCACCCGGGTAACTGAACTCCTTCCTCGTGACTTTCCCGAAGCGATCCACGCCAGCGTCAGTGCCGCCGCCCTACCGCGGCTGAGGGCGTTTGAAGAGGCGGTGTCCTGAGTAGGACAAGAACCACCCCGGATGGATAACAAGTTAGCTCGTGCCGAAAGTTGACGGGCCCTGACTGCATGCATCGTCTTCCTGCCCGGTCGGATCGTCAGGCACGATCTCATCAAAAATCGCGGACCAATTCCGCTTTGCCTTGCCGCTGGATCTCTCGGATACCGTGGTGGTCAGTTGTTTCAGTTTTCGAGCTGCAGCAACAAAGCGCGCCTCTATCGCAGCTCCGGAGGGAGGCGTAGGCGGATGAGCTGTGCCGAATGCTGCAATGCGGCGATCTTCGGACGCGCCCGACTGGGAATAGGCGTCTGTGAGCGCGGGTATCGCAGCCCGCGGCAGCAGCTCCGTCGCTGGTACATCGGGGGTATTGGATCGCGAGAACCGCTCCATTGCCTTGAATGGAGAAGTCGCAAAAAAGCGCAACTTGTCTGCCAAAACAGGCGCCTGCCCTTCTACGAGGATGACCATCTTGTCGGCGGGCATTTGCCTGACCTCCTGAGGCATCATCAGATCGCGTTCGCGCACCTGTTCGACTTTGGTGCGGCGATGCAGCCCCATCAGTTCGATCGTTCTCGACTCCGTCCTGTAACGCACTGTCTTCTTGCCCAGTCCCCTTGAAACGCTCTCGGCCGTGACCTGGTCGTTTGCGCCAAGCACTAGCTGATATCCGCAATTGCCCATAAGCGAATGGCGGGCGGTTTCGCCGTAGATCTCATCCAAGTTTTTGAGGTCTTGGATGATGAAGGCCATTTTTATGTTGTAGCCGGCCACATAGGGCAGTTTGCTGGTGATCTCGGAGACTTTTCTCAGCTGCCGAAACTCGTCCAGCAGGAAGTAGATGGGCAGCGAATTCTGGTCCTGGGTGAGCAGCAGCGTGTCCAGCGACTGTTGGACAAAAAGCGATAGCAGCGGTTTCAGCATCGCCACGTCGGTGATGTTGGGCGCCAGGTATATCGAGATCGGTCGATGCTTCAGCGCACGAAGATCCATGTCGGTGACCTCGGTGGCTGCGACCACGCGCTCGTTGCGAAAGGGACGCAGGGCCTTCTGCACGTCGAGCAGCGCGGACGCAGCGGCGCGCTCCGACAGCGCGATATAGGCGTTGAAGCTTTCGAGCGTAAAGCGCGACAGGTTCGGCTCCTTTTCTTTGATGAGGCTCATCAGGGCCTGCAGATCGACGCCGCTGTTGAAGAATGAAATCACCTCGCCAAGATTGCGGCGGCCGCGATAGGAGTCGCTCTCGTTCACGTAGCTGATAGCCCCAGCCAGCACCAGCTGCGCGGTGGCCTGCCAGATCGCGTTCTCGGAATCGGCACTCTCGGGGACGAGAATGCTTGCTATGTTCAGAATGTCCGTTGTGCGATCGCCCCGGTCGGGCCTGATGAAGTCGAGCGGATTGTAACGATGTGTTCTTTCGCTGCCCGGCGCGAACAGGAAGACCTGGTTTCCGGTTGCCTTGCGATACCCGGCCGTTGAGCGGAAGATTTCGCCTTTCAGGTCGGTAACGATCATCGACCCTTGATGAGTGAGTGCGTTCGGGATGACGTAGGAGGTCCCCTTGCCCGAGCGCGTCGGACCGATGACCAGGTGATGGCGCTCGTCTTGGACGCGAAGGACATGGCGCCCGTAACGCCCCAGAATGTGTCCGTGGCGCCGGAACCATCTGCCATGCCGCAGCGAGGTCGTATTTTGGAAACGAGCATTGCCAAGCGGTTCGGAAGCACGCTTCAAACCGAGAGAGGCGATCGCACCGGCGATGAGGACCGACACGGCGGCTGCCCCCAGACTGGTCCGCTGCAACACGGCGTTGTGAGGGTAACGGGCAAGCTGCTGGAGCGCTGCGAACGGATTGGTTGTCGCGGTGACCTGCAAGATGCGGCCGTCGCCATACAACAACTGTAGCACCACCCCGTAGGCGAGCAGCCAGACGACAAAACCAATCGCGAGGCAGAAAACGAGATAGGCGATGCGGAACGTGCCGGTCATGATCGATCCATTCTTGAGAAATAGATCTCCGACACGCCACGACGTCCGCCCTCGCGCCTCAGCTGGACAACGATCGGAATGACGCTGCGAATGTAGGAAATAAGGTCGGCTTTCGAGTAAGCTGCCGACAGACCCGATTGCATCACCATCATGGCGAGCTGCTCATAGGCGCCGCGAGGCGTGTCGGCGTGGACTGTCGACATCGAGCCTGGATGGCCCGTGTTGACCGCACGCAGGAACGAGAACGCCTCACCTCCTCTCACTTCGCCCACGAACAGCCGGTCCGGGCGCATGCGCAACGAGGCCTCGAGCAGGTTCTGGATCGTCACACTCGCCGTGCCTTGGTCGCCTTTGGATGAAAGCAGGTGCACGGTGTTGCGCTGGGGAGGAAACAGCTCGCGAGTATCTTCCAGCGTGATCAGGCGTTCGCCCTCGTGGACGGCCTTGAGGCAGGCGTTCATGAATGTGGTCTTGCCGCTTGAGGTGCCACCACTGATTAGCATGGAGACGCGGCTGAAAATGGCGCTACGGACAAAGCCATAGGCGTCGTCCCTCCGCAAAAGCTCCGTCAAGCCGCGATCGGCATCGTTCATGCCGCTGATGCCAACGGATACCTTATTGAAGGCGCCAGCGTCGCGATAATCCTCAAGCGTGAACTCGCCAACGACTTGCTTTCGGATCGAAACCGCGCCCCCCTCGGGCGCTGCCGGCGGCAGCACGAATTGTATGCGCTCCCCAGTTGGAAGGGCTGCGCTGAGGATCGGGTTTGCGGGACCAATGAACTGATTGGTGGCGGCCGCGACCCTTTCGCCCATATGGACGATTTCGGAGGCTGTCAGCTTTGGAATGTGATGGTATTCCATGTGACCGGCACCAAGGCGCTCGACATAGACATGGCCAGGTTTGTTGATCGAGATCTCGACAATCTGTGGATCTGTCAGCAGCGGCCTGAGCGGTTCGAGAGACCGGTGAAGGAAATAGTGCCGGTCATTGTTGCCAGGCTCGATCGAAACCGCGCTCATGACGAATTTCCTCCAATGCCTCTGAAACCGGATCGTCGTAGACAGCGGAAAAGTCGAGGTCCTGGCGCACGAAGACGAAGATCCGCTCGCCTTGCGGCACGCTGATCGTCGGCGGGATTTTCAGGCTCTCGCCAAGCGCCTGGTTGGCCATGTCCGAGACCGTCTGAGCAATCGTCGAGCGTGCGTTATCCTCAGCGCGCCTTGCCTCGTCGCTGCCTGTCGCGGTCTGGCTGCCGTAGCCGGTCAGGTAACTGGCGCCGCCGCCGACGATCGAAAGCAGGATGGCCGCGCCGAAGCGCTCCCGAAACTTGGTGTCGACCCGGCCGGTAAGCCCGGAGCGGCCAAGACTGTCGGCGCCGATCGAGTTCAAGCGGACGCTGACACCGTCATCGCGAAGCAATCGTGTCCAGATCACGAAGATGCGCTTCTGGCCGCGGGTGATTTCGGACTGGTATTCACCTATCAGCCGCGTGCCTGTCGGGATCAGTACACGACGGCCGTCGAATGAATAGACGTCCTCGGCGACGATGGCGCGGATCTGACCGGGAAGGTCGCTGACAACCGCGGTCTCGAGAATGCCGGGAAGGAGCGTGCCTTCCGCAATCAGTGCATCGACCCGGGCGATCTTCCTGGCCCGTGCCGAGCGATCGCCGATGTTGGCCGCTGCAGCGAGAAACTTGCTGTTACGGTCTTCGCCGGCAACGGCGCGCGGTTGCGCATCGCCGGCCGAGGCGCCTTGCTCGTCGCTGGTCGCCCCCTTTTCGTCGAAGACGATCATCTTGGAACGAAAGCGTTTGGGAAACTCATCGCCTGGGGCTGCCGGGGCGTCGGGAGCGGATAGAGGCGCTGCGGGCGGTGGCACATCGAAAGGCGTGACATTGGGACTCGGCACTGGCGGCGGTGGTGGCGGTGGCGGCAATTCGATCACTTCGGGCGCGGTGGGCTTCGCCGGCTGTTCTCGCTCACGCATGAACGAAGGCGGCCGAAAACTGGTGGTCGAGAACTCCTCGTCACCGGCTGGCACGTGGCCTTGCAACGGTTGACGCCCAGCCAAGGTAAAATAGCCCGCCACAAGCCCCAACAGGATCAGGACGGCACCACCGGCAAGCTGCTTGCGACGTACGGACCCGTCCGCAACAGCGGGGTCGTCATTGCCGGCCAAAGCCTCCAGTTCGGGACTTCGCTGGATCAATTTCCGCTCCTCCTGCGGACCGTTGCCATGTCGTCTCGCACTGGCGCCAGCGCGTCGGCATCGGGCGCGCCGAAATCGGGCTTTCGAAGATTGAAGATGCACAGCCACTGATTGCCGTCGCGCAACGTGTATTGGGCGGCGACACCGTCGACGACGATGTACTCGCCTTCCTTGCGGAAGTTCCTCAGCATCTCCGAGAAATCGGAATTGACGGCGAAGATCGCCGCGGCACGCCGGCCGAAACGGAAGAAAGTCTTTGTGCCGTCATCGAACACTAACGCCGGCTTCAGACCCGCATCGCCGGAAAATGAATAGTCGATGTTGACATTGGCCTTGTCGATCGCGGCGATGTTGGGCCAGGCCGCGCGCTGCTCAGCTTCGCTCCTCAGCGCCGCGTCGCGGTCCTTCTCCGGATAAGCGAAACGAATGCCGAACACCTGTCGGCCTCCTGCGGGAGCACTATCCTTCAGCTCCAGAAAGTAAATGCGCCTGCTGGTCACGACGTTCATGTTCGTCGTCACGTTCCTGGCGATCGGCTTGACGAAAAGGATGTTGCCCTGCTCAGCAGGAACGACCTGCCAACTTTCGCTGTCGCCGAGCGATATGGTCTGAAATTTCTCCTCCTCGTCGAAGACGATCATCGTCGATACGCCATAGCTTGCATGCACTTGGACGACGTTGTTCTCCTGATAGGTGACGCTGGTGATGCGCGCGTCCAGGCGACCGGCCTTCGGCGTCTGCGCGCCGAAGGCCACAGCGGTGAACTCGAAGAGGATCAGATAAGCGACCACGACCAGACCGCGTGCCATCATTCGGAACCGCCCGGTGTCACCGTTTCCTGGTCGCGGCGGTAGCTGTAGACCTGGAAGCCGAGCGGATTTTCGAAGCGCCATTCGTTCTTGAGCGGGCTCTCGGTGTAGCGGAATCTCACCACCGAGATCCAATGCCTGTGAATGGCTTCCGTCTCGCTCTTTTCTGTGGTCGAGAAGCGCACGATCGCCGTACTGGCGTTTGGGAAGGTGACGGACTTGATATCGACAAGCACCCGCTTCAGCCGGCCATAGATCTTCGCCGGATTTTGCGCGTTGGCGGCGCTGAACTGCATCTGCAGGTCGCGGGCCGCCTCGTCGGTCGACAAAAGCGCCGCGATCCCGAAATATTCGTCGATGGCAAAAGGATCATATCCCTCGCGGTTGCGGATGTAGCGAACGACATTGGCCTGGGTGACAGCCTCCTGACCGGTGAGATCAGAGGTCCTCGTCAATCCCGACTTGACCTCGATATAGCCGGTGTTCCTGTCGACCTCGACCACATAGGGCTCGAAGCTCTTCAGCGGCACCATCAGCACCAGCGCCAACAGGGCAAGGGCCGCGATCGAGGCAAATAGCAGCGTGAAAAACCAGGCGATGCGGCTGGAGCGCATGGCGCGCTTGAAGATCTCGTGCTCCCAGACGTCACCGTCCTGGAAGTAGGATCTCAGCTTTTCGTCGAGGGGTTCTGCCATTGGACGTTGCGGAGCGTTGGAGGACAATTCTGTTGCGTTTTGGTGTTACCGCGTCTGTGCATTGGCGGTGATGGCGCGCTGCATGGCCTCGCGCGACGGCGTTTGAGGGCTGCGCAATCGGGCCTGCACACGATTGATAGCGGCCTGCATCTGTGTGGCCGAGCCGGCAACAGCGGCGCGCCCCGAAAGGACGCCGCGGCCGGTAAGGGCTCGCGAACGCTGACCAACCGGCATCGCGAGCCCGCCGACAATGCCTTGCGCCAGCGACTGGATCTGCAAGAGAACGAAACTGCCGGCCAGGCACAACATCACCAAGGCTGCAAGGTCGCTGAGCTTCAGCTCGCGATTGCCCGAGATCTGGTTGATCTTGGTCAGTTCCGGCGCCATCGCCGCGATCAGGAAGGCGGCGATCACGTAGACGAACAACGGGATCAGTGCGTAGAGCAGCGACTGGTTCAACCATCCCATCGCGTAGTTGCGCGTCACATCAAAGAACATGCAGGCGATGAAGATCGGCGCGGTGCCAAGCAGAACCCACAGGATCACCTTGGCCAGGACCAGGATGCCCAGCGCCACGGAGACGAACAGCCCGGCAAAGGCCATGATGATCATGCCGATCAAGGCCGGCAGCACGGAGAAATAGCCGGCCTGCTCGGCAAATGTGGACGCTGCCAGATTGGCGGTCTGCCAGATCTCCGAGAGGCCGTTGCTGGGTTCCGTCACCCCTGTGCCCGATGCGGCCAGTATTGCCCGCCCCGCCGCCTCCGGGACTTTTGTGATCCAGGCATAGACGAGAGCCTGGAAGTGCGACCAGGTGCTGACCAGAACGAGGATCACCATGACGCGGGCGACGCGGCCCACGATCTCGGCAGCGCTGAGCCTCGACGTTCCCAGCACCAATTGCACTCCGTAGAAGAGCACGACCAGCATGAACAGCAGCCGAAGCAGTGGCTCGATGTCCCTGCTCAGAACCTCGAACGCACGCTCGGAGAAATTCTCGCCCGAAGCATCGATGCGCTGCAGCAGTTCGCCGATGAAATTATCCACGTCAGCCCTATTCCGTTCGAGAGGGAAAATCGCCGCCGATCATTGCCCATGCCGCCGCTCTGTCGGGGTTGACCGGCCGCATCGGCCCGCACTCAAGGTGGGTGGCTTGTGCCGCGTAGCTCATCACGGCGGCCGGCCGTTTGCAGGGCGCGGATTTTTCCTTGGGCGTGGCGCACCCGGCAAGCAGCAGCGCCACGACGCTAAGCGCGATCGGTTCGTGCCGGCCTCGTGTCATTCGTAGGTCAGCGCCTTCTTGGTGTTTGAAATATCAGTTAACCTGCGCTGGTTCTCCGCCTGCAGCGCCTGGACGGCACCATTCATGACGCCGATCATCTCGTTCAGGGTCAGTCCGGTCTGCACCTGCAATTGTGTGTTCTGGTCAATCGAGCCTTTGATGTCCTGAGCCTGGCCGATCCCCTGCCCGGCTCGCTCAAGCGCGGCACGCCGCGTTGCGACAGCCTGTCGCGAGCCAGTGATCAGAGCCGACACGCCGAGCACCGTCTTGACCATCTCCTCGTACGATTTGTCGCTCGCCAGAGAACTTTGCTGTTTGCCAGAAAGCGATTTCACCAGTTGCATGCCGTTGATGAAGGTCGTCGCGGCCTTGGCGATCTCCGGACCCATGGAGCCAAAATCCGGAACGCCATTTTGAAGCACGCTGTCGAAGGAAGGCACCGAGGAGACGCTGAAACCATTGCCGATCGCCAAGTCCTTGAGCGAGCCGACGTCGCTGCCGCGGTTGCCGGTAACTGCCTGCAGGGTCTTTTCGACGGTGGTCAGAATATCCCTGTTGGTGTCCAGGATTCTCGCGGCCTTGTCGGCGGTGTCCTTGGCGACGGCATAGTTCGTCCTGTCGATCACCGGAATGTCGGCTTTGGCCGAGGTGACCATCACGGTCGCGGCGACCAGCACAAGAGCACGTTTCATTGGAGACCTCCTTGTTGCGGGTTGAAGAACAGCTCGACCTCTTGCTCGAGCTCGTGGACGCAGGCTTGCGCTTGCCGGCTCCAGACCAGACCGACGCGCGCATCGCAAAATCCGCCTGTCGGCGGCTGGTCGTCGGGCTTCGGACGGCCACCCGAACGGCTGGCGCCTGAAAGGTCGCTCAGCGTCACCGCGTTGCTCGAGTTGACCAGGTCTGCGAAACTGGCGCCCAGTTGGATCAGCCGGTTGAGCATTTCGACATTGGCGTTGCGGGCGCCTGAATTCTTGTCCCAGCTGTCTTGAACCGTGCCGGTGGCAGCCGAGCCGAATTGCTCAAACCAGGACGCCACATCGTTTGAGCCGTCGCCGACCGCACTGGTCAGTCCCATGGCGTCCAGCGTTGCGGTACGCATGCCCTGGAAGGCGGCACCCGTTCCGCCATAGTTCAATGGAATGCCCGACTTGTCCGAGCCGCCAAAGGCCGGCAGCCACTTTTGCGTTATCGCCGCGACATAGCCCTGCGTTTCTCTGAAGGGCGGGATGCCGCCGTACTTTTCGACGCTGCCGGCACCTGCATTGTATGCGGCCAGTGCAAGCGAGGCGTTTCCGTTGAAGCGTTCGAGCTGCTGCTTAAAGTAACGCGCGCCGCCACGCAGATTCTGCTCGACGCTGTTTGCGTCAACGCCAAGCTCCGCCGCCGTTCCCGGCATCAGCTGCGCCAGCCCGATGGCGCCAGCGCTCGATCTTGCACAGGGGTTAAACCTGCTCTCCTGGTAGACCAGGGCCAGAAACTGGTTCTCGTCGACGCCCTCCTCGCGGGCCACCCGCCGGACGAGGCCGGCGATGGTTGGGTTGACGTTGGCGGCGGCAACCGGATCGTCCTTGCGGCCCGGCCGATACATCGCGCATGTGATGCTTTGATCGACGCTGTAGCGATCGCGATCGGCCTTCTCGATTGCCGTGACATTGCCGTTGCGGTCCTTTCGCCTTTCGAGCACCGAGCCGTCGATGGTCACCACATCGGCTGCCGAGGGCGAGGCAAGAAGCAGCAAAAGCAGGGGGAGACGCCGGATCATGTCGATTGCCTCCAACCGCAGAATTCCGCCAGCCAGAGTGCCGGATCATCACCCAGTCGCGCCCGCAGGGCTGCGCATGCCTCGATCGTTTCCTTGCGGCCCGACAGCACTTTGAGGATGTCAGGCATGGTCGAGAGATCAAGTCGGGCAATGACGGAATCGTTGCCGTGCTTGATCAGGAACGTCCGCCGCTCCGGTGGCGTGTTCCTGACAAAGGCGAACTCCTTGGCCGTCAGCCCGAAGCGGCCGACATAGCTCTCCTCATCGGCGCGCGGATTTGGAAAGTGCAGGTTGGTGGAGGACTGCTCGATGAGGGTGTGCGATTGTGGTGCCTTGGCGATGTCGGCCGCCGACTGCGTGCCGAACCCGACGATCCCGTTCAGCTTGCGGATCGTCTTCATCTTGTCGACGATATAGCCGGAGAAGGTCTTGTCCTGCAGAAGCTTCCAGCCCTCGTCCATGAAGATCAGGACCGGATTGCCGGTGAGCAGCTCATCGAGGCGGTGGTAAAGGTACATCAGTGCAGGCGTGCGCACCTCGGCATTGTCCAACACATGCGTCATATCGAAACCGAAGATGCGGCTGCCGGAGAAGGACAGGACATCGCGCGGCGCATTGAACAACCAGGCCCTCTCCCCCTCGAACCATGGCCTGAGGCGTGATTGGAGGTCGTTGGCGTCGGAGCGCGATCGCCCCATCAGCAGAGCCGAGAGGTTGGCGAAGGTGCGCTGCTGCGCCGGCACCTGGCAAATGCGCGCGATCGCGCCTTCCAGCGTATGCTCTTCCTCCTGCGAGAAGCCGCGGCCGTCGGCGGGTTGCAGCATCGCCTTGACCAGCCGCAGCAGGAATTCGCGGTTGGCCGGCGTATTGTCCATCTGCAGCGGATTGAAGCCGGTGGCGACGCCGGGCTCCAGCACTTCATAGGTTCCACCGACGGCGCGAATGAAGATCTCGGCGCCGCGATCCTTGTCGAAGAAGACCGCACGCGGCTCTGGCGAGATGCGAAGCGCCTGCGCGAGCAGGAAGCTCAGCACCACGGTCTTGCCGGATCCGGTCGGCCCGGTGACCAGGAAGTGGCCGATGTCGCGCTGGTGGAAGTTGAACCAGTAGGGTGTCTGCGAGGTTGTCTCAAGCAGCGCGACCGGCAAGCCCCAGTGATTTCCCGTGGCCGTGCCGGTGGCGAAATTGTGCATCGACGAAAAGCCGGCGAAATTCGCGCTCGACAGCATGGAAGAACGGGCGATGTAGCTGTGGTTGCCTGGCAGCTGCGCCCAGAATGAGGCCTCCATATTGAGGTCTTCGCGCAGCCAGTTGATGTTCATGTCGGTGAGGCAGGCGCCGAGTTCCGAGACGGATTTGTCGACGCCGGCAAGGTCGTGCGCCAGACACAGGAGGCTGAAATGATGATAGCCGAACACGGCCTCCTGGTTGACGAGGCTGTTGAAGGCAGAATCGATGTCGGTCTCGACCGTGCTGCCGGCTTCGTCGGACGCCTGGATCTGCCGCTGCAATCTTGCGATCCGTTCTTGCGCGATCGGCTTGTCGGCGATGGTGAAAGATTGCGTCAGGATGAATTCGTGATTGAGCTGCAGCAGCCCGTCCAGCATGCCCGGTCCTGAAAAAGGCGGGTATTCCTTGATCGAGAGCATGGCGCCGAAGCGGTGGTCAGCCGTCGTCGGACCCTGCGCCTGTAGCGTCCTTTTGGAAAAGTGCAGCCGCGAGGTGCCGATATAGTTGCGGATCGCCATGCGCGGCAGCCGCATGGGGGCAGACGTCCCGCAGGTCAGAAGCGTGTTGAAGAACCCGCACGGCTCCGAATAGGGCTGGCCGTCGCGGTAGACGATGCCAAGCGGCCGGGCTCCATATTTCTGCAGGTCGCGTGCGACAGTGGAGACAATTTCCTCCAACTCGTTGATGCGCTCGAGCACCTGCTGTTTCTGGCTGTCCCTGTCACGCGTCCGGCTGAACACGGCAGAAAGGCTATCGGCTACGCCCAGCGCACCACGCATGCGGGAGCGAACGATGGTGAGGTACAGCTCGTTTGTGAACATGCGGCGCTGCTTGAGCTCGGCCATGTAGCGTGTGTTGAGGAGAGCGCAGAACGGATCCGAGAAAGAACCGCCGATCTCTGGAATGACTTGCCTGCGAATGACGGTCGACCACAGCGAAAACCTGCTCGAGCCTAGGGCCCGGATCATGGTGTTCTGCACGCTGGCCCGCATGTTGAGTTCGGCCTGGTCCTCGGTCTGGAAGAACAAGCCATCGAGCTTGATGACGCTGAGCAGCGCCCCGCTTTCTAGACCGATCACCGTGTTGGCGAGGTGGCGCATGTAGGGCACGTGCATGGCCATTGGTCTGTCGCGGCGCCGTTGGCGTCCGAAGCCCAGTTCTTCGGCGACAATGTTGAGCATGATCAGGGCCCGTAGGAATTGGTTTGCCAAAAGGTCCTGTTTGGCGTGCGCGGTGTGCGGCGCCCCGCGGTCTGGACCAGATCGAGGATGCGCACGTCACGGCTGCAGAGCGCGAACAGGGCGAGATAGGTGACAGGCGCGATTGCGGCTGCCCAGAAACTGCTGGTCACCAGGAACGCGATGAGCGTGATGCCGAGGATGAGGTAGAAGGCGCTGAGCGGGACTCCCCACATCATCGGCGGCCGGGTGAGCCCGATGACCAGCGGTGTCAGTTGCGGCCTGTCGTCAGAATGATCGCTCATGGCTCAGTTGCCGACAGCCGATATCATCTGGTCGACGATCGCCGGCGCGCCGAACACCAGCCCGATGCCGATCACCACGGCGCCCGCGGTGAACCAGGAGAGGCGTCCGGCGAAGGCCAGAAAGCCAAGCCCGATGACGGCGATGATGGCGAGCAGCCGTCCGAATGGGCCGGTTATGAAATCGACGATCATTTGCACCGCGGTTTCGAGCGGTGCAAATGCGCCGGAGGTCTGCGCCAACGCCGGCTCGGCAATGGCGCACAGCGATACGCCAAGGACCAGGGCGGTGCCTGCAATTCGAAATGCCCGTGTCCGTCGAGCGTTCGAGAGGGCTCGCTTCATGTCTTCCTCCGTCAAAATTGCAGGACGCCGCCGACCCACTGCCGCGGCTTGCCTTTAGAGTTCGCTCCGATGAGAGGAGGCGCCTTGCCGGTGTCGGCAGGATCAGCTGCTATGCCGCTGCCGGCCTGCCGCCTGAGCGGCGGCAGCTTCAGCTGCCGATTGATGACGTCGGCGACGAACCGGACCGTCTCCGGGAAGGGTGGCACGCCGTCATATTGAAGGATTCTCGCCTCGCCGGCGTTGTAGGCGGCGGCAACGATCAGCGGGTTGCGATAGGTGGCAAACAGATCCCGCAGCAGCCGCACGCCGCCGTCGATGTTTTCGGCCGGATCACAGATGTCGCTGACGCCGAAATGGGCTGCCGTCGACGGCATCAATTGCATCGGGCCACGCGCCCCTTTTGGAGAGTTCCGGCTGTGGTCGAGGCGGCTTTCAGACATCGCGACTGCAAGTGCGAAATCGCGATCGACGCCATACCTGGATGCAGCCTGCGCCACGAGCCGTGCGATCTCTTCCGAATTGAGGGGTGATGGCCCGCATTCAGCGTCGCCGGGAAGTCCGTTGTTAGCCGACGCGAAGTCAAATTGACTATGATCGATGGAGCGCGATGCGCTCGCCGTCTGCCCCGGCGGCGCCACATCCACGTCATTGCGCGTGGGGGCTTGGGTTTGACGAAGTCTGCCTTGGCCATCGAGCACATACTCTCCTGCCCTCTCCGCCCAGCGGCTATGGAAAACGCTGTCGATTATGCCGGCCTCTCCCGCGCTGACCGCCGAGACCGTTGAATTGCGCGGCGGCTGGCGCAGGTCGCGGTTTTCCGCCGCGCTGCTTGCGGAGTATGCCGACGGCCAACTCAGGAGGGCCGAACTCAGCAGCAGGAGCAGCCGCCGGTTTGCCAATATGAACAATGGAGAAACCATCGCAAGTTTCCACGCCGGTGGGTCGAAGTTTCGATAAATCGGTAGCTGACGGAAAAAAGAATGTCAAATCGATATTGTTTTTTGTTGCGCAAAGGATCCGTATTTGGCAAGCTGGATCGAAACGAGATGCTATTTGGGAGTGTCAAATATGAGAGCCAGCGTCGGCGGCAGCTTCGTCCTTTGCCTGGCGTCATTGGTGCCGGCCATCGCGGCCGAACCCGTCGATCAGGCCTACATCAGGTCACTCGCCGCGCCGGGAAAGACGGTCCTGGTCGTCGAATACTACGATGGCCAGGGAAGCATTGCCGAGCGCAAGGGCTTCGCTTCGACGAGCGGCTTCAAGGCCGTCTCGCCGATCGACTTCCGCGTCGATTCAAAAACCGTACTCCGCCTCTATGGCATCGAGCCCTGCGAGGGCGATCTGGTCAACCGCCGCGAGGATTTCTCCGGCACCTGCGCCGACTATGCCAGGAAGGGACTGGAGACGCTGTTGCAATCGCCAAAGGTGATCTTCTGCCGGGCCTTCGTCAGCGAGGCGAATGCGCCGCTTCAGGATGCGACCTGCTACGGCTACTACAATTACCCCGGCAGCCTCGACACGGTGGACATGTTCGAGGAGCAGCTGGTTTCGGTTGGTAGCCACCGGGTGGCAAGGAACCCTGACGGCACTGCGGTGCGCAAGGATCTCGCAGAAGCAGAAAAGATCGGTCGCGGCGGTTATGGCATGTGGGCCGATCCCAGGATGAAGGCGCAAGCGCAATGAGGACCGTTCGTATTCTCCTGGCCGGTGCGCTCGCCGCAGGCCCGGCAGGCGCCGCGCCGCCCGGATATTTCGACCTGCGACCGGGCGTGACGCTCGAGACTGGCGATAGTTGGGTCGAAGCCGGCACCAAGTATCGTCTATACGGCACCCAGGCGTGCCTTCGCGGAACTTTCTACACCGATGCCGCCGGCCGCCGTGCCGATTGTGGCGAGGCTTCGCTCGCGGTGTTCGGCGCCCTGATCGCCGACACCAGGCCTGAATGCGCCCCTGTGCTGAGGGTCGGCGACACCGTGCATGTTGCCTGTTTCGTCATGATCGAGGGCGATCGGCTTGATCTCGGCAATCTCATGATCACAAGCGGCTTTGCCTTCGCGGCCCTGCGTGCCGACGGATTGCCCTACCACGCCGGCTACGCCGTCGCCGAGCAGGCGGCGCGCGCCAGACACGCCGGGCTGTGGCAGTTCAAGGACGTCCAGCATCCGGCGATCCTGCTTGGTCAGGCTGCCGGCGCAAAAGCGTCGCGGCCATGACCGCGAGGCATTTGCTTTGGGCGCTGACCGCGCTGGCTTGCTCTTGCCTCCCCTCTCCTTCGCCCGGCGCCGATATCGCCAGAGCGGCTGGGAGCGGGCAAAGTGGTGAGCCTGCTTCCCTGACCGCTGGGCGATCTTCAAAGGCGATTGCGGGACGGGCCAGCGTGATCGACGGCCGCACCTTGTGGTTTCCTCGATCGGCTCAAAAAGTTCGCCTTGCCGGCATCGACAGTTGCGAATTGCCGCAATGGGCCTTCGATGCCAAGCGGCGCGGCGAAAGTGCTGTTCTGAAGCCGGTTCCGTGCGGGGCCTTGGCAAAAGCCTGGCTGAAGCGGATGGTCGGCGACAGACAAGTTGTCTGTCTCCTAGGCGAGTTCCCTGATCGCGACGGTGCCCTCAAAGGCAGGTGTGTCGCCGACGGGCACGACCTTGCCGTGGAGATGCTGCGCGTCGGCTGGGCGCGGGTGGAGACCGGCTCCCCGGTCCACTCGCACTATTTGAAATGGCAACGCTACGCCATGTCGGCGCGCTATGGAATGTGGTCTACATACGTCCTCGACATGGACGAGTGGCGCGCCAAGGCCATCGACAGTAGTTTGGCGCGAAGGCCAGTTGCAGATTCCAATCTAATCGCCGAGCGCAAATATGAGATCACGCCGCCTTTTGTGGACGCCAGAAGGCGCGCTTCCAGCTCGGTTCGGTAGCGCCGAGCCCTCGCAAGTTCGCAACAGCCAAAGTCGCCGCTCTAGATGTGACGCCCACCCACCGGGCACAGTCGAACGGCCACTGACGCGATGAGTACGGCCTCTGGATCACATCAGAGAGTCACGGGTCTTTTCTCCGCAGTAAATCAGCAATGCCCGACTGGAATTCCATGACACTGGCTTTGACTTCGTCGACCTCCGCAGGTCGCAAATGCGTCTTCCGCGCCAGGATTGCAGCAATCAGATAAAGAATTTTCTGCTCGGCCTCGCAGCTTTCAACAGGCTTGCGCTGGACCAGTCGGCGCCACGCAGATCGTTCAAGAGGCCGGCTTACGACCAGAGCCAGCCAGGCGGCAGCCGACAGCAGGCTGAAACGGCTGGCGCACCGTTTCCGGGAGAACCTCTCAACGGCGGCCACGAGGCGCCGGTGGCGTGCGATGCAACGTGCCATCCCGATGGCAGGATTCCCGATTTTGGCGCGGCCGACGTCCGAAGCGGTTGGCGAAACCCGCTCAACGCCCCTGAACGGGTCGCGCTGGGTGGCCGTGTTCCCACTGTGCTCTTGTCCCGTCATTCTTCCCGTCGACCTGAACAGATTGGCACCAGAAGCGATCATCGTGGCCGACATTCCTGTGAAATGAATTTCCTCGCATGCCGGCTTTGGATCTGCTCCGGCCGAAATCGGATGAAAGACATTCTTCCTCCGGGCTCGGCGTCGGTGAAGGATAGCGCAGTCACTCCCGGCGCTGTACTAAAGTTAGATGAAATGGCGTTAAGCGCCGGAAACATGTTGTTCGTGCATTAAGTATTCAGGCCTGTCCGCCACCTGTCTCGCCTCCAGTGAGGCGGCTCGGGGACGTTGCACATCGACTGTGTCGGAACGGGGACATTCGTTCTCAAACAGAGTTCAAGACTGGAGTCTGTTGCCCAGTTTTGAGAAGACCGTGCACCAGAAGCGATAGTCCTCCTCGCGCCCGTCGAAGTTCGCAGTCAGCGCGCACCATGCCGCGGCGGTCGCCGCGTCCGGGCCGTAGAGTTCGACCGCAGCCTCTACCGTCGCTGCTGGATCCGCCAATTCCCAGAGCGTCAATTCGCTGTAGCTGGCGGCGAAATCAGAGTGGATTTTTGGCATGCCAAAGGCCTCCCGCGGATCGGTCCGGCAGGGGCAGCGGTGCGCTGCGGGCCGGACGTTGGGGAACCCACCTGGAGTGAGCCACGATCCCGAGCGGTTACGCTCAGACACTCGCCGTGTCGTCCCTGGCCTTCTACAGCTTCACACGGTGATCGCGGAAACTGGCGCAGATGCAATTGTTGCAGAGCCTTCCTATAAAGACAACCGGTCTGCGCGCGCTGACTTGTGACTGCCCTATTGGCGACCAGCGACAAGACTGGGCTTTGCCTGGCGATGCGATTGCGAGGCGTGGAAAAGGCCTTAGCCGATCGCACAATTCGCGAGGCGCTCGACAGCTTGCGCCATCTGAGATTCGAAGCGCTCTCTCATCCCAAGAGCCTGGTTAGCTTTCCGCGTGGACTGAAGCGCCTCGTCACGCGCTTGCTCATCGCTGAGCAGCCGATCGATTGCCGCGGCGAATTCAAAAGCATCGGATGTCGGCTTCGGCGCAGGGGCTGGAAATCCGGAGGAAGCCCACGAAAGCCAAGTGGCGACGCGACGATCGGACGCCCGGCGGCGAGAGCTTCCAGCGCCTTGATTGCGATCCCCACGCCGGCAATGATCGGCATGGCGACAAGACGCGCCGATGCATAATGAGGCCAGGTTCTTAACGACGCCAAGTTATTGAACCTGGTCGTGCAGGAGGCCCCTCCCGCTGCGCCATCGTATGCTCGACGGCCGCAAGGCCAGGGGCTGAACCGGGTTGCCAACAAGGCGCCGCAAAGAACTGCAAAGGGCCGACAAGCACGGCTGAGGCGATTTAGGATCAGGCCTGAGGACATCACATTCCCGCTGAGGTCCCTTGTGATCGGACTTAAGTCTGAATCGACAGACGAAAAGGTCCCACTCTCGAAAGCGCCTGGAACCAGCCTCGCTTGGGAATGTTGTCGCTACGAAGGCGGGAGATTCCAACTGAACAGCAGTATTGACTGAGGCGGCGGTTGCTCGCCCCCGTCTCTATCACCGCATTCAGCGTCAAGTGTGGGCACGATCTCGTTGATAACGAGGGTGATGTAGTTAATTATTTACGCAAGGAAACGACATGAACAGATTGATTTGGATCATCGGAGCGGTAGTCGTGGTCATCGCAATCCTGAGCTTTCTTGGTCTGCGATAACGCGATGATCGTCCAGCAGGCCACCTCCCCGGCAGAGAACGACATTCCGAAGCTCAAAGCTGGACAGCCAGCGAGGCGGAGGGCTGTCGAGTCCTCCGAAGGCGGTCGGCCCGGCCTTCCTATTCCATCCGAAGAAAAGCGTTTTCGGGTCATGCTCCTGTCCCGGGAAACCGGCATCGACACCGAGCAAGCGCGGGTCCTTGTCGATAGAATCGAAATGGATGGAGCCGCGCTATTCGATGCTGCTTGGCAAACCAAGCGATTGGACTAGAGATTGAAGCTGAAGAGCAGCCCCAACCTCCCACATGGGTCTCGTGTGCCGCCAATGGCCGTCCGGTGAAGGCTCCCTCGGAAGGCAAGCCTTATGGGCCTTGCTGGCTCCGGGTGGCCGCCACCAAGCGTCATCGGCCGTCACCGTGCGCTTCACGCCGGATAGCGACGAGAATGACTAATCATTGCTTGGTCAACACGCCGGTATAGGTCTTACCGGCAAGCGCGAATGTTTCGGCCAGGGTTCCATCGGGCAGCATCTGAAAACTGACGTCCGCGCCATTCGGAAGACGGCCAAGCCTCAACGCATTCCCTACGATCTTTCCTGTGCCGGCAGCCTCACCTGGATTGTTATCGTCCAGGACGCCCCATGCGTAGTTGACGGTCACCTTCCCGTTTGAGGAAACGGACTGAACATCGAGCCTTCCTTCAGATGTGCTCTCCAACATGCCAACCCAACTGCCCGAAAAGGCGGCATACTTTGCCGGCACGTCCTTTCCAGGAGGAGTGATTGTCGGCGATTGAACCATCGTTGCCGCAGGCAGAACAGCCGGACTCGATGCTGGTTCAACAGCGACGGATTGCCGAACTTCTTGAGGTGATTGGCATGCGGCCAAGGCAAGTGCCGCGAAGACCAGCATAAGATTCCGCATCTCGTTCTCCCCGTATTGCTGGTGAAGGAGGGCAATGAAACACCTGTCCGCTTCAACCCAATCTTGCGTGCCTCGGCCCTGACCTCAAGCTCAATGAGAGCCATCGCCCATAGCAGACTATCTGGAAGCTCGCCGATGGGCCGAAGTTCCATGTCTCACTCATGCCGAACCGATGCAACACCGCCGAGCTTATTGGTCTCTGTGTTGCCCTTAGCTAAGCAGATCTCGGCCGAGCCGTGGTGCAAGCCACAACATCGCAGGCACAAGTCCGCCTTTGGCACAGGTCGATGCTATCCGAGTTCGTGGATCATCACGCCCGGCACCACCGTCTTGGCTATCTCGCACAGATGCTGGTGGTGTGTGAGGTAGATCACCTGGCCGGCATCCGCCATTTGACCAAACAACCTGAAAACCTCCTCTGAGCGGACGTGGTCGAACGTCTCCATGATGTCGTCG
Organism: Mesorhizobium sp. B2-3-14; assembly: GCF_006442175.1. NCBI lineage: Bacteria > Pseudomonadati > Pseudomonadota > Alphaproteobacteria > Hyphomicrobiales > Phyllobacteriaceae > Mesorhizobium > Mesorhizobium sp. B2-3-14. The sequence goes on along the minus strand of NZ_VFVP01000017.1, from coordinate 25,937 downwards.
GCGATGAAGGGGACCGAGGGGCGAAACTGCGCGAATTCGTAATAGCCGGCAAGCCTGAGCGCCAGGTAGAGCTGAAAACGGGCGCCCTTCGAAAGCGCCTCGGTCACTTTCGACTGCCCGTCGCTTTGCAAGGCGATTAGGACTTCGCCACCTTTCACCGGTTGGGTCGTCAGCCCCGAGTAGCGCCCGCGCGTCATCAGCGCGAATGCATCGGAAGCCCGCGCCATCATCCCGGAGCGATGGCGCTCGCGGTAGGCGCGCAAGGCATTTCCGGCGGACATCACGCCCAGCTTCAATTCGATGTAGCGGACCGCCCTGTCTTCTATTTCCAGCAGGATCGTGCGTCGTTCGGCGTCTATTCGGGCGACGGCGCTGTCGCCGCCAATGGCATCGAGCTTGTCGGCGGCACGCGTCTGCCGGATCAGCTGCTGCTGGATTGCTTCGTCAAGGAGCTGAATCCGTTGCTCCCCTTCCGCTTTCTCAATCGCTATGCCTCCGAAATCGAGCGCATCGAGGATCGAGCGCGCCTGCTCGAATGTCTGAACGCCGAGTTCGGCCGCCAGCTGGTCCTCCAGTTCGGTGACTGTCGCGTGTAGACGGTCCCGCTCACGCAACTGCTCGTCGCGTTCCACCACTTCGGCAAGCGTCGTAACGCCAAAGGCGCTCAGCACCTCGTTCTTGCGGCGCTCGTGTACCGAGATCTCGGCGTCAAGGAGCTCACGGCCGTCGAGGAGGCGCTGCAGATCCGCAGCGAGATTTGCTTTCGCCTCGCGCGCGCGATCGGCATCCGCCAAGCGCTCGCCCAGCCGGATCGCCAGCTGCTCGGCGTCTTCGCCATTTGCCGGCTCGCCGGCTTCAGTTGCTGCCGCGGCGCCCTCGACCACGAAATTATCCCGGTCGGCCTGCATCTTGTCGATGCGCAGTTGCATCGCGTCGCGTTCCTGAAGGTTCCTGGCCAGCTCAGTCAGCTGGTCGAGAACGGTGCCGACGCCCGTTGCGGACAGCCCGTTCTCAAGCCAGGTGCCTCTCAGTGCCTCGACAATGCCGGCCAGCCATTCTTCTTCACGGCGCTCGGCCACGCCAACTGCCCGGCGCCGGGTGGCCAGCTCTTCCTGTCTGGCGGCGACTGTCTTGAGCGCCTCGGCATGTCTGGCGTCCACCTTGCGTTGCCGGTCCAGAAACAACTCAGCAACGCCCATGATCGTCTCAAGACTGTCGCCAGGATCCGAACCAATGCCGACGCTCTCCAGCGCCGTGGCGAGGTCCAGCCTCAGCCGTGCCTCGTCTTCGCTCGCCCGGCCGACCTTCTTGGCGGCCAGTTCGATCTCCTGCCAGGCGGCGAGCGCATCAGCGCGAGCCGAAGTGCGACGCTCGATCAGTTCGATCAGGTCCTCGAGCGATGCCTCCACACGTTCTCCAAGCAGGCCGCTGGCTGCCGCGCGCATCTGCGACGATGCGGCGTTGACCTCCATGTCGACTCGCGCAAGCTTGTCGCCGATACGCGCGATATCGGCCGCGGCTTCCGCAAGGCCGTGCGTTATGGCTCGAATATCGGCGAGCGCGCCCGCGCCAGCCAGCCTGCCTGCATTGACGTCGTCGTCGCGTTCCAACGCCGCGGCGAAGGCGTCGGCTGTTTCGCCGCTCAGCGCCGCACGATGCCTTGTCCACGCTTCGTTGCGGCTACGCCGGCTGGCGGCGGCCACCTCATCGTCGGCGACATCGACCGAGGCGCGAAGCGCGCTTAGACGCGCCGCTAGCGTTTCGTGGTTGGCCTGGAGTTCGGCGAGACGTTCGGACAGGACGGCTTTGTTCTTACCAAGCTGCGCGGCAAGCGTTTTCCAGACGCCAACCTGTCTGGCGCTCGGAACGGCGATGCAGGCCAACGCCTGCGCGTCGCCAGACCACGCATGCAAACCGCCGAGGGCGCTCTCCCATTTGACCTCGCCAGCGTCCTGCGCCTCGCGTGCCGCCTTCATGTCACCGAGGTGGCCGCTCGCCCTCGCCTTCGCCAGGGCCGCGTTCAGCCTGGCCCTGGCCGGCTCGGGCACTGCCCGCTCCTCGCCAACGCGATCTTGCGCCGCCTGCAGCGCATCGAGGGCGGCTGTGGCCTCATCACGGGCAACGCGTGCAGCAGTGGCGATCCCGGACCGTTGCTCGACCATGGCGCGAACAGCCCCTATAGTAGCGGCCGGCAACAGCAGTGCGGTGGGATCGGTCTCTGAAGACCGTCCGAGCGCGGCAAGCGAGGCCGCAACCGCATTGTCGAGGATTTGCAGGTCTATCCTGCGATTGGGAAGGTCCAGGCCCGCCGAGACGTGGCGCACCTTGCTTTCCGCCAGGCCGCGGATGCGCTCGGAGATGCCGAGGATCGCCTCGTCGACATCGACCGCGGCAATCTTTGTTTTCAGTCGCTCGACCTCATCGATATTTGCCGACAGCCGCGTTCTCAGGCTGGCATCGTCATCGATCAGTCCGGCAGCACTGCCGGTCCAGGTCCGCGCCGGTGAAGCCATGTCGGGCAGCTCGGCCAGCCGGGCGGCCTTGCGTCGGACGTCGGCTAGGATCGGACCGACGCGCAGGTACTTGGCAATGGTGCCAACCCTGGCCGACAGCAGCGATCGCTCGGCGATGGTTCGATCATATTGTTGCGCCGCCTCACGACGTTCGGCCTCCAGGCTCTCATAGGCCGAGGCCAAAGTGTCGATCTGATCCCTGCTTGATTTCAGCTCGGCAAGACGCTTCTTGAGCAGCGCAAGCTCGGTACCATGCGCCTGTTTCCGGTATAGCCCATCGGCTTCGGCTTCGAGTGCGCTCAACGTGTCGCTGGCATGTCCAAGGCCGGCACTGGCGGTAAACAGCAGCTTGCCGAGATCGCCGCGCGACTCCAGGATCGACTTGCCGCCGGCTTCCAGGGTTTCGTCGTCCAGGGAAAACATGGTCTGATAAGCATCGCGCGACAGGCCGGCCAGGTGAGCCGATATCGCCATTTCGCTCACCGGTTGGCCAATGGCGTCCAAGAGCGAGTTGCTGCGCTGTTTGGTGCGTGTGAAGGCATGCTCCGTGCCAGCCAGCTCGAGCAACCCCCCGATGCGCATGGCGCTGTACTCGTGCAGGAAATTGTAGCGGCTGCGCTCCTCGATGCCGAACAGCAGATCCAGATAGCCCGACAGCGCCGTCGACTTGCCGGCCTCGTTGAGGCCGAACACGATATGGAGGTCAGGTCCCGATTCCGGCTTGGGTCCGAAATCGATCACCTTGTCGGTGAACTTTCCGTATCGGATGAGGTCAAGGCGCAGAAGCCTCATTGCGCGCCACCTGCCTTGAGACGGGCCGTGACCAGGTCGGCGCCGCCGGCCAGGGCCTTGTCGAGGAAGAGGTCCAGCCCGGCCTCGTCCTTTCCGGCGAAGTCGCGCCCTTCGGCAGGAAGGTCTGCAATCATCTTCTGCACGAACGCCCTCGCCTCGGCCCGGAAAGCCTGCGAGCCGGCATCGGCACGCATCGACTGAGCGAGCTCCAAAATCGGGTCCGCGCCCTCCTCGGCCGTTCCGGCCCCGATCGGAGCAACATCAAGCTCCAGCTTTTCAACCCATGTGTCGCCCACCTGTTCGGCTGCCTGCTCGGCCTCGGCGAGCAGCAGGTCCCGGTCGCGGATCAGCGCCCAGGACACAGGCGACGCGCCTGTCAGGCTGAGGCGGATAACGGCATGAGGCGACCTGACGGAAGCCCGAATGGTTTCGAGCGCCGAACGGACACGCCCGACGGCCTCAGGCCATTCGACCGTACCCGTCAGGTCGACTCTCGCGCGCTCGAATTGCGCCACACTGGTCAGCCTTTCCTCGATCTCGATCGAACGGTCGTCTCGTATGGTCACCAGGGTAATGGATTTTGCGCCGGCTTCGTTGATGTCCCTGCCCTGCGGTATTCCCGGCATCACCACAGTGCTTGTTCCGGGATGGACCTGACGCAGATGAATGTGGCCGAGCGCCCAGTAATCGAAACCGTGGCCGTGCAGGTCGGCGACACTGCATGGGGCGTAGACGTCGTGACCCGGCGACCCGGCCAGGCTGGTGTGCATGATGCCGACATTGACGGCCCCCTCGCGGGCGGCCGGATATCTGGGCAGCAGGCTTTCCGGCGCCTTGGCGTTGGCAAAGCTCAAGCCATGGAACATGACCTCGAGCCCGCCGGCTTTCTGCAGCACGGATTGGGGCCGACCGCCGAAGATCGTCACGGTGTCGGGGAACACCAGCTGTTTTGATATTCGCGACAGCGCATCATGATTGCCGCGGATCTTGTAAACTGTGATGCCGGCCTGATGCAGGCGCGCCATCTGCGACGCCAGGAAGCGCGCCGTTTTCATCGACGTCTGGTCGCCATCATAGAGATCGCCGGCGATAACCAGCGCATCGACATGCTCGGCAAGACAGAGATCCACTATCGAGACGAATGCCTGGCGGCTGGCGTCGCCGACGAGTTCGGCAAGCTCGGAGTTTCGCAACGCGAGCGAACGCAGCGGCGAATCGAGATGAATATCGGCGGTGTGTACGAATCGAAATGCCATGGGCGGTCTCCGACCATGGAAGATAAAGCGTTCGACGGAGGCTTGAGAAAAAATTTTTCTATGAGGCGTGTGGTGAGATGAGCCGTTACTCACTTCGCTCTTTTACGGACGTGTTTGCCAGCCCTTGTGACATCGAGAATGCGGAAGCCCGGCAAGGCTGTCGGATTGAGTTGGTTCGAATCTGCCGCCTCTGCGCATCAACAACCTTTGTTGTATTATTGTTGTATTATTCTTGTTGTAAAGTTTTGTTGATAGACGTAATTTCTTAGCCAAGTATATGTGCTACCTAAGACGCTATGCCGATGTTGGTATTTATGTTGGTATCTGATCCTATCGGGTGTATTTCCGCCGTCTCATAAGATAAAAAGCCAACTTTCAGGATTAATTTTATTTTTAATAGCTTAGCAGCATCCGGTTCGAATCCGGAAATCGGAATCGAACCGCCGCCAGACACAGAAGCGGCTCTGCCGGGCGCGAAGCATATGGCTTCATTTCGCCTTTCGGTGGACGCAGCTTTCAACGGGCCATAATTGTCGGCAGGTCCCGGGACGCCCGCGGCCGCCCCAACTTTCTTCCAAGCGACGGCGTTCCAAATCCGAGTAAGGGATGCGAAATGACCAAGTGGACAGACCACTTCAATTTCGCTATCCCTTTCTGCGCAATCGCTGGAGGACAGCATGGAAGGCTTGATAGGTAAGGTTGCGTTGATCACCGGCGCCGGGAGGGGTATCGGCAGATTGGCTGCAATGCGGCTTGCCGGAGGCGGCGCAAGGGTTGCGTTGGTTTCGCGAAGCATGGACCAGCTCAACGATACACTGGAGCACATTGAAGCTAAGGGCGGATCCGGCATTGTCATCCCTGGCGATGTGGCATCCGCCGAATCCGTCGCCTCGATCAAAAGTGAGGTCGAAGCCCGCCTCGGATCGCCATCGATCCTGATCAACGCGGCCGGCATCTTTGGCCCTATCCAGTTGATCTGGAAAACCGATCCGGCGGCCTGGATCAACACGGTGATGATCAACACGGTCGGCCCTTACCTGACCAGCCGCGCCTTCGTCGAAGCAATGGTTCGCCAGCGCTGGGGGCGCATCCTCAATATCACCTCCGCCGCAGCGCTGCATGAGCCGGGGCCGATCAACAGCGCCTATGGCACCAGCAAGGCCGCGCTCAATCAGTTCACCCGCCATCTCGCCGCCGAGCTCGAAGGCACTGGGGTAACGGCGAATGTGATCCATCCGGGCGACGTCAAGACGGAGATGTGGGCCGATATCCGCGACGGCGTATCGGATCTCGGACCTGTCGCCGAACGCTATCACGAATGGGCGGCGTGGGTTGAGCGGACCGGTGGCGACAATCCCGAAAAGGCGAGCGAGCTCATCGAAAGACTGGTGGGTGAAAACGCCGCCCACATAAACGGGCGATTTCTCTGGATCAAAAACGGGCTACAACTGCCCATACCGAGCTGGGGCGAATTCAAGCCCGCTGAGGCATGGGAGAGCTCATGACACAACGTTCCGACAGGCCTTCGAAGCGGGCAGGCACGAAGCTGCACCCAATAGCTGAGACGCTGCAGGCCGCCAACACCGGCGTTGCCCAGGCGGTCGTCAACCGAATTCTCGACCTAGTGCGAACTGGCATGTTGCGTTCCGGAGACCGGCTGCCTTCCGAGCGCGAGCTGATCGAGATCCTCAATATCAGCCGGCCGAGTCTGCGCGAGGCGATACGAGCCCTGTCGACGCTAGGCGTGGTGGACAGCCGCCACGGCGGCGGCGCTTACATCACCAGCCTCGATGCGCGAACCCTGCTTGCGCCGCTCGACTTCTTCCTGTCACTCACACCCTCCAACCTTGCGGATGTATTCGAGAGCCGCCGCATCATCGAAATCGAGATCGCGCGCAAGGCGGCTTTCAATGCGAGCGATGCCGATGTCGAGGCGCTCAACGGCATGCTGGTGGCGCATGAGAACGTGTTGGCAGACTCTGTGGGTTTCAGAATTCTCGACGCGCAGTTTCATGCCAGGCTTTGGCAAATGTCCGGCAACACGGTTCTCGATCGCGTTGCCTACGGGCTCTATAATATGGGGCTCGATGTGCGCCGCCGCGCCACCGAGGACGTTGCCCTCATCCGCCGCAGCCTTGGCGAACATGCCAGGATAGTCCGCGCCATCGCCGATCACGACAGCACGGGTGCGGCCGAGGCGATGTCGGCGCATCTCGACCATATCGAGGAGAGCACCCGCGCGATGATCGAGTCCGATGTTGCCGCACTTTCAAGGATTTCGGCGCTGCGACGCTGACCGGAACGCGATGGGCGCTTGCGTTTACGAGAGGCCCAAGTTAGAAGTGGTCTGTCCACTTTGGAATGGGAGGAAACTTTCCATGCGCGACATTTCCCGCCGCACGTTCATGAAGAGCGCGACGGCTTTAGGCGTGATAACGGCTCTGGCGCCTGCCGCGGCCCGGGCAGCCAGCGAACCAGCCAAGATAGGCATTGTAGGCAAGGTCAAAATCCCGTGGTTCGACAACGTCGAGAAAGGCGTTCTCAAGGCCGGCAAGGATCTTGGCGTCGACGCGTCGATCATCAATCCGACGACTGACGATCCCGCCGAGCAGGTGCGGGCCATCGAGGACCTGATCGCCAAGAAGGTCGACGTGATCGGCGTCGTGCCGAATGACGGCAAGGCGCTCGAGCCCGTCCTGAAGCGGGCGCAGGGCGCCGGCATCAAGGTCATCATGAATGAATCGCCCGGCCAGAAGAATGCCGATTGGGACATCGAGCTTATCCAGGACAAGGCCTTTGGCGAGGCGCATCTCGAAGCCTTCGCCGAGGCGATCGGCGGCGAGGGCAAGTATGTCGTCTTCGTCGGCGGTCTGACGGTGGTGCAGCACAATCTGTGGGCTGATTTTGCGCTTGAACTTCAGAAGCAGAAATATCCCAAGATGCAGCAGGTCGGCGACCGCTTCGGCGTCTCCAACAGCGTAGACGACAGCTACAAGACCGCCATGGACCAGATGCAGGCAAATCCCGACCTGAAGGGGTTTCTTATCTTCGGCGCGAACGGGCCGATCGGTGCAGGCAATGCCGTCAGTGACCGCGACCAGATAGGCAACGTCATCGTCGTCGGGCCATTCATCCCGAGCCAGGGTCAGAAGCTGATGAAGTCGGGCGCCATCACCCGTGGTTTCCTTTGGAACCCGGTCGATTCAGGTTATGCGATGGTCGCGCTCGGCAAGACGGTCGCGGCCGGCACGGAGATCAAGAACGGCATCGACATCCCGGGCATGGGCCCCTGCGAGGTCGAACCCGAGAGCCATGTCATCCGGGCCAACAAGCAGATCGATCTCAATCCCAAGACCATCGACAAATGGGCCCAGGTGATCTGACGAGACAGATGGCAGAGCGAACCCACAGCATCCGGTGGGCAGTCGGCAACGTCCCATTCCGGCGCGGCATGGGACGTTGTGTTCTTCGCTTTCGAGAATGCAGCAGTGGACGAAACAAGGTCAGTTGATGAATAGCCCTGCCGCCGGGGATGCAAGCCTCCTCACCTTGTCCAAGATCAGCAAGCAGTTCGGCGGAACGCGGGCGCTCGACGCGATTGACTGGTCGATCGCCGCCGGCGAGGTGCATTGCCTGGTCGGCGAGAACGGCTCGGGCAAGACCACCTTGATCAAGATCCTCTCTGGCGTCCACGCGCCCGATGCCGGAGGCTCGATCACCATCGACGGGACAGCCCATGCCCGGCTGACGCCGCAGCAAGCGAGGGCGCTCGGCATCCAGGTGATATTCCAGGACCTGTCTCTGTTTCCGAACCTCACGGTCGAAGAAAACATCGGCATCGGGCTGGAATTGTCAGCCCCGCTGAAGCTGCCGCCCCGAGCCGAAATGCGCAGGGTCGCCAAGGCGGCGCTGGAGCGCCTGGATACTCAACTTCCCCTCGATCTGCCGGTCGGCAGGCTGTCCGTCGCGCAGCGGCAGATCGTGGCGATATGCCGGGGCATCGCTTCCAACGCGCGCGTCCTGTTCATGGATGAGCCGACCGCCTCGCTGACGCGCCACGAGGTCGACCTGCTGCTGGCCACCGTCCGCAGGCTGAAGGCGCAGGGCATCAGCATCGTTTTCGTCAGCCACCGGCTGGAAGAGGTCACCGAAATCGCCGAGCGTGTCACCGTGCTGCGCGATGGGAAGAAGGTCGGCACCTTTCCCGCCCGCGAGATCGACGACAACCGCATCGCCGAGCTGATGACCGGCGAAAGCCTGGAGAACAAGGTTTCGGCGCGCCCCGTCAACGAAAGAAAGCCGGTGCTCGAAGTAAGGGGCGCGACCCGTGTCGGCGAATTTGAGGACGTATCCTTCACTATCCGCGAAGGTGAGATCCTCGGCCTGATCGGCCTTCTTGGCGCCGGCCGGACCGAACTGGCGCTCTCGCTTTTCGGCATGACCCAACTCGATCGCGGGGAAATCCTCGTCGACGGCAAGCCCATGCGACTCCGCTCCAACAAGGCCGCCATTTCCGCCGGCATCGCCTATGCCTCGGAAGACCGGCTGGCTCTAGGAGTGAACCTCCGCCAATCGATAGCAGACAACATCGCGATCACCGTGCTGAAATCGCTCAGCGACCGGTTCGGCATGGTGCCATTCCGCCGCCGGGCAGCCTTGGCGAAATCATGGGTCGAGCAATTGAAGATTCGCGCCGCAGGCGTCGAGGCGGCAAGTCAGACGCTGTCGGGCGGCAACCAGCAGCGCGTCGTGCTCGCCAAATGGCTAGCAACCCACCCGAAGGTGCTCATCCTAGACGGCCCGACAATTGGCGTGGACATTCGCAACAAGGCCGGCATCCACGCGCTGATAAGGTCGCTGGCGCGGGAGGGAATGAGCATCCTGCTGATCTCGGACGAGGCGCCGGAAGTGTATTTCAACAGCGACCGCGTTCTTCACATGCGACAGGGCCGCATCGTCGGCGAGTTCTTGCCCGGCTCGGTCGCCGAAGCCCGGCTCTCGGAGGCGGTGCATGCCTAGGCTGCTGGCGACTATCTTCGGGCAGCCAGAACGCGCCCTTGGCTCGGCCATCATCGTGACGGCCATCATTCTCACCGCGTCGTCTCCTCATTTCCTGACGGCGTCGAACCTTGTGAACCTCGTCGAGGCCTATTCGGTGATAGCGATCCTCGCAGCCGGCGTTTTCGTCGTCCTGGTTTGCGGTGGCATCGATATTTCGTTCACGGCCACGGCGGCGGCCGCCCAATATCTGGCCGCGACGCTCGCCACTACCTACGAAATGTCGGTCATTCCAACGCTGGTGATCGCGGCAGCCTTTGGTACCACACTTGGCGCGCTGAACGCGGTGCTCGTGCATTTTCTGCGCGTCGGCTCGATCATCATCACTATCGCGACATCGAGCATCTACTACGCGCTCCTGATCTACATCACCGATGCGCATGAGATCTACAATCTGCCCGATTGGTGGGCCGAGCCTGTCGTTGTCTACCGGACGGTCCTTGCCTCGGGCGACGTCGTCAAGATCGGCCTGCCCACCCTCGTTATGCTGACGGTGGTGCTGCTCACGCACTTCCTGATGAAGCACACACGGCTCGGCCGGCAGGTTTACGCCTTTGGCGGCAATCCGGAAGCGGCAAGCCGCATTGGCATCAACGTGCTCGGCGTCCAGCTCTTTGCCTATGGCTATCTTGGCTTTCTCGCCGCGATCGGCGGCTTCATCCAGGCCTATCGCGTTCACCAGGCGGTTCCGACCGCAATGGCCGGGCAGGAGCTCAACGTGCTTGCCGTAGCCATCCTCGGCGGCGCCAGCCTTGTCGGCGGAAAGGGATCGATGGCCGGTGTCCTGCTAGGTGTGCTCTTCCTGGCCATGCTGCAGAACGGGCTCAATCTTCTCGGTATTTCCTCGTACTTCTTCGGCGTTGTCACGGGCTTGGCGATCCTGGTCTCGATCGTGATGACCGGATACGCTGAAAAGCGTTCCACTCGACGGCAACGCATCCAGGCCGGTTGAGGGGATATCCGATGTCGGAGCAAAGGGTGCGACAGCTCAACAGCCAATTCGCCAGTGTGATGGCGCTTTTGCGCCAGCCGGTCAAAGGCAAGGGCGGCTTGTTTGTGCTCCTCGTGGCATTGATGGCTGTCTTTTCGCTCCTGGAACCGGGCACCTTCCTGCGCGGTGCGACGCTGCAGGCGATGATGTTCCAACTGCCCGAACTCGGCCTTCTCTCGCTGGCGATGGCAATTCCGCTGATTTCGGGCGGCATCAATCTGGCACTCATCGCGACCGCCAATCTGGCAGGCCTGCTGATGGCCTGGATCCTAACTTCGCTGATGCCGCCGGATGCCGCAGACCTTGACCTGGCGCTATGGATGACAGCTGCCCTGCTGGCAGGCTTGGCGCTTTGCGCGCTGATCGGGCTGATCACCGGCTTCCTCGTCGCGTATGCCGGCGTTCACCCCATCCTGGTCACGCTCGGCACGATGACGCTCCTTCATGGAATCAGTATTTACTTCACGCGCGGGCGCACGGTGTCGGGCTTTCCCGAGGCTCTGATAGCGGTGTCCAACGAAACCGTGCTGGGCGTACCCACCTCGTTCCTGCTGTTCACGATGGTGGCTATAGTCGTTCATGTGCTGCTTACCCGCACGCCGCTTGGCATCCGCATGCACATGATCGGATCCAACCCCGAGGCGACCAGGTATTCGGGTGTTGACACGGGCCGAGTGCTAATTTGGGTCTATGTCCTGTCTTCCCTGCTGTGCTGGCTTGCGGCCATTGTCATGATGGCCCGGTTCAATTCGGCCGGTGCCGAGATCGCACATTCCTATTTGTTGATAACGGTTCTCGCGGCCATCTTGGGCGGGATCGATCCGTATGGCGGTTTTGGAAAGATCGCTGGCCTGTTCGTCGCGCTGATCATTCTTCAAGTCATCGCCAGCGGCTTCAACATCATCGGACTAAGCCCTCATCTTGCGCTCACAGCTTGGGGGGTGATCTTGCTGTTCGTGGTCGCGGCCAAACGTTTAGCAGTGCGCCTTTGATGACGCAGACTAGCCCGGCTTGTAAATCCGCCGGGCCTCGGGATCATCCACCGAATACCCAATCTTCCCAAGATCCTCCCAAGTCTGTTCAGGGATGGCCGCGGTGGCCCACTCAAGCGTCTGGGCGATCCTTTCGGGTTTCGAAACACCCACAACGGTCGAGGTTATCCGCGGCTCATTTAGTGAGAACTGCAGTGCTGCCGCGCCAGGGGCCAGGGAATGCTTTCTGCACAGCCCCTCGATCTGGCGCACAGGTGCGAGCATTGTCTCATCAATCTCTTGATAGGTTATCCGAGACACCCGCGAACTGCCCTTTGCCAGGACGCCGCCAGCGTAAGGAGCCGCATTGAACACAGCTATCCCTCTTTCATTGGCTAGCTCGAAGAGATGACCTGCCGATCGGTTCAAAAGCGTGAAGCGATTGTGATTGAGCAGGACATCAAAGGGCCAGTCTTTGACCATCGGCAACATGATATCGAGACGGCCCATTGCCAGCCCCACGGCGGTCGCCAGACCTTCCTCTTTTATCCCAAACAATTCATCGAGCGCACCGCCTGGCCGCGTGATCTCGTTGAGATCCACGGAATGCTCAGGATCGTGAAGGTGCAGTATATGAACGCGATCAAGACCGAGAGCCAGAAGACTCTCCTCAAGCGACTGCCTAGCGCGACCGGCGTCGAAGCGACCTGTACTCATATCCCGGTCTAATTTCGTCGAAAGCACAAACCCTGGAGGTAGCCCTCCGCGCTCCCTGATCACTCTTCCAATCCGCTCCTCGCTGCGGCCAAGGCCGTAGTTGCGGGAAGTGTCCATGAAGTTGACTGGACCGTCGAAAATCGCTCGGATGGTCGCAAGGGCCGTGGCTTCGTCAACGCTATAGCCGTAAGTGTCCGGCATCCCGCCGAGAGGAGCTGTTCCGAAACAAATTTCGGTGACTTCCAATCCGGACCGGCCGATTGGTCTCCGTTTCACCGCCGCCTCCACGTTAGGACTAGCAACAAGAGCGGACTTCGACCCGTTGAGTGTCCACTGCGCTGAAGCCGTGCACGCACGCTCCATTCGAGCTTGGCAGTTATGCTGGCAGAAACCCTTAGCTCCTGCCGGCATAATATCTCAGGTTCGGGTTCGCACGCCGCTTGAGCGTTGGCTCGCGATCGTCGTCAGCACCGCTGCGACTATGATGACGGCACCGGTCGATGCCTGAACGTAAAAGGACGGAACCTGCGCCAACGTGAGCAAGTTGTTGATGACGCCAATCAAGAGCACTCCGCTAACAACTCCGACGATTGTCCCTCGCCCGCCGCCAAGACTTACGCCCCCGATCACGGCAGCGGCAAAGGCGGAGAAAATGATCCCCTGCCCTTGGGTTGTCACCGTCGAATCAAGGCGCCCCGTCATCAGAACACCGGCTAAGCCCGCCAAGAGAGCCGCGAAGACAAACGCCGACCAAATGACCCTGTCCACGTTAATGCCGGCGGCCCTCGCAGCGTCTTCATTGCCGCCGATAGCATACAGTGCCCGACCGTAGCGGTGATAGTGGAAGACAAGGCCGACCACGGCCGCTACCACAATGAATACGATCACAGACACTGGAACACCGAGCCAACTCTCGGAACCGAGGTATGTCAGCGCTTTGCCGGGAGAGTAGATCGATCGCCCGTTCGAAATGATCAGCACTCCGCCGCGAAGCAGCACAAGCAGCCCGAGCGTCGAGATGAACGGGTTGAGACCCACCCTGACGACCATGAAACCATTGAAAAACCCGATCAGCCCCGCAGTACCCAGGGCAACGAATAGGCCAGTCCAACTTGGCAACTCCAATCCAAGCCCGCCAGCCGCCGCAGGCACCAGTGTGACAGCCGCCAACATCGGAGCGAAGCCGACAATTCCCTCGAGCGAGAGATCCAGTCGACCTATCAAGACGACGAAAGTCAGTCCGATTGTCGTCAGGCCCAGAACGCTCACCTGGTCGAGGATATTCAGCAGATTGGCCGCCGTGGCGAACCGGGGAGCAACGATGGCACCCACGATGACCAGTATGAGAAGGACCGGGTACATCGTATATCCACCGGCCACAAAGGCGCTCCCAAAGGCGGACAGCCGCGACTGTCCGGAATGTTCCTTCTTCGGCGTGGATTTGCTCACGATATCGGTGCTCATACGACGCCCTCCATTCGCAGGATTAGATCTTTGATTGTGTATCCGCCCACCAGTTCATCAACGACGTGCCCCTCGAACACGATCACGACCCGGTTGGCCAGCTGATCAATTTCGTCTTCCTCGTCCGAGACGACCACAACCCCCAACCCCTTGCTGGCAAGATCGCGCAACAGAGAATAGAGCTGCTCCTTGGCTCCCACATCGACGCCGCGGGTTGGGCTGAGAGCGACGATGACCTCGGGAGCTCGACAAAGCGCGCGCGCGAAAACAACCTTCTGCTGATTGCCGCCACTGAGCTGGCTCACCGCTTGCTCCAGAGACGATGCGATTACGTTCGTCTGTTGGGCAAGGCGCCCGACATGCCTGGCTTCCTTGCCTTTGCTGATAAAACCAAGTTTGCCGGACAAGACGTCGAGGCCACCGATCGCCACATTTTCACGAACACCCAAAATGCCAACGTAGCCGCTGGCATGCCTGTCGGTCGGAACCAGCCCGATAGTCGGTAGCTTTCCACGAGGGCTGATCACCTCGCCTCTTTCAGGCCTTTGCTGGCCAGCAAGGACCATCGCGAGTGCTTCCTTCCCGCCACCCACCGGACCTGCCAGGGCCACGATCTCGCCCGCCCTTACAGCAAAGTTGATATCCTTTTCCGAAAAGCTGTCGAGCCTAATTCCCTTGGCCTGGAGCAGAACAGGGGCTTCATCCGTCAGGAAGTCCTGTCGCGTGCTTCGGACCGTCTTTTCACCCATCATAAGGTCAGCGATGGTCTCGACGTCGAGACGCTCCACGGGCTCGCGTTCCTTTACGACCTTCCCGTCCCTCAATATGGTGACTGTATCGGCAATCTCGAAAACCTCGTCCAGATGATGCGAGATATAGACGAACGAGACTCCCTTGGCTTTGAGCGCCCTCACATGCTCGAACAGAATCCGTTTTTCCGCATTGCTCAACGCCGCGGTTGGCTCGTCCAGAATCATGATGGGCACACCCCGACTGAGTGCTTTCATGATCTCGAGCAGCTGTCTCGTCCCGGCGCCCAGCTCTCCTGCAAGCGAGCGGGGCTGGATGTCCATGTTCCATTCGCTCAGCAGCTCAGCGGCGCGTTCCAACATCAGCTTGTGGCTCACCACGCCGAACCCTCTGCGGACGAGAGGGTTCTCTACAAAAAGGTTTTCCGCAACCGTCAGCAGGTTGAACAGCTGAGGCGTTTGTTGAACGTGGGCGATCAGCTTGCGAATGCAGGGCGCATAGTGTTGGCCTATCGCTTCTACCTCGACCTCGCCAATTCTGATCGACCCGGTATCGGCCGAAACATATCCGCTCAAGGTGGAAACAAGCGTGCTCTTTCCCGCGCCATTGCGGCCCAACAGGGCGTGAACCTCACCGCGCATGACGGTGAAATTCACGCCGCGAAGAGCCCGGGTCGAGCCAAAGGTCTTGGCGATGTCACGCATCTCGACGATGGGTCGCGCGCTGTCCATGATCCTCGGCTCCTCCCTTGGGTCCTGCTTACTTGCCGATCTTGTTCGCCCACAGATCAGGTGAGTCCACATTGTCGGCTGTCACCAGCGTCGCCTTGAGCTGGTACTGCGGTCCAACGGGTGTATCGATAACCTGGCCGTCGTCACGTGGCCCGATCTCGATCTTGCCACCCTTGGAGACGAGTTCGATCAGCTCGGCCGTCTTGGTCGCATAGGCGCTCAGGGGCTGTGACACCGTCGCGTCGAGGGCCTTGCTGCGGATCAGCTGAAGCCCTTGAGGCGTTCCATCGATTGCGATGCGGATCACCGAGTTCGGGTCACCCACCGGAGCGCCCTTGCCGCCGTTGGTGAGCTGCGCGTTCACGGCCGAGGCCATGAGTTCGGACGCCATGAAGATGCCGCTCAACGAAGGATTCTGGGTGAGGACGTTCTGCGCAGCATCGGCGGCCATGTCGGCAGTCCATTCGGTCGGGCGCTGTATCAGATTCACCTTGGGCGCGAGCTCATGCAGCGTTTTGGAGAAACCGTCGGATCGATCGCGGCCGTTTGGTGTGGTCAGGGCACCCTGTAGCTCAAGCACGATGCAGCTGTTGTCGGTCCAGCACGGCTTGGCCTGCAGGCGCTTGGCCATCTCCTTGGCGCCTTGAACGCCGGCGTCGACATTGTCCGCGCGCACCGTTGCCGTCACTTTGCCGCCCGCGGGGGCGTCATCGATCGAGAAAACCAGGACGTTGGCGTCATTCGCCTTCTTGACCGCGGGAACGATTCCGGCCGCGTCAATGGGAGCGAAGACCAGAACGTTTGCGCCGTTGGCAATCAGGTTCTGGAGCGCATCGACTTCGGCAGCGATATCGCCATTCGGATCAGGAGCACCGACCAGGGTGAAACCTTTTGCATCGAAGGCCTTCTTCGAGAGATCCAGCATCAGGGTCTGGAAATCATCCTTGAGAAACTTCGGGGTGAAACCGATCCTCACGTCCGCGGCCTTGTATTCGGCAAGCGCGGTCCCAGCGGTTATTGCAAGGAACAGCGCGCCGAAAGCCACTGTGCTGGCGGCCCTGCGGCGAGAAATGGGAAGACTTGGAAATTTCATTGGTTCCTCCTTTTGTTGCGCGGTCCGACTGCCCGTTGAGCCGGGCCTGACACCGCTTAGGCCTTCTGTGCTCACCACAGAAAGGTTCGATCTTGCGATGAGACACCGTTTGCGATGTCGTCACGCGCAAATGCAATTGCAGTGCCGGCCCGGCAGCACTGAAAGAGCCCTGGACCAGAAGTTGGGAGTGCGGGCTCGCTGTCGCGATTCTCCTTCGATCGTGATCGCAAGGAAGGCGGAGCCAAGATGCCGCGCTATTGCGGGGCCGGTCTCGGTCATTTCCCCACACGACGAACCGTGCGAGCCCATACTTCACCAAACGCTACTCCTCCCACTGCGCGGATCTTTCATCCTCCTGCGAATCCGCCGCCGAATGCTTTTATGCAGCCACCTCGGAGACGCGCACCAAACGTCCCTCTTTCATGGATTTGTAGGCCGCTTCCGCCAGGATGAGCGCACGGCGCCCATCTTCGAAACTTGCCAGCGGAACAGCGCCTTTCTCCACACAGTCCACGAACCCGTCGATCTCGGCCATGAAGGCTTCCTGGTAGCGCTCGAGAAAGAAGAACTGATACGGTTGGCTTGCCTCGGCGGCCGTGCCTGTAAAGCGTCGCAATTCGTGGGGTTTGCGGTTGTCGGAAAGAAGCATTCCGGCGCTCCCGATCAACTCAACGCGCTGATCGTAGCCGTAGACCGCCGTGCGCGAATTATTGATGTGGCATTGCTTGCCCGACGCGGTCCTCAGGATGACCATTGCACTGTCGACTTCATCGAGCTCCTTTCCGAGTGCCGGATCAATGAGCGCATTGGCAAGCGCGAAGACCTCGGTCGGCTCCTCGCCGAGCATGAAGCGAGCCAAGTCGAAGTCGTGGATCGTCATATCGCGGAACAGCCCGCCCGCAGCCTCCAGATAGGCTCTCGGCGGCAACGCAGGATCACGGGACGTGATAATGACCTGGTGCAACTCGCCGATATCGCCGGCCAGCATCGCAGTCCGCGCTGCACTGTGCCCAGGATCGTAACGACGGTTGAAGCCAAGCTGGATCGGGATCTTGGTCTCGCCGATATTGGCGGCACACGCCTCGACGCGGGCGAGGCTAAGGTCGATCGGCTTCTCGCACAGCACCGCCTTACCCGCAGCGACTGCCATTTCTATGTAGTCGGCGTGGGTGGGAGTTGCCGTGGCGATCAGAACGGCGTCCACCATGTCCGACGCGAAGATATCCTCTGCGCTGGCTGCGGCCTTGACGCCTTGAGCCGCCGCGACCTTTTCGGCCGCCTCTGAATTGACATCGAATACCGCCGCCAACGCGGATCGGGGATGCCGAGCGACATTGGCAGCATGCATTTGACCAATTCGGCCACAGCCGAGTACGGCGATACGCAACATCAATTTCCTCCCTGCGGCCTGTTGTGCAAGCCAAGCACCAATCTTTGCGTGCACGATGCAAAATATCTTGCATTATTGCACGTGTGTCAATACAAATTCCGCATTGATTTCTTCTGCAAAATTCATTGCAGAGCGAGGAGGCCTTGAAAAATGAACAGAGTCGATGGGAAATTCGCGGTGGTCACCGGCGGGACGCAGGGACTGGGCGCTGCGATCGCCATGCATCTCGCAGACGCGGGCGCGGCCGGAATTGTCACCTGTGGGCGCAACGCCGATAAGGGCGGCGCCGTCGCTGCAGCAATTGAGGCTAAAACGGGCTGCGTGGTTCGCTTTGTCCAGGCCGATCTAGGGAACGTGGCCGATTGCCGGACGGTGATCGAGGCCGCGGATAGGGCCTTTGGGCGGGTCGATGTCCTGGTGAATGCCGCCGGCCTTACGGACCGTGGTGACATCCTCAACACGAGCGAGGAGCTTTTCGACCGGATGTTCGCGATCAACACGCGCGCTCCTTTCTTCTTGATGCAAGAAGCCATCCGGCGGATGGTCCGAGACCATATCGAAGGAGCGATCGTGAATGTTGGATCCACCTCGGCGCTCGCCGGGCAGCCGTTTATCGCGTCCTACTGCGCCTCCAAGGGTGCTCTTGCCACACTTACTCGCAACACGGCGTTTGCAACGATGCGGAACAAGATCCGGGTCAATCAGCTGAATATCGGCTGGATGGCTTCCGACGGCGAGGATCGCATCCAGCGCGAGTATCACGGCGCGGACGCAAACTGGCTCGAAAAGGCTGCGGCCGAACAACCTTTTGAGCGCCTGCTGGCTCCTGCGGAAGTGGCCAAGGCCGTCACATTTCTAGCTTCGGAGGATGCCGGGATGATGACTGGCTCTGTGATCAATTTCGACCAGTCGGTCTGGGGCGCTTACCCCTTCGCCCCGCCAACGCCTGTCGCCAAGTTGGCGATCTAGAGAGGCGATCGGAAGGAACCACCACTTCGGTTGCCCAACATCATCGCTCGCAGAAGAACTCTGCGATCAATCAGAAGGTGGCGCAGTTGAAGCGGGTAAAAACCTGGCTTTGCGTAATTCGATTTACAGGCTGGATGCCTTGGCGCGCCGTCCGTATGCAATCTACCGATAGCGCAATCTCGCGATCGAAGTCGTGGCCGATCGTCACATCCATGATTCCCCGCTCGAGCAGAGAGCGGGAATTCGCGTTCAATTCGTGGCCGACAAAGACGGTCGAATTACTGAGACCTTCTGCCTCCAATGCGCGCCCAACCCCGAGGTTAGCCCCTGAAACATTGTAGATGGCCGCCGGCGGACCGCTCTTTGCGATGTATCGCCGGACTGCCTCGTATATGACCTCAATGCTCTCATTGGAGCTCACCCTCTCATCGATAGCGAGGGTTGAGAATTCGGATCGCAGGACGTGCCGGAATCCCTGCTCCCGATCTTGGTGGCAGCGAAACGGCACGCTGCAAACAAATAGAACTTTGCCGGCAGTCCCACGCGGGAGCATTCGACCACACAGCCAGGCTGCCGTAGCCCCCGACACATATTGATCCGAGCCAACATAGGCTGCTCGACCTGACAAAGGGAGATCGGTGGTCAGGCAGATCACCGGGAGGCCCCGTCCAGTGGCCGCCCTCACGGCATCGTTGATTGCTGGATGCTCTCTGGCGACCAGGATAATGCCATCGGACGTTTCAGCCGCGCTCTCGATCCGGCGCGCAAAGTCCTCAGGTTGGACGTCGTATGAAGCATGCGACTCCGTTTCAATCTCAGTCGATGCGTTTTGCGCGCTGAACTTCTTCGCGGCGGCTTCCGCAGCCTCGTTGAACGATCGCCCTGAGTCGGCAAGAAGAACGAGACGAAGCGGCTTTGAAATCTCGGGCAAGGCAATCCCACCCGCGCCAGACTGCCTGGCTTCCACAATTGAGGCGGACAGATGCTGTTGGAGAACTGATTGAAATTCCCGGTAGCCCGAAAATCCCAAGGTCTGGACAAAACGCACCACACTGGATGCGTTCACGCCGCAGCGACTGGCAACCTCGGAACCTGACAGAAGGGCTGTCTCGCCAAGGTTCGCGATGAAAAAATTCGCCACGCGACGCCCGCCCCTGCCCATGTTATCCTGAGCTGAGTTCAAGATAGTCATCAACTCGCCGGCAGACTGAGGCTTCGATCGTAAGTGGTCCATGCCTGATCCTTTTTCGATCACCCACCATACCGAAACTTTGCGATCGAGCAATATTCCTTGCAAAAACGCATGAATCGCTTCGGCGCGGCATTGGATTCGCCGTCATCCGGCTTCGCGCGATCCATCTTGATCGGCAAAATAGCACGCGCCGATAATACCTACCTGCCTTCTGGCTACGTGCGACGCCCACAGGGTAAAGTTCTTTCCCTGCAAAACGCGCAAGCCCGTCGAATGAAGTTCTTCAGCGGCCGCCCCGGCGCCACATTCGAGATTGCCATCAAATTGTGCTGACCCAGCGGCCTCCAGTCGCCGAGGTGTGGATTGCTTCGACGAGTTCCTGGATGCGCTGTCCGGAGCGGAAGCTGAATGGCTCGGCACGGATCCCGGCGATAGCTTCGAGAAACAGCGCGACCTCGATGGCCTTGAGATCGTTGAAACCAAGCTGATGGCCTGGGGCCACGCAAAACAGCCCATAGGGCGGATGATCAGGCCCGGCCTCAATACGACGGAAGCCGCGAACGCGACCGGCGTCCGCAGTGGTGTAGAATTGCAGTTCGTTGAAGCGCTCCTGGCTGAAGGTCAGCGCCCCTCTCGAGCCATAGATCTCGAAATCGTGCTGCATTTTGCGGCCGGTCGCCACCCAACTCGCCTCGATGCTGCCGGTGGCGCCGCTGGCGAAGCGCAAGAAAGCCCGACCGATGTCGTCGACCTCGACGGCGGTACGGCCGCCCTTGCCGTCCGGACGACTGTTGATGACGGTGACCTCGTCGCCAAGAACGCGCTCGATCGGGCCGAGAAGGAACTCGGCGGTCGCCAAGGCATGACTGCCGAGATCGGCCAGCGCACCGCCCCCAACCGGGTCGAGGCGAAAGGTGAAGGGACTTTCAGCATCGCCCATGTAGTCTTCGGCGTGAATCCCGCGATAGCTGCGGATTTCGCCAAGCTCGCCAGACGCGATGAGCTCACGGGCCAGGGCCATCATCGGATTGCACAGGTAGTTGAACCCGACCTGCGTGCGTACGCCGGCAGCCACGGCAGCGGTTGCCATCTCGGCGGCCTCTGCTGCGCGCGGAGCAAGCGGTTTCTCGCAATAGACGTGCTTGCCGGCGGCGATAGCGGCCAGCGCCATCTCGCGGTGGAACGCGTTTGGCGCGGTGATGTCGACGAGATCGATATCCGGATCGCGGACAAGTCGGCGCCAATCGCCGGTAGCGTTCTTGAAGCCGAGCGTCCGCGCGGCTGCGCCGGCAAGTTCTTCGGTACGGTCCGCGACGGTATGAAGCTCGAGCTCGAATGGCAGATCGAAAACACGCTCCGCCGCGGCGAACCCAAACGAATGGGTCTTGCCCATGAAACCGGTCCCGATCAGCCCGACCCGCAGCTTGGGTTTCTCATTTCCCATTGATTTCGGCCCCATTGACGACCAGCGCGGGATCGATCTTGCTTTCAAAAAAATCGAGGACGTTCTTGACCGACGACACTGCCATGCGTTCCCCACATTCAACGGTAAGACCGGCGATGTGGGGCGTGAGGATGACCTGATCCATCGCCAGCAACGGGTTGTCCGGCGTTGGCGGCTCCTGGTCGAAAACATCGAGGCCCGCGGCCGCAACCGTGCCGGTTCGCAGCGCCTCAATCAGAGCGAGCTCCTCGACCACGCCACCACGGGCGGTGTTGATCAGGACGACGCCACGCTTGATGAGTTCGAATTCACGGGCACCGATCAACGGCACCTCGCCCTTGGGCGCGTGCACGGAAATTGCGTCGGCACGGCCCAGTGCAGCATCGAGGTCGCAGGCCGGCCTCACCTGGCCATCCGGCCAGCCCATCTTCTCGAGAAACGGATCGTAGGCTTCAACCTCCATGGAGAAGCCGGCAGCCATACGGGCAAGATGCCGGCCGATCCGCCCGTAACCCAGGATGAGCAGCCGCTTGCCCGCTAGTTCCGACGCCTCGAGCTTGTTGCGCCAGTTCCATCCTTTTTCGCGAACGGCGCGATCAGCGCGCAAGGTGCGCTTGCCGGCGGCTAGCAGCAGCATCATGGCGTGCTCAGCCACCGAGACCGAATTGACATCGCCGACGATGGCCAGCGCGATACCGCGCTTGTTGAGCGCCGGCAGGTCGACCGAGTCGTAGCCGACCCCATGCCGCGAGACGATGCGGAGTTTGCGTGCCTTGTCGACGGTCGGCGCGGACAGCGGCTGGGTGCGAATGACCAGCCCATCGGCCTTGCCGATCAGCGAGGCGTAGCTTGGCTCGGAAACCTCCTCGACATAGTCGTAGGTTACACCCGGCGTCCGATCTAGCAGGGCTATCCCGCTTGGATGCAGTTTGCCGGCAACAAGCACGTGAGGCATCAGTAGCTTCCCTTGGCGTTGACGCCCTCGGCTGAGGCTCCAGCCATCAGCGCCCTGAACCGCTTGACGGCGCTTTCAGCGGCGCCGGCGAGTAAACGCACGTCATTGGAGACGGTGGTCATGTCGAAGCCCCATGCCACGGCGCGCCCGGCGTATTCCGGAGTGCCGCAATGCAGCGCGGCGCGAATGCCGTGATTGCGGCAGGCCCGCACAATCGTCTGCAGAGCCTCGATCATTTCCGGCTCTTCGCGATCGAAGGCCGGAGGCAGGCGACCGCCGTGCAGGCTGAAGGTCAGGTCGGCGGGCCCCACATAGATGCCGTCGAGCCCTGGCGTGGCCGCGATCGCATCGAGATTGGCCATCGCCTCGGCGGTTTCGACCATAGCGAACGCCAGAATTTCTCTATTGGCCTCGACCGCATAGTTGGCGCCGACCGCGAAATTGGCACGCGTCGGACCGAATGACCGTTGTCCAAGCGGCGGGTATCGGAGGTAGGAGACGAACTTCGCAGCTTCCTCCGCGGTGTTGATCATCGGGCAGATGATCCCGTAGGCGCCGGCGTCCAGTGCCTTCATGATGATGCCCGGCTCGAGCCAGGGGACGCGCACCAGCGGGGTGACGCCCGAGGCGCGCATGGCCTGCAGCATGGGCAGTATGGCGTTGTAGTCGAGCGCACCGTGCTGCAGGTCGATGCCGATGCTGTCATAACCTTGCGCGGCCATGATCTCGGCGGTGAACGAGTTGCCTATCGAGAGCCAACCATTGATGGTCGGACGGCCGTCGGCCCAGAGCTTCTTGAGGGTATTGGGGATCATGGCGGCAACCCTTAGAAAACGACCTGGGCGAGCTTGGTATCGAGGTAATCCGTGATCGACTCGACACCCCCTTCCCTGCCCATGCCCGAAAAATTGGTGCCGCCGAAGGGGGCCTCCGAGGCAGCAAGCGCGAAGCTGTTGATGCCGACCATTCCAGCCTTCAGCTCGGCAATCGCCCGGCGTGCACGCTTGGGACTTTGCGTGAACGCGTAGGCCGAAAGCCCCATGTCGGAGGTGTTGGCGCGTTGCAGCGCCTCGTCGTCGCTGGAGAACGAGGTGATCGCCGCCACCGGACCGAAATTCTCCTCGGCAAAGACCGCCATGTCGTCGCTGACGTTGGTCAGCACCGTGGGCTCGAAGAAATGCCCGGCGTTGAAGGTCGCCGCACGGCGGCCGCCAGCGGCGATCGTTGCCCCTTGCCGTTCGGCCTCCGCGACCACGGCCTCGATGTCGGAGAGCCGTTTGCCGTTGATCAGCGGTCCCATCTGCACCGAGGGGTCGAGACCATCACCAAGCTTCAGCGACTTGACCCGGGAGACGAACCCCTCAACGAATTTGTCATGCAGGCTTTCGTGGATGAAGAAGCGGTCGGGCGTAACGCAGACCTGGCCGGCATTGGCATATTTGGTTGGCACCGCCACACCGAGCGTGGTCTCGAGATCGGCATCGTCGAAGACGATCAGCGGCGCGTTGCCGCCCAGTTCCATCGAGACCTTTTTGACCGTATCGGCGGCATCGCGGATCATCTGCTGACCGACCCGCGTGGAGCCGGTCAGGGAGACTTTCCGGACTACTTTCGACGCCATGATCGGCGTGTAGGTGGCTTCCGTGGGACCGACCAGCAGGCTGACTGCGCCCGCAGGCAGGTTGCCCGCTCGCATGCAGTCGACCATGACCATGGCCGTGCCCGGAGTCTGGCTCGAGGGACGCACCACGATCGAGCAGCCGGCGGCCAGGGCCGGTGCGACCTTGCGGGCCACCAACGCTGCGGGGAAATTCCAGGCCGTGAAGGCCGCGGCGACGCCAACAGGCTCATGCAGGACCTCGAAACGCCCGCTGGGGACACGGCTCTCGATGACACGACCGTAGATGCGACGCGCCTCCTCGGCATGCCAGCGGAATTGATCGACCGCGAGAGCCCATTCCCGCTCCGACTGGGCGAGCGGCTTGCCGGTCTCGCTGGAGATCATCCGCGCCCCTTCATCCTTGCGGCGCAGCATTTCGTCGGCAATTCGATGCAGAGCATCGGCCCGCTCGAAGGCGGATTTTGCTTTCCATGAACGAAACCCCCGTTGGGCACTTTCGAGTGCGTCGCGAGTGTCTTCCCCATTGGCGCAAGCTACCTCGCCGAGCGCCCTTTCGGTGACCGGACTGAATACCGGCGTAAGGCCTCCCCCGCCCGTTGAGTGCCAGGCTCCATCGATGAAAAGTCCGTAGTCGCCATACATCTGAGCATCCTGAAACAGCACGAGACACGCCACGCAGACAGCGCGGCGGTCACAAGATTCCGGCATTGCGGGACGGGTGTTTCACTCCGTTCGGAGCAGCCTCCGGCGGCGCTGATCCTCGGCATGTCCGATGGATCGCGTGCCCTGCGCGAGTTGGCGCAGTCCTCCCTAAAACCGTATTGCAATAATCATTGCAGCATCTATTGATTTGTCAATAGACATTTCATAATAGATCGCAACGCAGCCATTTGCGTCCTGTGGAAGGAGAACTCAGAGCATGAAAGCCAAACTTGGCATCGCGCCGATCGCGTGGTGGAACGACGATCTTGCGGAACTGAGTGGCGACATTTCGCTCGAGGGATGCCTCGCAGAAGCGCGGGAGGCCGGCTTTTCCGGCATGGAGACCGGACGCCGATTCCCGATGGATGCCGGCGTGCTCGGACCGATCCTCGACACCTATGGCATGAAGGTCTGCGGCGGCTGGTTCTCGGGCTTGCTGCTCGATGGCGACATCGCCCGCGAGAAGGACCGCATTGCCGAACAGATGGCGTTGTTCAAGGCCGTGGGCGCGCCCTGTATCGTCTATGGCGAGATCGCGGGCACAATCCAGGGCGACCGTTCGGCGCCCCTCGCCACCCGTGGTCGCCTGAGCGAAGAGGAGATCAAGGCCTATGGCCGGAAGATGACCGCTTTCGCCGAATGGTGCGGCGAGCAGGGCATGCCAATCGCTTACCATCACCACATGGCCGCACCGATCGAATCCGAGCAGGACGTGGACCTATTGATGAAGCATTCCGGTGAGGCGCTACCTCTCCTGTACGACGCCGGCCACATGGCCTTTGCCGGCGGCGACGTGTTGCGCGTGATCGACAACCACCACCATCGCATCAGCCACGTTCACACCAAGGATGTGCGCCAGCCCGTCATCGACGGGTTGGATCGCTCCCGCGAAAGCTTCCTCGACGCGGTCGTCAAGGGCGCCTTCACCGTGCCGGGCGATGGCTCGCTCGACTTCGAGACCATCGTCAAACGGCTCGCCGGCCACGGCTATGAAGGCTGGTTTGTCGTCGAGGCCGAGCAGGATCCGATCAAGAGCCCGCCGCTGGAAATGGCCAGGATTGGCCATCGCGAGCTGCTGCGCGTCATGGGGTTGGCGGGCTACACCGTCGAGGGCTGATCCCTGAACATACGGATTGAAAGTTTTGCGTCATCACCAGTTCAGCTCAGGTCCGGGCGCCGCCATCTGGTCGATGCCGGCGCCAGGGGTTCTTGCGCCATAGACGTCTTTTCCATTCTCAGGCGGCCTGCAACTCCGCCTCGCCGGTCTTGGCGCCGGTGATATAGGATACGATGTCCTGGCCGTCGGTATTTTCCTTGCGCAGATTGGC
>NZ_VFVP01000016.1:0-136279 GCF_006442175.1 Mesorhizobium sp. B2-3-14 | reverse complement strand
ACGGGGATCACAGAGCAGCAGGCGCGTGATATCGCTGCCTACCTCTACGCCCTGAAATGATCAGCCCTCGCCGCCGCCCCGGGACCACAGGCCGCGGCCGGGGTCGTAGCCGACCACTGCCGCCAGGAAAAACACGACGAGGCAGGCGAGAACGACAAGGGCGGAAACGGGATCAAAGCGCAGATAGAGCGTGAAGCGTATCAGTTCGACCGCCGAACTGAACGGGTTCCATGCGGCGATCGTAGCCAGCACCGGCCCCGCCTCGGCAAGCCGCCATATCGGATAAAGCGCCGTCGAGGCGAAGAACGTCGGGAAGATGACGAAGTTCATCACGCCGGCGAAGTTCTCCATCTGCGTCGAAACGGACGATACCAGCAACCCGAACGCGCCCAGCATCAGGCCTGACAGGACCAGCGCCGGAAACACGGCGAGGTAGCCTAGAAACGGCGGGCGCACGTCCCAATAACGCGCGATCAGCAAGAACAGATAGACCAGCGGCAGACCGACGATGACGCTCGCCAGCAGCCGCGCGGCAAGCAGATACCAGCGTGGAAGCGGCGCCGTCAGCAACAGGCGCATGCTGCCCATCTCACGGTCGTAGACCATCGCCAGCGAGCTTGCCATGGCATGGAAGAGCAGCATCATGGCCGCCAGCCCGGGGACGACATAGACCTCGTAGAGAACGTAGGTCTGATAGGGCGGCGTGATTGACAGGCCAAGCACCGAACGGAAGCCGGCGGCGAAGATGGCGAGCCAGACCAAAGGCCGTATGATCGCCGAGAGCAGCCGGCCGCGCTGCCGAAGCGTTCGCAACATCTCCCGCCGCAAGATGCCGTCGAGCGCGCGCAATGCGTGGTGGACTTTCATGGCGAGCCCGTCAGCACGGCGAATGCCCCCGCGATGGTTTCGACATCAAGCTCGGGCGCGATGCGATCCGCGCCGCCGGCCCAGCATACCCTGCCCTGATCCAGCACCACGACATCATCGTCGGCCGCCACCTCTTCGAGGAAATGCGTTGCCCACAGAACGGCAATGCCACGCTCTCGGCAAAGCTTTCTCATATGCTGTTCAAGCGCGCGCCGTCCTGGCACGTCGAGCCCGGTGGTAGGCTCGTCGAGCAGCAGCAGGCGCGGACCATGCATCAGCGCCCGTGCGATCTCCACGCGCCGGCGCTGGCCGCCGGACAGCGCGCGGGCGGGATCGTCGATCCTGTCCAGCACCTCCAGGCGGCTGAGTTCCTCCCTGGAGCGCTCCTTGCTCAGCTCCGTGGGAAGCCCATGCAGGGCCGCATGGTATCGCAGGTTCTCGCCGGCCGTCAGATCGAGGTCGAGAGTCGGCAATTGAAAGACGACGCCCATTTGCGCGAGCGCGGCGGAAGGATTGGCATTCATGGCTTGGCCGAAGACCTGCACTGATCCTACGCGCGCGTGGTAGAGACCGGTGATCAGCGAGAACAAGGTCGTCTTGCCGGCGCCGTTGCGTCCAAGCAGGATACACATCCTGCCTTCAGCCACCGCGAACGAGACGCCCTGGAGAACCCGCCGGCTTCCGAAACTGTGACCTAGATCCTCGACTGACAGGGCGTTCATGGGCCAATCACGACGCCCCACGGACCGCGCCCCACCGGCAGTGATTTCACCACCTCCTGATCGTGAAGGTCGATGAAGGAGATGTCGCCCGAGTTGCCGTTGGCGCTGATCAGACGCTTCTGGTCGTTCGATAGCGCTACATGCCACGGACGCTGGCCGACGAGATAGAGGCGCCGCACCGCCAGCGTCTTGGTGTCGACCTCTGCAACCCTGTTGGCCGGGCCGAGCGCCACATAGGCGGTCGCGCCGTCGCGCGACATCTCAATGCCAACCGCTTGCACCCCCTCGCGCCGGATACCCGGCACCTCGAATTCGATCTTGCCAGTTTCAGCGCGTGTAGCGGTATCGAAGACGGCGACGGTGCCCCGGATTTCGGACGACACCCACAATTGCTTGTCGTCCCGCGAAAACGCCGCCGCGCGCGGCCGCGTGTCGACCAGCAGATTGTCGATGAGCTCAAGTGTGCCGGCATCGATGAGATGAACCATGCTCGTCGTCTCCGAAGTGCAGGCGACCGTGCGGCCATCGGCGCTGACTGCCATGCCTTCTGGTTCCACGCCGACGTCGATGGTGCCTGTGACCTTACCTGCCGCAATATCGACGACCGAAACCAGATTGTCATTTTCATTGGCCACGAAGAGCCGCTTGCCGTCCGGATGGACAACGAAGAATTCCGGATCGGCGCCCGAAGGCAACCGACCAACCACCTGCCGTTTGGCGAGATCGATCACATCGATGCGGTTGTCGTCGCCTTCGGCAACGAACAGCGTCTTCTTGTCGATCGAAAGCGCCATCCCGCGCGGACGCCGCCCGACATCGATGGTTGTCTGCAGGGTCATGGCCGCCCCGTCGACGACCGCGACGGTGTTGTCCTGTTCATTGGAGACGTAGATCGTCTCAGCCGAGGCGGGAGGAACGAGAATCAACATTGCAAGGATAACATCGATCAGAACTTGCATGTACTCTCCTCCAGATCGATCCCCAGAGTATCGAGTGGCGTTCGCTGGTGCAGGAAACCCGGCTGTGGCGAGTTGGAGACGAGCAGCCGAGGGCCCGCGATCAGGATAGGCTGGCGCATTTGGCCGTTCCAGGGACGGAAACTCAGCCCCTGTCCTTTGAATCCGGCGAGCAGGAAATCGTTGCTGCGGAGATACTTTCCGATCGCAATCGGATCGAGGCTGTGCAGGCGCGTTGCCGCCTCGCCGATGCTTCGCACGGCGAGCCAGGCGGCGTAGTCGCTGGGCAGCATCCAGCGCCCGGCCTGCTTGTGGAAGCGATCCTGGAGTTGCGTGGCACCCCACTCTTCGTTGACCGCGCTCCAGCCGGTCGCGACCAGACCCTGCGTCCCTGCGACCGGCCGCGGAAATGCGGTTCGGCCTTCGAGATAGGCGCCAAACTCGTCCGCCTCGTCGGCAACGACGAGCACATCATAGTCGCTGACCTGCGTGGCAGCGGGAATCTCGGTCTGCAGCGTGACATGTCCGGTATCGGCGCGCCCGTTGGCGGGCCTGAACGTCCAGGGCTGGTCGATGGTGATCTCTGCTCCGAAACGCGTCGCCGCGCGTCGAAAGGCAACCGCCATCGCCTGGTCTTCGGGATGCGCCCCGACCAGCAGGAACCAGTGCTGCCAGCGCTTCCAGACGAGATATTGCGCCAGCCCGTCAGCGAGCATCGCGCGGCTCGGAACGGTGTGCAGCACGTTCTTGCGGCAATCCTCCTGGCGGAGCCGCTCGTCAGGAGCGCGACTGTTGAACAGCGTCATCCTCTCGGCGCCTGGAGCGTCGCTCGCCTGCAGCAAACGGGCGGCATCGAGATCGGCGATGAGGAAGCTGATGCCGGCGGCCGCGAATTCCTTGACCGCTTCGGCTGGCATCTCGCCGGGCTTGAGGGTGATTTCCTGCAACCGGAATTGCTGACCGAGAAAGCGGCCGGTGCTGGCATTGTCGGCGATGCCGAGCCGGGCACCTTGCAGGCCGTCGTCGGTGACGACCTCGTCCAGTGGCCCGAGCGGCAGAGGCGGTTTGCGCTGTTCGCCGAGATAGCCGATCACCATCGTCTGGGGCTCGCCAAGCCCGGGCGCGACCAAAGCGAGCAGCACGAGAAATGTCAGCGCCAGCCTCATTCGGCCCAAGGCGGGCAAGCCAAGTGGGACGTCAATAATCGGCATGTGCGCTCCAGGATGGAAGCGACCCTAATATTTTGGACAAAGGAATGTTCCTGGATTCCAACAAAGTGAGCCCGCCCCATTTCCGCATTTGGGGCGGGCTCTCCATGCCTTGGACCGGTAGAGGGAGGACCGACCCGACCCCAACTGCTGGAAATTCCGATTGTTCCTTGGCCGCGCTCTTTCCCAAGTCGCAGCCGGTCCCCTGAGCGGCACGCCTGCTCTCACCGCTTCTCGCTTGCGGCTACCGGCGGGCCTGCGCCCAGCTGGTCTAGCTTTGCAAGCGTTTCAATTCTATCAGGAACGATCATGAAGCGTGGCGATGCTCCTTCTCGGCACCGGTCGGTCGACGGTGCTTTTGACCGTTCACTACGACACGGTGGCAACGCGCGATTACGGCGCGCTTGAAATCTGGCCACCCGGCGTGAAGCTTTGACACGCGCATTGCGCGATTCTTTGGCAGGGACCGAAGCCAGCCGCCCGACTAGCTCGGGCCTTTGGCATGCATCACTATGAAACGCACGAGGCGTGACCGCATTCATATTTTCCAATCGGATTACCGGTTGCGCTCGACATTTCACGCCTGTTCGAGGAAAGTTAAGGCTGGTTCATTCGAAAACCGGGCTGGTGATGAAGGAACAACTGAAGCTGCAACACGTTGTAGCCTCCAAGAGTGCCCATTGTCAGGTAATGGCATCGATAGCGTGACCGGCCCGTTCGGCCGGCGCAAGAGGAGAACGCGATGAAGAAGATCTGGAAGAAACCGACCATGTGTCAGGTCGCCGCCGGTTTAGAGATTTCGCGATACCTGCCCGCAGAAAATCCGCCCAAGAAGTAGGCTGCAAATTGCATGTGCCCTTCAACGGCGGCATGCAATGCCTTGTCCGTAGGAAAATTGGACGCGGTTGCTTTTGAGAACGTCCTGCTAGTTCCATAGGGCTTCGGAGCGATGGTATGCTCGTGAAGATCATCGGATCGGGGGCGGGAGGCGGCTTTCCGCAGTGGAATTGTAATTATCGTTTGAGCCGCGCGGCTCGCAGCGGGATGCCCGGCGTTCGTCCACGAACCCAATCATCCATTGCCGTGTCGGGTGACGGGGCAGGCTGGGTTCTCTTCAATGCGTCGCCCGACATTCGCCAACAGATTGCGCAAACGCCTGAACTGCAGCCGCCAGCCGATGCGCCGCCGCGCTCGACGCCTATCCGCGCCGTGGTGCTGACCAACGCCGACGTGGACCATGTCGCCGGCCTGCTCAGCCTGCGTGAACGACAGCCTTTCGCAATCTATGGAACAGCACAGGTGCTGGAGACGCTGGAGGCGAATTCGATTTTCAACGTTCTCGATCCGTCGATCGTATCTCGGCGCCTGCTGGGGCCAACGGGCGAACTGGCGATCCGCGACGCGTATGGCCGCGAAACTGGCGTTGTGGTCGACAGCTTTCCCGTACCTGGGAAGATCGCGCTCTACCTCGAGCAAAAGGCCGGTCCCAGCGCCGATTTCAGTTCCGACCGGGGTGACACAATCGGAGTCCGCATCACTGCGACCGGCAGGTGCGGCGCCATCTTCTACATTCCGGGCTGCGCGCGCATCGATGCCGCCCTGCGCACTCGTGTTGCTGATGCCGCCTGCCTTCTGTTCGACGGCACCGTCTACACGGACGACGAGATGATTATTGCCCGCGTCGGCCAGAAAACCGGCGCGCGCATGGGGCACATCGCAATGTCTGGAGAGGAGGGCTCGATTGCCGGCTTAGCCGATGTGAAAATCGGCCGTCGTATCTTCATCCATATCAACAACACCAATCCTGTTCTCGACGAGAATTCCGCCGAACACGCGGCGGTCAGAGTGGCTGGTTGGGAAGTCGCCAGCGATGGGATGGAGATGGAATTTTGAGCGAGTTCCACGAGGCTGCGAAAGATGGCCTGTCCAGGAGCGAGTTCGAAGCCGTGCTGCGGCAGGTCGGTGAAGAACGTTATCACAACCGACATCCTTTCCATCACAGTATGACCAGTGGCGCTCTGTCGAAAGCCGAAATGCAGGCCTGGGCGCTCAACCGTTATTGCTACCAGGCCGTCATTCCGCGCAAGGACGCCATGATCCTGGCGCGTGCCGAAGATCCGGCGTTTCGCGCCGCGTGGCGCAAACGCATCGAGGATCATGACGGCGACGACGGCTGGAGCGGCGGCATCGCGCGCTGGCTGCATCTGGCCACCGCACTGGGGCTCGACGCCGAAGCGGTCAGGAGCGAGCGTCTGGCGCTGCCGGCGACCCGTTTCGCGGTGGGCGCCTACCTTTCCTTCTGCACCAACCGTACGCTGCTCGAGGCGGTCGCATCGTCACTCACGGAGATGTTCTCGCCCCGCATCATCGGCGAACGAGTGCCGGCGATGCTGGCCAGATACGACTACATTACGCAAGACACGCTGGCCTATTTCAGCTGGCGGCCCGAACAGGCATCACGCGACGCGGACTTCGCGCTCGCCTACGTGCTAGAACATGCCGACACGGCCGAACGTCAGCAGCAGGCGATCGATGCGCTGGTGTTCAAATGCGACATATTGTGGGCGATGCTCGACGCACTTCAGCATGCCTATGGCGCGCCTGGAAACATACCGCCCGGCGCCTTCCGCCCGGAGGCGGCCTCATGACGGGACTGCGCGAAAGAACCATCGTGTCGTTGCGATCGGCGCCGTCACTGCCGAAGCATGTTCGCATCCAGTACGACCCTGTGCGGCGGGCCTTCGCCGTGCTTTCGCCGGAGAAAGTCTTCTGGCCGGACGAGGTCAGCCTCGACATCTTGCGCCGCTGCGACGGGAGATCCACGGTCGGCCACATCATCGCCGACCTTGCGGCCGACTATGACGCCGGTCAGGATGCGGTAGCGGCCGACGTCATCGCCTTCCTGCAGGAATGGTCGGACAAGCTTCTGGTGAAACTATGAGCGAGCCTCTCCTGCCTCCGATCGGCATGTTGGCGGAACTGACGCATCGCTGTCCGCTGCAATGCCCTTACTGCTCCAATCCGCTCGAATTGCTGAAGGCCAATCGGGAGCTCGACACGCGGACCTGGCTCGATCTGTTCTCGCAGGCCGCCGATCTGGGCGTTCTCCAGGTGCACCTGTCCGGCGGCGAGCCGACGCTTCGCCGCGACCTTGAGCAACTGATCGCCGCGCTTTCGTCGCGCGGTATCTACACCAACCTCATCACCGCTGGTGTTGGCATTGCCGAAGGCCGTATTGAAGCCTTTGCCGAAGCCGGTCTCGACCACCTGCAACTGAGCTTTCAGGGTGCCCGTCAGCCGACCACCGACCGTGTCGCCAACCACAGCGGCAGCCACGAAAAGAAGCTGAAGACGGCACACCGCGCCCGCGCGGCCGGGCTGCCACTCACCATCAACGCACCGATCCATCGTCACAACATCGAGGAGGTACCCGAATTCATCGATCTGGCTCTTTCCTTGGGCGCCGACCGGCTCGAGATCGCCAACGTGCAGTATGCCGGCTGGGCGCTGGCCAATCGCGATATGCTGATGCCCGAATGTGGCGCGATAGACCGGCAGGCGGACATCGTCGCAGCCGCGCGCGAAAGGCTCGCCGGCATTATGAACATCGATTTTGTCACGCCGGATTATTTCGCCACATATCCCAAGCCATGCATGGGCGGTTGGGCGCGCGACGCGTTAGTGGTTACCCCGGACGGTACTGTATTGCCGTGCCACGCCGCGCAGACGATTCCTTCGCTTCGCTTCGAACGTTTTGGAGCGAAACCGCTGGCCGACATCTGGGCCGCTTCACCCGCATTCAATGCCTTTCGCGGCACCGAATGGATGCAGGAGCCATGCCGAAGCTGCGAGCGGCGTGAGATCGATTGGGGCGGCTGCAGATGTCAGGCGTTGGCGATTGTCGGCGATGCCGCTGCGACAGATCCGGTCTGCATCAAGTCGGAGGCACACGCGCGCATGGCAGCGCTGGTCGATGAAACCCGGCGCAACGTCGCCAATGCCGCAGGGGACGAAGCTTTCATCTATCGCCGGATAGGAATCGTGAATGACATTGCGTGAACATAGGTCCGCGGAACGATCTCAGGAACTCGATGTGAACCAACGCCGGTCCTGCATAGGGTCACGCAGGGCGACGCCAGGATCACCGTCATCCGGGGGTGGATGGTCGCCATCCGATGGTTCGGCTCGTTCGGGCGAACGCAGCGCTCTCAGATGTCTCCGCGCTTCTAGCCACGCGGACAGCTTGGCCGGCTCGAGCCTTCTCTCTCCTAGGTGCAGGCCCCGCACCTCGCTGCCCCCTGGAGCACGCGTTTCTCGCGCAGAAACGATGGCCACGCGGCGGGTTTGCTTGATGCGGTGCCATGGCGAACCCTACTCGTCTATTCGAATGACGCCAGTCC
Organism: Mesorhizobium sp. B2-3-14; assembly: GCF_006442175.1. Classification (NCBI taxonomy): domain Bacteria; kingdom Pseudomonadati; phylum Pseudomonadota; class Alphaproteobacteria; order Hyphomicrobiales; family Phyllobacteriaceae; genus Mesorhizobium; species Mesorhizobium sp. B2-3-14. The sequence continues at coordinate 128,126 of NZ_VFVP01000016.1, read as the reverse complement.
ACACAGCCACGATGCTATGGCGATCGCCTTCGCCCGCAGGATAGGCAGACAACCAGTAGCGCCCTCTCCTCCTCTCTCGGCTAACCGTCGCGGCTTGAGTGCGGCTGCGGGTGAGTCCTGTCTCTCATTGCAGCCCTGCCGATCTCTTCTCCGTCGCGCATTGGCGTCGCAAGGCAGGTCGGAGCTTTATGTCGGTCGCTGAGGTTGGCTCGTGAAGACGCGCCAGTACCTCATCAGGATCCCGGTCAGTTAAAGGCTGCGTAGTAAGACGCCCGCCTCTTGAACAGCCAATCTCAGCTTAGCGGTGGGCGGGACGCCGCGCCGGACGGCGGCGTTCGCGGTAACGGCGCGCGCTGGCGGTTCAAGCGCTGTTTCGGGCCGTAAGAAAAACTGATCCTGCAAACCGGACTTTAGAGATGATTAAATTAGCAATATTGCGCATTGCGGTGTAATTTTGTGTTGCAGTGCAGCATGCCGCCGTGACTCACACTTCCAGGTTCCCGCACGACGGCGTAGTCGGCAGAGCCATCGAGCCTAGGGGGTGCGTGTCGCGGAGAGGCTCGCCGGGCGCCCGGTTACAATGCCTGCTAGCCAACTGTTTGCGGAGACAACAGAGGCCCATGATCAAAGACAATGCCACGGTGGGCGTCGTGGTGCCGATGTTCAATGCGGAACGAACGATTCGCGCGACCCTGAACAGCATCTGCGGGCAACAATACCAGGCGCTGGACATTGTCGTCGTCGACGACGGGTCGACGGACCTTTCTGCCTCGATTGTGGCCTCCTATGCTGAACAGGATAGCCGTATCCGCCTGATAACGCAGTCGAACGGCGGCGTTGCGAATGCGCGCAATCGTGGAGTTGCTTCCACCGATGCGGAGTTCCTGGCGTTTGTGGACGCCGACGATCTTTGGGCCCCATCCAAAATCGCGCTTCAGATGTGCACCTTACAGCAAGGCGGCTCTTCGGCAGGCCTGGCATATTGCTGGTTCGCCGATATAGACGGCGACGGCCGGGTATTCTCATTGCATAACCGGCCCGATGCCGAGGGTCGCGTGCTCCAACGCATGTGCAGGACGAATTTTGTTGGCAACGGAAGTTCAATGCTGGTCCGACGCGCCGCGTTCGAGCGAGCGGGAGGCTTCGACCCTTCCTTGAGGGCCAGGAACGCACAAGGCTGCGAGGATCTGCTGATGTGCCTCAGAATAGCCGAAAGGTACGAGTTTCGCGTCGTCCCTCAGTACCTGGTGGGTTACCGGATGACGAACGCCAACATGTCGAGCGATGTCATGCAGATGCTTCGTTCTTGTGAAATTGTCCTTGCCGAGTTTCGCCAGAAGTACCCGCAGTTCGGGGACGATCTCGACGATCATCTGATCGACATGCTGCATTGGCTCGCCGTAAGAGCCTTGATCTCCGGGCGGCTTTCGGCAGCGTATGGCCTGATGAAGAAACTCTTCCTTATGGAGCCAGGGACGGCGATTTCTCGCCTGCCAAGAATGATGGACATTTATTGCCGTGCCAGACTGGTCCCTCGGTGGGTCAAAATCCGAGTGAAAGGGATGCGAAACAAGAACGCCGAGTTCCAACCCCACTACGCAGAGAGCATCTGGTGAGAATGGTCGTGCGATTGCGGCGGCTCTTTCGCCTGGCGGCGGCGCCAGCCTGGGCTGGGCCGACCGTGGTGGGGCTTGGACTGGTCGCAGCGGTTCTGGAAGGTACGGGTCTCGTTCTGTTCATTCCGCTGCTGCAGAGCCTGGGAGCCTCGCCGCCACAGCCCGGCAGATGGCAGCCCGTCTTTGACAGGCTCCTGTCGCCCATCCCGCATCATTACCTAACCGCCTTCCTGGTCGGAGCGCTTTGCGTCAGCATCGTCCTAAAAAATGCGGTCCATCTCGCCAACACCTGGGTAACCAGATACATCGACGGCCTCGTCGCGCACCGGTTGCGATCCAGGGTTTTCGATCAGACGATAAGTTCGTGCATCGACTACCGTGTCGAGAACAGACGAACGGACATCATCACGACGATTGCCAACAATACCTGGAAGGTTAGCCAAGGCCTGAGCCTGGCCTACCGGTTGATGGTCTGCCTTTGTACCTTCGGCGTCTTCGTTCTCTTGATGCTATTGATCTCAGTCCGATTGACCTTTTTTTCGATGATTTTCCTGCTTTTCGGAGCAATGGCCATTCGTCTGGCCACGCGGCGCGCTGACGAGACCGGCAAGGCCGTCGTCGAGGAAAACAAGCAGTTCGGCCTCAGGATGTGGGAAAGCATCAATTCATTGCAATTGATCCGTGCCTTCGCACAGGAATCCTACGAGCATGACCGGTTCGTTCATACATCGGACAGGGTAAGGCGTCGTCTGTTGAGGCTCGACATGCTTTGGGCGACCCCCGGGCCTGTCTCGGAGATCTCGATCACGATCCTGATCGGTGCACTGGTTCTCATTGCCGAATCCGCAAGCATAGGAATCGCGGCTCTCGCCGCTTTCCTGTCGCTGCTTTATCGTCTCCAGGGGCCCACACGGGAATTGCTGCAGTCGAAGATTGCGCTGGACGGGCTTGCGGGCGCGATTGACGATGTGGACGAGTTCCTGCGCACAACGCAAACGCCGTTTCTCAGCCAAGGCTATCTGCCGGCGCCTGCACTCAAGACGGCCGTCGAATTTCGCGATGTCAGCTTTCGGTATGCGCCCGATCAGCCTATGGCGCTGCAGGATGTGTCTTTCAGTATCCCCGCCGGCAAGACCACGGCAATCGTTGGCGAGTCGGGTGCCGGCAAGTCGACCGTCATGGCCCTGCTCTTTCGCTTCATGGACCCGACGTCGGGGGAAGTCCTTGCCGACGGTATCCCGCTCTTAGGTTTCGAGTTGCGCAGTTGGCGCAAGCGGCTGTCGCTGATGTCCCAGGAGGTGTACCTGTTCAACGACACCATCGCGGCCAACATCGCTTACGGCGATTTCGACGCCGGTGAGCACGAACTGCGCCAAGCGTCCCGCATTGCGAAGGCTGACGATTTCATCCGCTCGCTTCCGGAGGGCTACGAGACGCAGATCGGCGACCAGGGAATGCGCGTGTCGGGGGGCCAGAGGCAGCGGATCGCGCTGGCCCGGACCATACTTCGCAATCCCGACATTCTCCTTTTGGACGAAGCCACCAATGCGCTCGACGGCGAGACGGAACAGGCGTTCCAGATCGCCCTCGAGCAATACTCGCACGATCGCACCGTGGTTGTCATTGCGCATCGCCTGTCCACCGTCCAGGCCGCTGACCAGATCATCGTGATGTCCAAGGGACGGGTGGTCGAGATTGGTTCGCCGGATCAACTTCTGAAGCGAGCGGGCCATTTTTCAAAACTTCACGAGTTTCAAAACGGTCGTGTTGCCATGGGTGCGAACTAAGGCGATGGGCTACAAGATTGTCGAAATCGAACTGTCAAGTCCGCTGGCCCCGATTGAGCTTGCGCCAGAGCACGACGGCGTTGGTCTCATTGCCCGCTGGCAGGGCCGGCTTGTCGGCTTTGAGATGATCGCGCTCGCCTCCGCAGCGATGCTGTCGGCGGAGCGACTGAAATCCATTGCCGATGAACGTTTCGCCGATCGCATCCTGGTCGCGAAGATGGATCAGGAATTGCTGCGCCGAAGACCGGTTGGGCAATTGCCCCTGCCGAGCCTCTCCATCGCGATATGTACGAAAGACCGCGCCGAACGTCTTTCGAGGTTGCTGGGTTCGCTCGAAAGCATCCGACACAGAACCGCTTTTCCGAGCGTCCAAGTCGTCGTGGTGGACAATGCGTCTGTGGATTCGTCCACGCGCGAAGCAGTCGGGCGCTTCAAGGACGTGCTCTATGTATTCGAACCGAGGCCCGGGCTTGATTTTGCACGAAACGCGGCTCTTCACTCGGGCACCGGTGGCCTGATTGCCTATCTTGACGATGACGTGATCGTCGACCGCAACTGGCTTGACGGGCTTGCCAAAGCCTGCCGGGACAATCCCGGTGCCGGCGGCTTTACGGGTTTGGTGCTGCCACTTCGCCTGGACACCGAGGCGCAGATCTTTTTCGAACGAAGGGGCGGATTTGGCCGCGGCTTCAGGCGCAATGAATTCCACAACACCCGTTTCGACAATGCGCTGCACCCGGTAGGGTCTGGTATTCTCGGCGCCGGCTGCAACATGGCTTTCGACCGCACGCTGCTCGTATCGCTGGGCGGTTTCGACGAAGCCCTCGATACCGGAGCACCGCTGCCTGGCGGTGGCGATCTCGACATTTTCTATCGCGTGCTGCGTTCGGGCAGGGCCATGATCTATGAACCGGAGTATGCCGTTTACCACGAGCATCGCGAGACTATCGAGCAATTGAGACGGCAATATTGGACATGGGGACTTGGTATGATGGCCTTTCTTGTCAAAAGCCGTCGGACTGACGGAGAGCTCAAGGCACGTCACCGTGGCATGGTTTGCTGGTGGTTTTTCGATCGGCTGAAGGCGCTGGCGCGGGCCGGGCGCAAGCTTCAAGGTCGTGATTTTCGTTTCGGCATTGCAGAGCTGTGGGGTGGAATCTACGGCCTGGCAGGCGAATATGATCGCTCACGTATCCGCGTGCAGAGAATCCGGGAGCAGAACCGGTGAATGGCGACGCCTTCCGTGTCAGGCAAATCGATCTCGGTTCCGTCTGTGCGGACGCCGATGCGGGAGATACCCCTTCCCTATCGGTCTTCTGGTGGAAGGACTTGCCGCTGGGAATGCGAGCGTCCTTGCCTGACGAATTGCCCTACAGCGAGGCACGTCTGCGGCAGTTCGCGGCGGAATTTTCGGCAGCACAATTGGCCGCCCGCAGCACCCCGCTGGGCGCCCCCTTGCGGGCGACCTATGAAGGATCGCCAAAGTCCGCTCTCTGTTTGACGGCGGCGCTCGAGGCCAAGGACCTTGTCGGCCGCCTTGATGAACTTGCAACTGCGTCTTCCGCGTCGGCCCGGCACATCTCAGTCGTAATTTGCACGCGCGACCGCGGCCCCGCCCTGGCGGAGTGCCTTCAAAGCGTTGCAAGGCAACGCAGCGCCCCGGGCGAAGTCATCGTCGTTGATAACTCCCGCGACGGCAACGCTCGGCTGGTATGTGTCGGCTTTCCTGAGGTCCGTTACGTTCATGAGCCGCGGCCCGGATTGAGTGTTGCCCGATCCGCCGGCATCCGGGAAAGCCGTCAAGACATCATTGCGTTCACGGACGACGACGTCGAGGTTCATGCTGGCTGGACTGCCGAAATCGCACGCGCCTTTGAAGAAAGGGACGTCGAGGCACTGACGGGCCTGGTGCTGCCAGCGCGGCTCGATACGATCGCCCAACGCCGTTTCCAGTTCGACATGGGCGGTTTTGGGACCACCTTCGTGCCGCTTCTCTTCGACCACCGCTTCTTCGAAGAGACTCGGCCAAGCGGAGCGCATGTCTGGAAAATCGGCGCTGGAGCCAACATGGCCTTCCGGCGATCGGCCTTCGATCGGGTAGGCTCGTTCGACGAGCGCCTCGGCGCCGGTGCTGCCGGATGTTCCGAAGATTCGGAGCTATGGTACCGGCTGCTGGCCACAGGAGGGACTTGCCTGTATGAACCTCGCGCCGTTGTCTTCCATCATCATCGCCGCGACTGGCCGGGCCTCAGGCGGCAAATAAGAGCCTACATGAAGGGCCACGTCGCAGCTCTTGTGACGCAATATGACAATTTTGGCGATCGCGGAAACATCGATCGCATCTGGAAGCAGTTGCCCGCATATTTCTTGAGAACATTCGTCAAGGCGCTTTTCGAAGGCCCCCCCGGCAGGAACAGTATCCTCGCGGCGGAAGTCGAAGGCTGGCTGGCTGGTCTTCAATTCCTCGTCCGTTTCGGCTGGCGAAAACGGCGAACATCAAATTGGTTGAGGAAGAAAATCGATGATCCGCAAGGCGCCGCTCGGACGATTCCTGTCTCGAAATCCGTTTCCAAACGCTCTGACGGACGGGCTTTTCTACCGTGAGAAGATGCGCGCAATTCACCGCGTCGCGCCCGCGGCAATCGACGGGCCCGGCCGGATACTGGAAATTGGAGGCGGGCGCAGCGGGATGGCAAGTATCCTCTATCCGAACGCTGAAGTCGTTAACCTCGATCTCGATCCCGAGTTGGGCAACTACCAGCCAGATTGGGCGAGGTCGACCTTCGTCTGCGGCGATGCCTGTGACCTCCCCTTCGCGAATGACAGTTTCGACGTGGCGACGCTCTTCGACGTGCTTGAACACATCGAGGATGACCGTAGTGCCGCACAAGAGGCCTTGAGGGTCGTGCGCCCAGGCGGGTATGTTCTTGTCTCGACGCCACATGCGGAGTGGCATTACCCTTATTTCCGCTTCATGAAGCCCTATTGCCCGCATGAAAGCGAACTGATGCAGGAATGGGGTCACGTTCGGCGCGGCTACCGGGATCCCGAACTCGCAGCGCTCTTCGACCGTGTGCCGGAACGCCGCGCCACATTTATCAACCCCGTGACGGCACTGTTTCACGACATCGCATTTTCTCGTTTCGGACGCCGTCGCCGCAAGATACTTTACGCTCTAGCGGCGCCGATAACGGCTGTCGGATACGTGCTGCACCAACGCTCGACACGCGGCACGGAGACGGCTTTTTCCTGGCGCAAATGAATTTTTGGGGCATTTGATGGGCCGCCGCTCTTCCCTCGTCATCGCCCTCTTCCCATGGGGCGACGTCGTGGAGGAATTCCTCGATCCGATAGGATTGCGGCTTAAGGATTTCGTCGAACAGATGACTGGCGGCTGGCTTTTCGGTTACGCCTCCGCTCTGCAATTGGCCGGGCATAGGCCGGTCATCGTGTGCGCTTCCGAAAATGCTTCGCAGATAGAATGCCACTACCATGCCGGCACGGGCGCGCCGATCTGGATCGTTCCCGGCGCGCGTGCGCGCCAAGGTCACTCCGCAGCGGCTCACAGTCTGCGGCGCTGGTCCGCGACGCCGCTCCCGGCGTTCCGGAAGGTGCTCGCCCGATCGCAATGTGATGCAATTCTCGTTCAGGAATATGAATATACGCGGTTCGATGCGCTTGCCTGGCTGGCAGTCCGGATGCGGATTCCGCTCTATGCAACGTTCCAGGGCGGCGACCGGACGCTCTCGTGGATAGAGGCGATCGCCAGGCAGGCTTCTCTCCGTGCCTGCAGCGGCCTGATCGTCGCATCGGCAGCGGAGCGTGAACGCCTCGCCAAAGCTTACCCGCACATGGCGCTCAACATCGCAAATATCCCCAACCCCATCGATTGCGGAGAGTGGATAGCAATCGAGCGTCGGCAGGCGCGGCAAGATCTCGGTTTGGCGAGCGGGAATTTCATCGTTCTCAACCACGGACGCATCGACGTTCGCCGGAAGGGGCTCGATGTGCTCCTGAACGCATGGTCCCTCTTTTCGGGCGATGCTTCGTCCGAACTGGTTATCATCGGCTCGGGGCAGGACCGAGACGTTTTTGCCAGGCTGTTGAGCGAGGCCGCTCTACCCAATGCGAGATGGCTTTGCGACTACACCACGGACCGGGCTTTGATACGGCGTTGGCTTTCGGCGGCGGATGCCTATGTCACAGCGTCCCGCACCGAAGGTATGCCCGTTGCGCCGTTGGAGGCGATGGCCTGCGGCCTTCCGATCGTTGCCACCGACGCACAGGGCCTACCCGACATCTTGGCAAACGGCGAGGCATCCGGCGGCCTCATTGTACCAAGGGACGAGCCGGCGGCCATTGCACAGGCGCTGAAGAAACTTAACGACGATCCGATTATGCGAGAGCGCCTCGGACAGGCGGCGCGAAAGCGGATAGAGGGAAATTTTTCGCTCGGCGCGGTTGCTGGCGCACTTGATCGCTTGCTGACCGCGCGGTAGCCCACATCCGCTATATTTTTTCCAATCGGCTGCGATACCAAGCCAGTGCTGTTTCGACGATCCTGTCGATGCCCGATTGTTCGGGCACCCAACCGAGTTCCCGCTCGGCCTTGCCGGCCGCGGCAACAAGCGCTGGCGGGTCGCCTGGCCTGCGCGGCCCGTAAGCCACCGGAAGCGGTATTCCCGAAGTCCGTCTGACGGCGTCGACCAGTTCGGCCACCGTTGTACCGGCTCCGGTTCCGAGGTTGTAGACGTGGACGCCCTTGTTCCGGAGAAGCTTCTCCCCTGCCAGGACGTGGGCGCGCGCGAGATCGACAACGTGGACGTAGTCCCGCACGGCGGTTCCGTCGCGGGTATCGAAATCGGCTCCGTTGATGACGAAGGTGCGGCCTGGCCTCACTGTCGCCTCTATGGCGAGCGGAATGACATGTGTTTCCGGTTCATGCTTTTCGCCGATTTCGCCGTCGGGGTCGCATCCGGCCGCATTGAAATACCGAAGCACGACCGCATTGAGGCCACGAGCAAGCGAGATATCCTCGACCATTCTCTCTATGATGAATTTGGACCAGCCGTAGGGATTGATGGGCGACTGCCGATGCGTTTCGTCTATCGGAGACCGCGTCGGAATCCCGTAAGTTGCGCAGGTGCTCGAAAAGATCAGCTTGTCCAGGCCGGCCTTCAGCATTTCCTCGAGCAGGACCAACGTGCCGAAACTGTTGTTTCGGTAGTAAAGCTCCGGCCGCTCGACTGACTCGCCAACGTAAGCGTAGGCAGCGAAATGCGCCACGGCGTCCGGCCGATACTGGTCCAGGGCGGCCCCCACAGCCGCCGCGTCGGAAATATCGCCTTCGATCAACGGTCCCCATTTCACCGCGTCGCGCCAGCCGCGCGAAAGGTTGTCAAAGGCAACAACCGCCCATCCCGATTCCGCAAACGCCTTGCAGCAGTGCGACCCGATATAGCCGGCTCCGCCAGTGACCAGGACCGTCTTCATTCGGCTGCGGCGGGCCGAATGTGCCCAGATGAAACCACGTCCTCGAAATACGCAATGGTCTTTGCAAGGCCAGCACGCAATGCAGTTCTTGGCTTCCATTTGAGTTCGCGGGAAGCATATCGGATGTCGGGCTGCCGCTGCTTTGGATCGTCCACGGGTAGAGGCGAGAACCTGATCTTCGATCGGCTTCCGATAAGTTCGATCACCAGATTCGCGAGCTCGAGCATCGTGAATTCCGCCGGGTTGCCGAGATTGACAGGACCGGTGATATCGTCGGCCGTCTGCATAAGACGTACCAGACCGTCGATGAGGTCCTCGACATAGCAGAATGAACGCGTCTGCTGGCCAGTGCCGTAGACCGTTATCGGTTTGTTTTGCAGCGCCTGCACGATGAAATTGGAAACGACACGACCGTCGTCGGGACGCATCCTTGGACCGTAGGTATTGAAAATACGGGCTACCTTGATCCTCAGCTTGTGCTGTCGTAAATAGTCAAAAAACAGGGTCTCGGCACATCGCTTGCCTTCGTCATAACAGGAACGAGGGCCAATCGGGTTCACTCTGCCCCAATAGTCTTCTATCTGCGGATGAACTTCGGGGTCGCCGTAGACTTCGGAGGTGGATGCCTGCAGAATCTTTGCGCGAACCCGCTTGGCCAGGCCGAGCATATTGATCGCGCCATGGACGCTGGTCTTGGTCGTCTGGACGGGGTCGGACTGATAGTGGACGGGGCTCGCCGGACAGGCGAGATTGTATATTTCGTCAACCTCTACGTAGAGTGGAAATGTCACGTCATGACGAATAATCTCGAACGATCGGTCTTCGAGGAGATGAGAGACGTTTCTGCGGCTTCCTGTGAAGAAGTTATCTGCGCAAACTACCTGATGACCCTCAGCAAGGAGCCGCTCGCACAAAAATGATCCCAGGAAACCTGCGCCGCCTGTCACCAAGATTTGTTTCGCCTGCTGCATTTTCAGGGTCTCCGGCTTAATCTTAGACACGACTAATATAATAACCTGACGCAGGGCCATATGCCACCGGCCTGCTTTCAATTTACGTTACGGGCAAGACATTGTTCTCGATGGACCAGGGGCTGCGATTATCGCTCACAGGCGGCAGGAGCGTCCTATTTGCACGCCAGGGCAGCCCTTCTGCAGTCAAAGCTGGACATCAGGCTTTCCCCTTGATGGGGCGCCTGCTATTTCGAACGCGTTCACAGAAAGTGCCACGCGTTCGGACAGCTGATTAGCGGATCAAGGTGATGAAGAGCGACACACTCTCCTACCCTCCACGTGGCATGTCGCGGGATGAAGCTGCCCGCTACGTCGGCGTAGGCGTAACAGAATTCGACCAGATGGTCTTGGACGGGGGATACCAAAGCCAAAGAAAATCGACAGTCCTGTGATCTGGGATCGCCTTAAAACTGGAGGCTGCGTTCGCGGATCTGCCCGGCGACGATGACGACAATATCGTCGACTTTTCTCTTGAAAGGGAATCATCGAGGGCAATAATCTGGTTCTGCCATGGAACAGCGTCTTAAATCCCCAGGTGTGTCCTCCTGGACTGGATTGAAATCGATCCACCGCGGCAGTCGAGTGGCGTCCTGCCTACACGGGCTGGAAGGCTTGGCCTAATGAAGCAATGCAGAAGTATGAGCAGCGCTGGCCGCTGGGTACGGCTGCGCGCACCTGTCACGGGCTGGCGCTCTGGCTAGGCAATAGCGCTGGTTTTGTAGCGAGGCCGAGGCGAAGGCCGCCGGATGGTGACGAGCAAGGCGATGACGAAGGAGGGCAAAAAACCTAGCGTCTGGGATAGGCAGCGGTTCGCAACACCACAGCCCTGTTGAATGGCTGGATCGATGAGCTGCGAATCACTGCGGCGCGCTACCGCCGCGCCGGGGGTCGCCGTAACAGCATGAAATCATAGTTGATCCTTACGCGGCTCGATTCGGCCGCGTTAACAATGGTTGTTCGGGTTTGTTTAAATCGCAGCGCAGATTGTCATCGCATGTGGAAGATCAACCCCATTGCGCCGCTCTTCTGCTGACGCCTCTCGCTTTCGCTGTCGCGTTGTTCGTGCTCGCCACGATCTCAGACCGGACGCATCCCCCTCAGCCTGATCCCAGGTTCACGTCGTCTATTCGATAGGGGAGGATGCACGCTGTCGCGCGTCTCGTGGCCATACTGTGATTCTTGTGTGAAAGATGACTGCGGTATGCGGATGTTCAGCCGTGGCCATTGCCAATTTTAGCGGACCGCGCACTAGTCGCCAGCATGGTGGCTGGACACGTTGAAATGGTCCTGTTTGAGCAATCGATCGCCGATAGCGATGGCTTACAGCGACCGTTTTCCGACAGGGTGGCCGATGCTGCGGATAAAACGGCGGGATCTGTCTTGTTCGACGTCCGCATCGATGGGGACGCCAACATTCAGCGGATGGCCGCAATAGGGTACGGTGAAGCGGATGCGGCGATAGTCGTGCTCGAGAAGGGTGGCCGCCTCAGATGCGCGTTAGTAAATGGTGACGCTTCTCATTTCGTCGCCGAACTGGCTGCTTGGGAATCTTCTCCGCTGAGGGAGCATGTGCGCGCTGAGTACCGCGGAACCGCAATGATCCTGCTGGCTAAGCTCCGCAGTTCCGGACACTTCAAATAATCAGCGATTCACCGAGCTGCCGCCCAAGGGGTTGCGTAGCCGTGACATCCATATCCAGACTTTATATCGGCAACGTCAAGGTCAGGACGCGATAAGGTGAAACGCCGAATTTCTTGCCCGGCTCAGGATCGCAAGCCGTCCCAGAGCATTACAGGTGGAAGGTCGTGACGACGCAACTGCTGGAACAGGGGAGACGATAATAGCAGACAACAAATTCGAAGCGAGGCGCCGCAGACCGTCGGCAGGTCTCCAGCGGTGAAGGCTACGAGGGCGATTATTTCGCGTGCAAGTACGTATCAGCCGAGAGCAGGCCGAGGACCTGATTACGCGAGTCGGCAACGATCGCGACATGCTTAATGGCGCGGCGGAGAAACCGAAAATAAGCTGGGTATTCGGAATGACGCATCGCACAGTTCTGTCTGAACAAGGTCAACTCAAGTGAGCAAGTCAGCTTTGCGTCGGCCCACAATCAAAGGATCTCTATCTCCCGGTGCGAAGCCGGCGTCCGACGGCGCAGCCAAACTCGCGCCGCCGGCATTCCGGCCGGTCCAGCTCGCAAAACTGGTGGACACGGTTCCTTCCGGCGACCGCTGGATCCACGAAATGAAATACGATGGTTACCGTATTCTTGTCGCTGTGGGCGACTGCGAGGCGCGCGCCTATACGCGCTCCGGTCTGGACTGGTCGGACCGCTTTCCCTCGATCCTGGCCGAGGCACGCAGGCTTAACGTTCGCTCCGCCCTCATCGACGGTGAGGCCGTCGTCATCGACACCGAGGGACGATCCAGTTTCCAGGCGCTGCAGAACGCGTTGAAGGCTTCTCCCGCGAGCATCGATTTTTATGCCTTCGACCTGCTCCAACTCGACGGGGAAGACCTAACGAGGCTGCCGCTTCTGGAGCGCAAGGAGAAACTGGAGACAATCCTCCCGACGAAGAGCCCCATCCTTCGCTACTCCGATCATATCCAGGGCCGGGGGGAAGAATTGCTGAACCGCTTCTGCGGCGCCGGCCTCGAGGGGGTCATCTCGAAGCTGGCGGATTCGGACTATGTTGGCGCCCGCGATGGAAGCTGGCTGAAGATCAAGTGCATCAAACGTCAGGAATTCGTGCTCGTCGGCTGGACCCCGTCAGACAAGGATCGCGCCTTTCGATCGCTGATCCTTGGGGTCCATGATGGCGGAAAGCTGCGCTATGCCGGCAAGGTCGGGACCGGTTTCGATGCTGCCGAGATGGCCCGTCTGATGAAGACCATGGCGCCACTCGAGCAGAAGGCCGCCACGGTCGAAGCGCCGCGGGCGGAGGTTCGCGGCGCGCACTGGCTGCGTCCCAGGCTTGTCGCCGAGATCGCCTTCACCGAGATGACCAATGAAGGAACACTGCGTCATCCAAGCTATGTGGGCCTGCGTGAGGACAAGAAACCGGAAGCGGTCGTGCTCGAGACGGAACACCGCACAGCGACACTGCCGCCGCCGACAACGACAACGACAACGATCGCGATTAGCAATCGCGGCCGCGTGATCTACCCTGAATCCAACATCACCAAGGGTCAGCTTGCCGATCATTACACCGACGCCGCGATCATGCTTCCCTGGGCCGGCAGCAGGCCGATCAGTCTTGTCCGCTGCCCGCAGGGCCGAGCAAAGAAATGTTTTTTTCAAAAGCATGACGCCGGCAGCTTCGGCGACAAGGTTCATCACGTCGGGATCACCGAAAAGGATGGTCACGATGAGCCCTATCTTTACGTCGACGACGCCGAGGGGCTTGTGACCTGTGTCCAGATGGGAACGATCGAGTTCCACGGATGGGGAGCGCGCATCGAAGACGTCGAGAAGGCCGACCGCCTTGTCTTTGACCTGGACCCGGACGAGGGATTGGATTTCGAGACGGTTCGCGCTGCCGCATTCCAGTTCCGCGACATGCTGAAATCCCTTGGGTTGACCACCTTCCCGATGCTGACGGGCGGCAAGGGCGTGCATGTAATCGCGCCGCTCACGCCGCGAGCTGAATGGCCTGAGGTGAAGGGCTTCGCCTCAGGCCTTGCACAGGCGGTCGCGCAGAGCGACCCTACCCACTTTACGGCCGTGTTGTCGAAGGCCAAACGCAAGGGACGTATCTTCGTCGACTATCTGCGCAACCAGCGCGGCGCAACGGCGATCATGCCTTATAGCGCTAGGTCGCGGCCAGGAGCCCCGGTCGCGGCACCGGTCACCTGGGCGGAGATGAAGACAATCGATGCGCCCTCCCATTTCCATGTCGGCGATGCGCCCGAGTTGAAGAAGCGCGCCGCATCGAAGGCCCTCGCGGGATGGGGCCGGGCCGATCAGTTCCTCCCGGATCTATAACGCCATGAAGATCGCGACGTACAACGTCAACGGCCGCCTGCCGGTGCTGATGCAGCGGCTGGAAATGGGCCAGGCTGATCCTGTAATTGTGGGTGCTGGGCGGCAAGAAGCAGGACTGGATGCCAGAGGCTGCGGAGACGCTGTTCCGGCGCTCAGTGGAATTGGGATGGGATGAAGCTAAGGGCGGCTTCTTCTACACGCTGGACTGGGCCGACAAGCCGGCATTCCGGTTCAAGCCCTGGTGGCCGATCGCCGAGGCCGCGGGCGCGGCCTCCTTCCTTGTCGAGCACCGCCCGAGGGCCTTCCATGAACAATGGTGCCGGCGCATCTGGAATACCATCGCCGAGACCTATATAGACCGCGAGCATGGCGGATGGTTCGAGGAGCTGGATGAGGGACTGCAGCCGGCGCATTCGCTGTTTGTCGGCAAGGCCGACTTGTACCACGCACTGCAGGCTTGCCTGATACCGCTCTATCCCGCGCAAGGGAGCCTAACAAACGTGATCCGCAAACGATACGACGCTCTCTCAACCAGGAATTCTTAGCGGTACCGCGACTCACCGAGGCGGCTATGACTCGAATCAGGACCATGCCGCCTTTACTCTGTACCGACTTACAACTCCTCTGGACGACCATGTTTATATTTTTGCAACAACTTTTACGTTGCTTGGCGCGGCCGGAAGGAGCTAATTACAGAACGAAGGCTTGGCCTTGCCTATCAATGCCATATGGGCGGTAGATCATTGTTCATGAAATCCAGCATCGACCACCTTCCTCCCCCGAAGCAGCGTGAGCTCAAAAAGGCAGTCGAGCTACTGCTTCGGGAGTTCGATGACGCTGTGAGAGGAGGAACCGCCAATTTCAAGAAGCGCGGGCGCATTCTGAAGATCATACTCTTTGGATCCTATGCCCGCGGCGGCTGGGTCGACGAGCCGCATACCAAGAAGGGCTACCGTTCCGATTACGATCTGCTGGTGGTGGTCAACAATCGAAAGCTGACCGACTTCGCCAGCTATTGGCAGCCTGCAGCCGACCGTTTGATGCGTGAGATCAATACGCCCGTCAGCTTCATCGTGCACTCGCGCCGGGAAGTGAACTCGGCGCTTAAGGAAGGCCAGTACTTCTTCGTCGACATTCGCCGCGAAGGAATCGTGCTCTACGAGCTTGACGACGAGCCGCTCACTAACCCAATCCCGGCAAAGCCGGCCGATGCCCTCCGGCTAGCAACTGAATACCTCAATGACAGATTGCCACACGCTCGGGTGTTCGCAAAAACCGCAGGATTTCTCCTTCGGGAATCCAATCTCAAAGAAGCGGCCTTTCTTCTTCATCAATCAATCGAACAGGCCTACGCAGCGTTGTTACTCGTATCAACGAACTACAGCCCTGCATCGCACAACATCAAGTTTCTTCGAAGCCTTGCCGAGGACCAGTCCCAGCAGCTAGCCGACGTATGGCCTCGTGACCAGCAGCGATTCGTCGCCTGGTTCAACATAATCAACGAGGCCTATGTGAAGGCACGCTATTCGAGGCACTTCGACATCACGCGAGAAGCTCTAGAGTGGCTCGCAGAGCGCGTCGATGATCTTATCGATCGGATTGAACCGATCTGCCGATCCCGCCTTGAAAAGTTGAGAAACGAAGCAGGCACCGCAGCTCAGGGTTGAGAGCAAGGCAGTCTCAATTCCAGACTGCCTTTTTATGCGACTTTTCGAGCACAGACCGGGAACATCTGAACGTTTCCATTCATCGCCAAGGCCAGTTTAGCGCTGGAAAAGCCAAAGTGTGGGAGTTCAGAAATGGCCGCAACGGGCCGATTCCGGTCAGGCAGGTTTCGGCGCAAGCGTGGCGGAAGCGGACGTTCGAGTCGACATGCGTTTCGTCTCTATCTGGTTCATGACTGACGTTTAGTGCTGTCAGCTTTTGACCGACGCCTCGAAATGATGCGGAAGGAGGTTTAGAACACACCCCAAAGTAGGGCAGCCCGATTGATCACCTGCCCAATAAGTTCTTCTCGACTGTCTTGAGGTGCCCGAGCATCGCCATCTTCGCGCCTTCCGGATCGCGGTGTAACAACGCTTCCAAAATGGCCTGATGTTCTCGGCAATACACCTGACGCCGTTCCTCCGAGAATGAGCGCCTCTTCATTTCGAACCAGGGTGACTGGTTACGAATGGCGCGCATGAGATTGTGAATCTCTTTGAGGAAATCATTACGGCAGCACGCAAACACCCGATGATGGAATTCGGCGTCCCAATGCTCGAAATCTGGCATGTCCTGGGCCTCGCGTGCTGTCTGATGGGCTTCGCGAACCGCGTTCAGTTCCGCAGCACTTGCGTTGGTCGCGGCAAAGGCTGCCGCTGCTGGTTCGAGCAACTGCCTGATCTCCATCATGTCAGCCGGGCTGATGCCTTCCATTCGTGCGACCATTGATGCGATTGACGTGGGGTTCGTCGCGGTCAGAAAGGTGCCCCGCCCGACATGCCGCACGACTGTTCCGTCGTCCTCCAAGAAGCCGACAGCACGGCGCACCGTGTTGCGCGCGACGCCGAATTCGGCGGCAAGGTCACGCTCGGGCGGCATGCGGCCGTCCTCAATCCACTCGCCGGAGGAAATCCGCTTCTTGAGCATTGTGGCGATATCGTTGGCGACGAGCTTCGGCATTCGATGATGGCTTTTACCTGATCCAATGTTGGACCAATGTTATCGATTGATTGCCATTCGGTCCAGTGCCCAGACACGGGATTGTTTTGTTGAGTGGTGAGCAGAAACCCTCTTGCAGCGTGAACCAATCGGCGGTAGCGTGTAACGAAAGAGCGGATATTGGTTCAGAAAAGGTTCAGGGAGGAATCGAATGCGGGTCGCGACATTTTCGATCGCCGGCGAACGTCGCGTAGGCCTTGTCGATCTTGATGCCCAGACCGTCGCACCATTCGATTTCGCCGTCGATCAGGCGAGGAACGGCATCCTGGCGCTAATCGAGCGAAACGACGCCGGTGTGCCGCGCACGCTTTCGGCCATTCCGCTGCCGCAGGTCGATATTGAAGCCCCCATCCCCTTGCCTTCGCGAAACATCTTCTGCGTTGGCAAGAACTATCATGAACATGCGCACGAGTTTGCCCGCAGTGGTTTCGATTCCAGCGCCGGCGCTGGAGCGATACCGAAACACCCGATCATCTTTTCCAAAGTGCCTGAATCGGTCGTGGCCAACCATGCCGATGTGTTGATCGACTCCTCGGTCTCGACGGCCATCGATTACGAGGCGGAGCTGGCCGTCATCATCGGCAAGGGCGGGCGCGGCATCTCCAGGGAAGATGCGCTCGACCATGTCTGGGGCTACACCATCGTCAACGACGTCACGGCGCGCGACCTGCAGGGCAAATACAGCCAGTGGCTGATCGGCAAATCGCAGGACACGTTCTGTCCGATGGGGCCTTGGGCTGTGACCCGAGACGAACTCGATCTGGCGACCACCGGCATCCGCTGTTTCGTCAATGAGGACCTGCGCCAGAATTCGCAGATATCGCTGCTCATCTTCGACATCCCGACCATCATCGCCACGCTGTCGCAAGGCATCACGCTGAAGCCAGGCGACATCATCGCCACAGGCACGCCGGTCGGCGTCGGCATCGGTTTTGATCCGCCGAAATACCTCAAGGCCGGTGACGTCGTGCGCATCGAGATCGATGGCATCGGTACGCTGGAAAACCGCTTTGTGGAGCATACTCGATGACCACGGTGACAGTTGGTCATATCGTCGCCGAGGTGGTCGGCGAAGGCCCTGCCGTGGTGATGATCCACGGCCTTGGCGGCACGTCGAACATGTTCCAGCCGCAGATGGCGGCGCTGTCGGGCTATCGCGTCATCCGGCTCGACCTGCCGGGTTCGGGCCGTTCGCCGCGGCCGATCGAACCGCTCACCGTTGAAGGGATGAGCGAGGCGGTCATCCGCGCCATGGCCGGCATGGGTGCCACCTCTGCGCATTTCGTCGGCCATTCCATGGGCACCATCGTTTGCCAGCATATCGCGGCGACGCAAACTTCGCTTGTCGCCTCTCTGGCGCTGTTTGGTGCATTGGCCGAGCCCGTCGAAGGGACACGGCAAGGCCTCGCCAAACGCGCGCAACTGGCACGCTCGGGCGGCATTGCCGATATCGCCGACCAGATCGTCGCCAACGCGATTTCGGCGCATACGAGGGAAACCTCGCCGGCCGCCGTCGCCTTTGTGCGGGAATCGATCACGCGCCAGGACCCGGAATCCTATGCCCGTACCTGCGAGGCGCTGGCCAAGGCGACCGCTGTCGACGCACGCCGCATAGCAGCGCCGACGCTGCTCGTCACCGGCGACGCAGACACCGTCAATCCGCCCGGTGTCGGACAGGCGCTTGCCGATAAGATCAAGGGCGCCGTATTCTCGTCACTGGATCGGTGCGGACACTGGGCGACGGTGGAAAACCCGCGCGAAAGCAGCCAGAAACTGGCCGATTTTTTAAGACGGGTTGATAGGTGAGAATTTCCGATCGAGCGTAGACTTATGCGCTCGGCAAGTTGGGAGGCTTGTGATGGCAGACGACAGCTGGAACGGCAACGGTTCGGGCAGCACGCTGTTCACCAACGTGCGCGTGCTCGACGCCACGGGTGAATATCCCTACACCGGCGAGGTGCTGGTGCAGGGCAACCGTATCAAGCAGATCACCAAGGGCTCGTCGCGCTACGGTTCGTCCTCGTCGTCCTCGTCCTACAATGGCGGTGCAACCGTGATCGACGGCATGGGCGCGACGCTGATGCCGGGAATGATCGACGCGCATCTGCATCTGTCGTGGAACAATGCGCCAGGCATCGACCCCATCCAGATGATGGAGGTCGAGGAGCATATGCTGGTCACGATGGAGATGGCCAAGCTGGTGCTCGATGCCGGCTTCACCGCTGGCCGGGGTGCCGCCGCCGCCAAGCCGCGCCTTGACGTGGTCGCCAAGAAATTCATCAACCAGGGCCGCTTCCCCGGACCGCGCTATCTCGCCGCCGGACCCGAGATAACCACGGTCGGCGGTCTCGGCGATTCCTCGCCCTCGCACATTCCGCATGAGGGTCTGAACCTCGGCCTGGTCGTCTCCGGCCCGGAGGAAATCCGCCGTACCGTGCGCCAGCTGATCAAATACGGCGTCGATTCCATCAAGCTGAACCTGTCGGGGGAAAGCATCACCGGCATGGGCGCCGAGGAGACGCCGATGTCGGAGGAAGAAGTCGCCATGGCCGCTTCCGAGGCGCGCTGCCGTAACAAGGTGCTGTCGGCGCATGCGCGCTCGTCCGGCTCGGTCAAGCAGTGTGTCCGCCACGGCATCCAGAACATCTACCATGCCTCCTTCGCCGATGAGGAAGCGCTCGACATGCTCGAGGCTGTCAAGGACAAGCACTTTGTCGCGCCCGGCATCGCCTGGCTGATCAACACCGCGCGCCATGCCGAGCAATGGGGCATCAAACCGGGCTCACCGCTGTCGCTCGAATATGAGCGCGAACTCGAGATGTGCGTCGACACGATGAAGAAGATGCACCGGCGCGGCATTCGTGTCTGCATTGGTGGCGACTACGGCTTTGCCTGGACGCCGCAAGGCACCAACGCCAAGGACATCCAGACCTTCGTCGAGATGCTCGGCTTCTCGCCGATGGAAGCGATCCAGGCCGGCACCAAATATGGCGGCCAGATAATGAACATGGGCGACGAGCTCGGCATGATCAAGGAAGGCTACCTCGCCGACGTGCTGCTGGTTGACGGCGATCCGATCTCCGACGTTCGCATCCTGCAGGACAGGAACCGCATCCTTGCCATCATGAAAGACGGCAAGTTTCACAAGGCGCCGCGTTTGAACGAGCAGCGCCGGCGGCTGACCGCATGAGTCTGCTCGACCGGCCATCCTCGCCGTCCCAGCTGTCCTCGCCGTCGATAGCGAATGGCGGGATGACGCATGGGCAGGTCTGGGGTGTGGTCGGCCTGCTTGCCGGCGCCGTGCTGGCATGGCTGGTCTTCGCCGTCTGGCCGGATTGGCTGAACGCCATCCTGATCTCGAAGAAGGCCTTCGTCAGCGCCATCCTCAATGGCATCACGCTGGCCGGCCTGTATTTCCTGGTCGCCAGCGGCTTCACGCTGATTTTTGGGCTGATGCGCAACGTCAATCTCGCGCATGGCTCGCTCTATCTGCTCGGCGCCTATATCGGCTACGAGGTCACCAGCCGAACCGGGTACTGGCTGCTTGGCGTCGCCGCTGGTTTCGCCGCCCTGGCGGTGGTTGGCCTCGTGATGCAGGTTTTTGTGTTTCGCCGCCTCGAGGGCGACGATCTCCGGCAGACTCTGGTCTCGATCGGCATCTCGATCGTTGCCGCCGACCTGATGCTGGCTGTGTGGGCCGGCGGCACCTATCAGATCACCACGCCGGAGTGGCTCGATGGCGCGCTGACATTGCCCGTGATCACCGCCGTGCGCTCGGATGGCGCCTCGGTGCTCCTCACCTATCCGCTCTACCGCGTCGTTGTCCTGGCGGCGGCGATCGTCATCGGCGTCGGGCTCTGGCTGATGCTGCACAAGACCCGCGTCGGCATGATGATCCGCGCCGGCGTCGACGACCGCGCCATGCTGCAGGCATCCGGCGTCAACGTGCATGCCGTGTTTGCCATCGTCTTTGCCGTTGGCGCGGGCCTCGCCGGCTTTGCCGGCGTCGTCGGCGGTTCGGCTCTGTCCGTCGCGCCGGGTGAAGATGTTCGTTATCTCCTGGCCTCGCTGGTCGTGGTCATCGTCGGCGGCATGGGCTCGATCACGGGTGCCGCCATCGGCGCGCTGCTGATCGGTCTCGCCGAACAGATCGGCCTTGTCTACTTCCCGACCTACGGCGTCGTGCTCACCTTCGTCATCATGGTGGTGACGCTGGCGATCCGGCCGCAAGGCATCATGGGGAAGGCCCGATGAGCCTGGCCATCGCTCCCGTTGGCGCGACCCCGCAACAGAACTGGCTGGAGAAGCTTGGCGCCAGCCACATCATCCTTGCCGTCGCACTGGTGCTCTATCCGCTGGTGGCCTCGGATTTCTTCCTGACGCAGATCGGCGGCTATTCCTTGATCTTCGGCATGATCGGCCTGTCGTTGATGCTGCTTGCCGGCTATGGCGGCATGGTCAGCCTGGCACAGATCACGGTTGCCGGCATATCGGCCTATGCCATCGCCATCCTGGGCAACAACAACTCCAACATTCTCGGCTTCGGCTGGCCGTGGTGGCTGGCCGTGCCGTTCGCGGTCGCGACGGCGGCCCTGGCATCGGCGCTGATCGGCTGGATCTCGGTGCGCACCGAGGGCATCTACACCATCATGATCACGCTGGCGATCGCCACCGCGACCTTCTATTTCGCGCAGCAGAACTACGCCATCTTCAACGGCCATTCCGGGTATGCCGGCATCCGCGCGCCGGCCTTCTGGAGCATCAACTGGCGCGACCCCAAGCCTTTCTACTATCTCTGCCTTGGCCTCGCGGTGCTGTCCTATGGAGCGGTGCTCTACGGCTCGCGCTCGACCTTCGGCATGACCTTGCAGGCGATCCGCGACAACCCCCGGCGCATGTGGGCGCTTGGTTACCACGTCACCGCGCACAAGGTCTTAGCTTGGCTGCTGGCCGGAATAATTGCCGGGCTGGCGGGTGTTCTGCTGGTCTGGTTCAACGGCCGCGTTTCGCCCGGCACCATCGGCGTCGATGCCGCGATCGACGTTTTGATCATCGCCGTCATTGGTGGCCTGCGTCATCCGATCGGGCCGTTTCTGGGCGCGGTCGTCGTCGTCCTGATGCAGACCTTCGCCCTCGACATCGTTGGCGCCGAGCGCTTCAACACGCTGATCGGCATGGTGTTCCTGGTGATCGTCTTTGTCTCACCAGATGGAATTCTTGGGTTGTGGGGGAGGATCAAGCCACATCTTGCCCAGGAGTCCTTGCGTCCCGGGCCATGAGTGCCGGGGCGGATGAACCACTGCAAACGAAATCAAAAGGGAGGAAAATCATGAGGATGCATAGACGTACGTTGCTGGCGCTCGCGGTGTTCACCGGGCTGACCGCCCCATCGATGGCGCTCGCCGCCGACGACAGCATCAAGATCGGCCTGCTTGCCACGTTCGAGGGGCCGTTCACGGTGCTCGGCGAGGATGGCGAACGCGGTGCGATGACCGCGGTCGAAGAGGTGAAGGGCATGGTCGCCGGCAAGAAGATCGAGATCGTCAAGGGCTCGTCCGACGCCTCGCCCGACAGCGCGGTGCGTGCCGCGCGCAAGCTGGTCGAACAGGATGGTGTCAAGGTCCTGATCGGCCCGCTTTCGGGTGACGAGGGCCTGGCCGTCAAGGACTACGCCAAGACCCAGCCCGGCGTGACCTTCCTGAACGGCGCTTCGGCCGCGCAGGACACCACCTTCCGCAATCCTGCGCCGAACTTCTTCCGCTTCGGAACCGACGGTGCGCAATGGATGGCCGGCCTTGGCACCTACGCTTTCAAAGAAAAGGGCTACAGGAACGTCGCCACCGTCGCCGAGGATTATTCCTTCCCCTACACGCAGGTGTTCGGCTTCATGGCCGAATTCTGCAAGGCCGGCGGCCATGTGCCGTCGAAGTCCTGGGTGCCGATCGGCAACAAGGACTTCTCCTCCGTCATCGCGGCCATTCCCGACAATGTCGATGCGATCTATGTCGCGCTTGGCGGCGCGGACGCGGTCAACTTCCTGACGCAGTACCAGCAGTCCGGCGGCGCGGCTCCGCTGATCGGCGGTTCGATCACCGTCGACCAGACGGTGCTGACCTCGAAGGGAAAGCTGAAGGATGTGCTGAAGGGCACGCCTTCGGCCGGCCCAACCGCCGACACCAACGACTCTCCCGCCTGGAAGACCTTTGTCGATGCCTATAAGAAGCAGCCGGGTGCGTTCCCGTCGCCTTCGCTGTTCGCGCACGCCTATTACATCAACATGAAGGCGGCACTGCTTGGGCTCGACAAGGTTGGCGGCGATGTGTCCGACGGCGGAACCAAGCTGCGCGACACGCTGTCGACGCTGTCCTTCGAAACGCCGACCGGCAAGGTGTCGCTCGACAAGAACCGCAACGCCATCGCCGACATCTTCCTGACCGAAGTGACGGAAGGCGCTGACGGCACGCTGCTCAACAAACTGATCAAGGTCGTGCCGCAGGTGAACCAGACGCTCGGCATTCCCGAGGACGAGTTCACCAAGCTTGGCGCGGTCAGCCGCGACAATCCAAGCTGTCCGTGATCGCGACTTTCGAGTAGCCGCCAGTGACCGAAAGCCTCGTTGCGAATCGTGTCCAGAGCTCCGGCGCCTATGCGCTGGAGCTCGATGGCGTGGCGCGGCATTTCGGGGCGCTGGTGGCGCTCTCGGGCATTAATATGAGGATCGCGGCCGGCGAACGGCGCGCGGTACTCGGTTCCAACGGCGCCGGCAAGACGACATTGTTCAACGCCGTCAGCGGCGACTTCATGCCGACGTCGGGGCGCATCCGTTTCTTCGGCGAGGACATCACGGATCTGCCGCCGCATGAGCGCATCCGGCGCGGCCTGCGGCGCACCTATCAGATATCGCAGCTGTTCAAGGGCCTGTCGGTCCTCGATTCGATTTTCCTCGCCTGCCGCGGCGTCTCGCGCCGGCGCTTTTCGCTGCTGCGCCCGGCCATATCTGACGTCAACATGGTGCAGACTGAATCGATCCTTAACGCCGTGCATCTGGAAGCCTATCGCGACACGCTGGTGGCGACGCTGAGCCATGGCCAGCAGCGCCAACTGGAGATCGCGCTGGCGCTCGCCGGTGCACCGCGCTTCATCCTGTTCGACGAGCCGGCGGCGGGTCTGTCGCCGACCGAACGCCGCGACCTCGTCGCCATCCTGAACGCGCTGCCTAAACACATCGGCTACATCATCATCGAGCACGATCTCGATGTGGCGCTGCGCGTCTCGGAATATGTTTCGATGATGCACAATGGCCGCCTGTTCAAGGAAGGCACGCCGCGAGAGATCGAAGCCGATCCGGAAGTCCAGGAGATCTATCTCGGAGGCAAGCATGGCTGAGCGCCAGGCCTCGTCCCCTAAAACCGTCAGGGCGATCCTCCGGATAGACGACCTGCAGGTCTTCTACGGCGAAAGCCATGCGCTGCAGGGCGTTTCGCTGACGCTGGAAGGCGGTGTGCTGTCGGTGGTCGGCCGCAATGGCATGGGCAAATCGACGCTCTGCAACACCATTGTCGGCCTGAGACGGGCGAAGTCCGGTTCGATCCGTGTCGATGGCCGTGAGATCACATCGCTCGAGCCGCACGAAATCCATCGTCTCGGCGTCGGCTATGTGCCGCAAGGGCGCCGGGTCTGGCCGAGCCTTACGGTCGACGAGCATCTGCGTCTCGCGGCCGGCAACAGCCGCGATGCCAGTTGGACGGTCGAGCGCGTCTACCAGACGTTTCCACGCCTGGCCGAACGCCGAGGCAATGGCGGCTCGCAATTGTCGGGCGGCGAACAGCAGATGCTGGCCATCTCGCGCGCCTTGCTCAGCAATCCCAAATTGCTGGTCATGGACGAGCCAACCGAAGGCCTGGCGCCTGTTGTCGTCGACCAGGTCGAACGGATGCTCGTCGAGCTCGCCGCCGAGGGCGAGATGGCAATCCTCGTCATCGAACAGAATATCGGCGTGGCCACAGCGGTGTCGAACCAGGTCGCTATCATGGTCAATGGCCGCGTCAACCGGTTGATGGAAGCAAAGGCGCTTTCCGCCGATCGCGAGCTGCAGCAGCGGCTGCTCGGCGTCGGCCGCCATGCCGAAGACGCACCCGTCACGCCGGTGGAGTCCGCGCAGGCCAAGGAACAACTGGCCGAAGTCTATCGCATCGACCGGACGGCCAACGGCTCGGCCGAGCCGGAGCCTCGCAATGGCGTCTATCGCCCGGTCACCGAATTGCCCAATCGCTGGAATGTGCCGGTCACTGAATTGCGGCAAGCGGCGGTCGAGAAGGCAGCACCGCAAGACGAGCTGAAGAAGGTCTTCTCCATCCCCTTCGCCGAGCGTTTTGGCAGGACCGTTCTGGTCGTCGGCACCTTCGACACCAAAGGCAAAGAATTGCGGTTTGTCGCCGACCGGCTGAAGTCGCTCGGCATCTCGGTTCGCACCGTCGATCTGTCGACGTCGGGCAAACCGACAAGCGCCGATGTGCCGGCGATG
The DNA here is from genome assembly GCF_006442175.1 of Mesorhizobium sp. B2-3-14. NCBI lineage: Bacteria > Pseudomonadati > Pseudomonadota > Alphaproteobacteria > Hyphomicrobiales > Phyllobacteriaceae > Mesorhizobium > Mesorhizobium sp. B2-3-14. The sequence goes on along the minus strand of NZ_VFVP01000016.1, from coordinate 103,006 downwards.
CAGGTGGCCGGCATGCACGCGCGGGGATCGTCGGCCGTCTTCACCAACGATCGCGGCGGCTCGGTCAGCGCCATGGCCGACGCCTTCGCGCGCTGGATCGAGCGCGAGCCTCGTATCGGCGGTGTCATCTCGGCAGGCGGTTCCGGCGGCACCACGCTGGCGACGGCGGGCATGCGCGTGCTGCCGGTCGGCATCCCCAAGCTGATGGTCTCGACGGTGGCTGCCGGTGACGTCGGCAAATATGTCGGCGGCGCCGACATCATGATGTTTCACTCGGTCGCCGATGTGCAAGGGTTGAATTCGATCACCGAGCAGGTGCTGTCCAATGCCGCGCACGCCATGGCCGGCATGGTCGCGCAACTGCCCAACGCCGAAGCGTGGGAAGCCAGGCGCAAGCTGGCACGCCCGGCCGTCGGCATCACCATGTTCGGCGTCACCACGCCTCTGGTGCAAGCGGTGACGAAACGACTTGAAGCGGATTATGACTGCCTCGTCTTTCACGCCACCGGCATAGGCGGGCGAGCTATGGAAAACCTTGGCGACTCGCGGCTGATTTCGGCCTTCCTCGACCTCACCACCACGGAGGTGGCCGACATGATTGTCGGTGGCGTCTTCCCTGCGACCCAGGATCGTTTCGGCGCGGCGATCCGCACCGGGCTACCCTATGTCGGCTCCACTGGCGCGCTCGACATGGTCAATTTCGGGCCGCGCGACAGCGCGCCCGAGAAATTCCGCAGCCGCAAATTCGTCATCCATAATCCCAATGTCACCTTGATGCGCACCACGCGCGACGAGAACCGGGCATTCGGCGAATGGATCGGCGCGCGGCTCAACGCCATGAACGGCCCGGTTCGCTTCCTGCTGCCTGAAGGCGGCGTTTCGATGCTCGATGCGCCAGGCCAGCCCTTTCACGACCCGGAAGCCGACAATGCTTTGTTCGAGGCGATCGAGAAGACGGTCCGCCAGACGCCACAACGTCATGTCGAGCGGGTACGGGCCAACATCAATGACACGCTTTTCGTCGATGCGGTGATCTCCGCGTTCCACGCGATCACGCCGAAGCTGCAGAGGCGGGCATGAGGAATTGGACTTCGCCACCCTGCGGGTGGATGTTTGAAATCGGTCGCCTCGCGCCGGCCGCATTGTCTTGGGGAGGATAGATCATGGACGCGCAGACCTTTGGCGCTTTCCTGTTGTGGCTGATCGTTGCCGCAGTCGTCGTGGTGATCGCGGTCTATATCTTGCGCTGGCTCTATCGCCGCTCGACCAAGGAGACGGCGTTCGTGCGCACCGGCTTCCTGGGCGAGAAGGTGGTGGTCAATGGCGGCGCCTTCGTCATTCCGGTGCTGCACGAGATCACCCCGGTCAACATGAACGTCCTGCGGATCGAGGTGCGCCGCGAAGATGGGCATGCGCTGATCACCAGGAACCGCATGCGCGTCGACCTGATCGCCGAGTTCTTCGTCCGTGTCGGCGCCAGCCGCGAGTTGGTTGCCGCCGCCGCGCAGACACTTGGCCGCCGCACGCTGCAGCCCGACAGCCTGCGTGAATTGCTGGAAGGCAAGTTCGCGGGTGCCTTGCGCACAGTCGCAGCCCAGATGACGCTGGAAGAAATGCATGAACTGCGCGGCGACTACGCCGCCAAGGTGCGAAGGCTGGCCGAGGAGTCGCTTGCCGCCAACGGCCTGGAACTCGAAAGCGTCGCCATCGTCGATCTAGACCAGACCAGCCTCGAATATTTCGACCCGTCCAACGCCTTCGACGCCGAAGGCCTGACCCAGCTGACGGAATCGATCGAGACCCGGCGCCGCATGCGCAACGAGATCGAGCAGCGCACGCTGGTCGATATCCGCAACCAGAACCTCGATACCCAACGCAAGGTGCTGGAGATCGACCGCGACAGCGAATATGCGCGCCTCGAACAGGAGCGCGAGGTCGAGATCCGCCGCGCCGCGCAACGTTCGGAATTGGCCATCGATCGGGCGCTACGCGACCAGGAATCTGAGCAGGCACAGCTTTCGTCGCGCGAGGCGGTCGAGAAATCGCGGCTCAACCAGGAGCGCAACATCACCGAGGAGCGCATCAAGAGCGAGGAAGACACGCAGCGCCGCGAGATCGCGCGCCGCCGTTCGCTCGACGAAACCGAGATGAAGATGCGCGAGCTGACCGAGCGCGAGCAGATCGCGCTCGAACTGTCGCTGGAGAAGGCCCGCATCGAGCGCGAGGGCACGCAGAGCCAGCTCGAGATCGAGCGCAAGAAATTGCTCGAAGTCGCCGAGCTGGAGCGCCAGATCGCCCTCGCCGAAAAGGCGCTGCAGGTGACCCGGGCCGAGGCGGAAAAGCGTCGTTCCGAGATCATCGAGAACCAGGCGACCGAGACGGCGCGCATCGCGCAGGACCGTGCCATCGACGAGGTCAGGATCGCAAGGGAGCGTCATCTCGAAGCACTGCAGATCGCGAAGCGCCAGGCCTTCGAGGAGGCCGAGATTTCGGCCGGCGAAGAGGTCGAACGCGCCCGCATCACCACCGAGCGCGGCATCGAGGAAGCGCGGCTGATTAAGGATCGCGACATCAGGCAGCTCGGCGTCGACCGTGACCAGAAGATCGAGATCGCCGAGATCCAGAAGGCGATCGACATCGCCAAGAAGACGCAGGAGCGTTCCTCCGCCATCGCCGCTTCCGAAGCCGTGCGCGCCAAGGCCGTCCAGGCCGAGGAGCAGGCCTTCACCGCCCGCGAACGCGAGATCGCCGAGCGTCGCAAGCTGACCGACCTGATCGGTGCGCAGCGCGAGGCCGAACGCGAGGCGCTGCGCATCACATCCGCAGCGGACGCCGAGATGAAGGCGGCGAAGAGTCTGGCCGAGGCGCAGAAGATCGCCGCCGTCGCTTCGGCCGAATCGGAGAAGATCCACGCCCTTGCCGCCGCCCAGCGCTACGAGGTCGATGCCGCTGGCCACCGCCAACTCAACGAGGCCGAGAACATCCTTTCCGAAGGCGCGAGGGCCGGGCGCCTGCGCGGCAAGCTGCTCGACCACATGGAAGGCATCATCCGCGAAAGCGTCAAGCCGATGGAGAAGATCGACGGCATCAAGATCCTGCATGTCGACGGCCTCAACGGTGGCACTGGCGGCAACCGCAACGTCACCGACGAGGTTATCGATTCCGCGCTGCGCTACCGCGTGCAGGCGCCGATCATCGACAATCTGATGAAGGAGATCGGCATCGAGGGCGGCTCGCTTGGCCGCATGACCGATGTGCTGCGCGACGCCAAGGATATTGCCAGCCTGACCCGCGACAAGAAGGGCAAGGGCAAACCCACCAAGGACGACGATGACGACCGCGATCACTGACGGGATTGCAGTGGCAAATATCGGCGGCTATTCGAAATGACCAAGGTCTATGTCTCCTCGGTCATTCCAGCGCCGGCGGCGGAAGTCTGGAAGCTTGTGCGCAACTTCAACGCATTGCCAAGCTGGGCGCCGTTCGTCGCCGAGAGCCGCATCGAGCAGAACGCGCAGGCAGACCAGATCGGCTGCATCCGGAGTTTCACGCTGAAGGACGGCGGGCGTGTCCGCGAAAGGCTACTGGCGCTGTCCGACTACGACCTATCCTGCAGCTACGCCATCCTCGAAAGCCCGATGGCGGTCGAGAACTATGTCGCCACCTTGTCGCTGACGCCGATCACCGACGGCAATTTGACGCTCGCCGAATGGCAGGCGGAGTTCGACTGCGCGCCGGATCGCGAGGCCGCCCTGATGCATCAGATCGGCCATGGCGTGTTCCAGACCGCCTTGGCCGCGCTGAAACATCGGTTCGGGCGCTGACGCCGGCCGATGGTCAAGGTCTGCCAGAGCACGATCATCGAGGCACCGGTCGACGAGGTCTGGGCGATCCTGCGCGACTTCAACGGCCATGGCCGCTGGCATCCGGCGATTGCCTTCAGCGAGATCGAGGGCGGCGAGCCGATCGACGCGGTAGGCTCAGTGCGCCACTTCAGGCTGAACGATGGCGGCGAATTGCGCGAGCAATTGCTGGCGCTGTCCGACAAGGACCGGCGGCTGAGCTATTGCCTGCTCGAAGCGCCGCTGCCGCTGATGGGCTATGTCGCCTCGATGCGGCTGAAGCCGGTGACCGACGGCAATGCCACTTTCTGGGAATGGCGCTCCGAGTTCACCCCGCCGGCGCATCGCCGCGACGAGCTGGTGAGGTTGGTCACCGAAGGCATCTATCAGGCCGGCTTCGCGGCCATGCGCAATCTTCTACGAGAGCGAAGCGTCGGCTCGCCGATCGATGTGAGGGCTTCCCGGGCGGTTGCCGCTCCTGCGCCATCGGCAGGTGTGCCGCCCGTCGTGCCAACGGTCATTGAGGGTCAGGCCGCAACAACCAGGGCGATCGTTGTCGAGCGCTATGGCGGCCCCGAAGAGCTGCGGCTCAGGGAAATCGGACTGCCGTGGCCGGCGCCGAACGAAGTGCAGATCCGCCATACGGTGATCGGTGTCAATTTCATCGACGTCTATTGCCGCACCGGCTATTTCGACCTTCTGCAGCCGCCTGGCGTTCCGGGCATGGAGGCGGCCGGCGTCATCGAGACGGTTGGGTCGGCGGTGTCGGGCTTCTCTGTCGGCGACCGTGTCGCCTATGCATGTCCACCGGTCGGCGCCTATTGCGAGCGGCGCAACATGGTGCCCGATCTTTTGGTCCAACTCTCCGATGATATCTCCGATGACATTGCCGCCGCCGGGCTGCTCAAAGGCATCACCGCGAGTTTTCTGCTGCACGACGTCCATGTTGTCCGTCCGGGCGAGATTGTGCTTGTCCATGCCGCCGCCGGCGGCGTCGGCCAATTGCTGGTGCAGTGGGCTCGCCATCTCGGTGCGACGGTAATTGCGACGGTGTCGAATAACGACAAGGCGCGGATCGTCGAACGGCTGGGGGCTCATCACGTCATCGTCTATTCGCGAGAGAATTTCGCCGAGGCGGTTATGCGATTGACTGGCGGCGCCGGGGTGGATGTCGCCTATGATGCTGTCGGAAACGACACCTTCGGCGGGTCGCTGGCAGCGCTCGGGGTACGAGGCCATCTCGTTAGTTTTGGCCAGGCTTCAGGCCCAGTCGGCAACTGGGACATTGGTCGGTTCTCCTCGAAGTCCGTCACGATCTCCCGGCCCAACTACGCTCACTATACGGACACACCGCAAAAGTTTGCTCCGCAATTGAACCGGTTCTTTGCCGCGCTCCGACTGGGCGTTGTCAAGGTCGAGCATCCACGGCCCTACGATCTTGCAGCAGCGTCTCAGGCCCATCGCGATCTGGAGTCTCGACGAACGACCGGCGCGCTGGTGCTAAAGGTTTGAGACAAGTTTTCACAATCGGAGTACGGGCGGCACCGCCCTTCGCGGTGCCGCCCGCGCAGCGGCGTCACACGAAGCTGGCGGTCGCTATTGCCGCCATTCATTTCAAGGCGTTGCGAATGGTTGCTGTCGGCGTAACCCCGACCAACCGCTGGCGCTCGCAGGGTCCGCTTTGGAGAACGCTTAGACGGGCTTCGACCACCGATATGAGGCGCAAAGCCGTCACTTCAGGGCATACCCCTAGGTGACGTCACTGGCACTCCCCTTCTCGGCGTAACATTTGGGCCAAGGTCAGCCATTTGTTACAGTGTTATCTCGGGCCTAAAACCTGATGTGACGCCCGGGGCCGATGATAGGTTACGCAGCTGCAAGGTCCATTGCCAGTAATGTCCAGATTGGACCGAAAACAGTCCGGCAACTTCGAGGCACGGATCATCAGAGCCCGCCATTGACGTGATGGCCAGCTTACGGCAGTCCGGTAATGATGTCGTCGACCATGCGGTCAGCGAAGTAATCCTGATCTGAGTCACCCATCAGGTCCGCGAATGGCAGGACCGCGACGGACGGTTTGTCGGGCAAAGTCACCAATGTTTATACTCGGCAGGACCGCCTGCACTGCCTAAATTGCCGGATGGATGTTGCCCCGCATGATATCGTGCACGTCTGCGAGATCGGCAAGGGCTTCCGCCGCGGCCTTGCTGTCAATGAGATCGATCGGGGAGCATCGTGGAATCCTATGCTATGGCGTCCGTTTCACCGGCAGGACCACAGGGAGTGGTCGTTCGAGTCCACGTGAACATCCCTCCAGTAAACAGCGCCAATTATTTCCGGACGTAGTCATCGTGGATTGGCTCGGACGCGTGCCGACCGGAGAGCCGTTGTTCTGTGCACGTGTGTGGCAAGAAAGTCCGAAACCAGCCCTCCTTACGAGCTGTCAGCCGTGCATGAACATTCGGCTGCTTTCGGGATCAGCACCGTCGACGCTGAATTACCAAGATGAGGCGCAAAACTGTCATTCGTATTGTGCTCTCACATGTGGTGCGCGATCAGCTTGACATCGACTATTTGCGGCAAGGTAGCATCAAGCCTTAGCACCTTGAGGTGACACCAAATGGCTCGCATTGGTTACGCACGCGTCAGCACAATCGATCAAGACCTCGATACGCAACTTATTAAGCTGAAAGCCGAAGGATGCGAGGTCATTCGCTCGGAGAAGGTTTCGGGCGGCAGTCGTGACGGTCGCGCCGAACTGGCAACGGTGTTGGATTTTCTTCGTCCTGGGGATGAGCTGGTGGTTACGCGCCTTGACCGGCTTGGCCGCGATACCCGCGACGTGCTTAACCTCATTCATGAATGCGAGCTGAAAGGCGCATTCGTTACCGTGCTCGATCCGCACGTCTCGACCCGTGGCGAGATGGGGCACGTCGTGCTGACCGTGCTTGGCATGGTCGCGCAAATGGAACGGCGCTTCATCAAAGAGCGACAGCGCGACGGCATCGAGCAAGCTAAGCGAGCGGGCGTATATCGTGGAGGGAAACGCCGATTGGATCGCGACACTGTTCTGAGGCTGAAACAGGAAGGCAACGGACCGGCAGCGATTGCCACTGCACTTGGCTGCTCCAGAATGCAGGTCTATAGGATTTTATTAGGCAATGTGAGGTGGGCTTGCCGGGCGTGGTTCTTTTGACGACCTTCATGTCGACTCCCGCCTCGGACTCCACGCGCTCACTTCAGCGTCACCGCCGTGACGTGCGGGCGGGTCGCGCATACTTCCAAGATCTGCGCGTTGAACGGCGCAGATGCTCCTTCGCGCCAGGGAATGCATGTCGACGCGATACCTCCGAGGTGAGCTGCGTTGAAGGGGCAGCTCCCGACACTTCTGCCGGAGCGCCTGGAGGGTGTGCGCGCCAACTCCGGGCCGAACGCTGATAGCTGGCAGCACGTCATGCAGGAACCTCCTGGCACGCATCGAGTTTGAATGACGTAGTCAAACGGAGCAACTGATGAACGTCGCCAACCTGCAACTCGAGGGGCTGCTGATGGCAATAGCGGCCATTAACAACGCGCTCGTCCACAATGGGGTGTTGTCGATAGATGCCATTGACGATGCACTGCGCAAGGCTGAAGCTTCAGTTACAGGCGAAGAGCGGGTATACGAGGACATGTCGCCGGCCAACAGGGATGCGATCCGCTTCCCGTTGAGGCTGCTGCAGCTCGCCAATCTCTCGCAGGACGAGACCGGGGTTCCGCCCTTCTCAGAGTTGGCGCGGCAGGTCGGGCAGACCAAGGAACCGTACAACGACCAGAGGTAGTTTGTAGAGCCGGCGAACCAAAGCATTGCGCCGCAACAGTGCTTTGTGGGCTGTGTGGTGTCTGTGTAGTTACGTGGGGGCAACCACGTCTTAGGCAGCCACCTTAACGGGCCGCGACGGTTGTGAAGGCTTGCCACAGGTAACGGCCTAGGCCCGCCAGGTAGGTTGCAGAGGTACCCGGCGGGCATCTTTGCAACGCTCCGAGAAAGAACCGCTCATCCCCTGAACCTTTCGGTGTACCAGGTGATCTTGCCGTCCACCTTCATCGGCTTGTGGATCATCAGACGCTTCGGAAGGTGCTCCGGATGGACTTCAAGGAGCGTGATCTTGATCGATGGCTTGCACCGGTTGCAGTCGAATTTCAGCTTCAAAGGATCAACCCCGCCGCCATAGACCATCATGAGATCGGCCGATCTGCAGTAACGGACATTGCCGCAACTGCATTCCACCTTCACAAGCATATTGTGCCGGGTCGCCTTCCCCAGCGTGTCGATCGGATCATGCGCCATGAGAACAGAAAAGGAACAAATTCCTTGCCCGTCAAGCGGTCTTATGGAATCTTTCCGCAGATGAGCGACGAACCGACCAGGCTTCCCGACGGCATAACGCCCGTGCCGCGCGAGCGTGCCAGAGTGCTAAGGCACATGTGCGAGCGCACAGGTTGCGCGAAGCGCGGAGGGTTCGGCTTTGCTCGGCCTCGCCAGGATCCGCATTGGTTCTGTTTCGAGCACCGAGATGATGGGGAGGCTATCTCTGAAGGAGGAAACCATGGCAGATAGACCACCATATATGCCCACAGGAATTGGCATCGGCATGCTGAGGGACGACGAAACGAAGATCGGCGTCCTGATTTTCGAGACGGCGGAAGGCAATTTCGACTTCGCAGTCAACTTGCAGGCGGTCGACGTCATTCGGAAGGCGCTCAGCAAAATCGAGACGCACCTCACGAACGGCAAAATCTCGGACGTGGATTAGCCGGTGAAACTATTTTATGCCCCTGACGTTCTTGCCGTCTCAGGTAGGTGGGCAGGTGGTACTTGGCAGGATTTAGGAAGTTCGGGTGTCGGCAATGTCTCGGCGCCGGCAAGGTTTTTCAAGCGCAAAGTGGCTGAGCTCAAACGGCACGTGTTGCCCGACGGGAGTGCACCGAACCGGCTGCAAAGGGTCTACGATCAGATGCCCTATGTGTCGTGGCAGCGGCCTCCAAAGCCCGGAACCTAGACGTCAAACAGATCAGTAGGCCCGCGACCGATCTCATCAATGATGTCGGGCGTGTTGTTGCGCGGAGATCCGACCTTGCTGTCGATCGGCCACATCTTCATTAGATCGGACGGAAAGGGCTTCATCAGCTCGCGAGGGTCCTGCTCCGGCCCAAGCCAGCGCATGTACTCGGCCGGCGCCAGGATCACCGGCATGCGGTCGTGGATGGTCGCCATCAGATCGTTGGGCTCGCAGGTGGCGATGGCAAAGGTCCGCACAAGTTCGCCCGTAAGCTTGTCGGCATACTCTTCCCATATGCCGGCCATGGCGAAGGGGTCATCAGACTTCATAGCGATAGCATAGGGCTGCTTCTTCTTCCCCGACGCGTCGAGCTTCTGCCATTCGAAATAGCCGTCGACGGGCACCAAGCAGCGGCGCGTATTGTAAGCCTTGCGGAACAAGCCATTACTGGCAATGGTCTCGCAGCGGGCGTTGACCGGCGGCGGGCGGCCGTCACCTTCCCGAGCCCATCCCGGGGCCAGGCCCCAGCGCGCCGACACAAAGCCGGCCATGCTGGTCGACAGCTCTTCACGGATGATGATCGGGTAGGTCAGGCTCGGAGCACCGTTCCAGAGAGGAAAGCTGTTGCCAAGCCGTTCGACCTCGCCAGGATGGGCGAATTCGAAGCGGCGAACCATGTCGGGGATTGTAGTCTTTACGAAAACTCGTCCGCACATGCACCAGAGATAGGGACCCGAAAAGCAATAGTCTACTTCGGGACCGCTATTCGATCGCGCCACCCTCATGATTGCTGACAGCCTCCGCTATTACGGCGAAGACGCTGTCGACCTCCTCATCTATCTCACGCGGCCGGATACCAGCCTTGATCGCGTCGGCCATGGCCTGATCGGCAAGATGAGCGATCAGGCCCGGATCGACGGAAGCATGTTCGGGTATATTTTCGCTCATCCAGCGATAGAGGAAATCCACGCCGCGTGTGCTCATTCGGCGATAAGTGCGATGGGTGCCCCTAAGTTCCCGGCTGGCACGCGTTGGCTATTGCTTATCCCGGAAATCGAGCAGCTTGGCGTAACGTAGCTTCTCCTCGCCCTTCAGGAACTTCACGCGGCCGACGAGGCCCGGCCTTAGCCATTCGGCCTTTTCCTTCGTGAGACCTTTCGGCGGCGGCGCGCCGATCTTACTCACGACACGGTCATTCGTACGGATGACGCATTTCCTGGTTCGTCGGCTAAGATTACTATCGGACGGCTCCCCTCAGTCTGGATTAAAAGATGATCTTGGAGCTATTTGGGCCCTCCGGCGCTGGTAAGACCACCTTGGCGTCCGAGTTGGCACGCGATCTGCGAGGTCAGGGCCAGCCCGTTCTTTTGCAGATCGCTGACCGTGCACACCCGGTTAGAAGAGCCGCCTTTAAACTGGTTTCTGGCGTTCATTCAAAGTGGATTGGACAGCATTCTCTCGGAGAACTGTTTGAGATTCTCCCACCCAAGAACGAGATGTGGGCAGCTCGTCTGAACTGGCATCTTGAGGCTCTTTTGCAAGCTTGGCGCGCCGCAATGGCGTCTAATCAAAAGATCTCAATTTTTGACCAAGGTATGGTTCAATTCGTATCCTCACTGGCTTTGTTCAGCGACATCACGGATCGTGAAAGAGTGTCGCGTGCTCTCGAACTTCTGCCCAAACCGGACCTTCTTGTCCGATTGCGGGCGCCAAGGCGAATTCTAGAGGTGCGGTTGAGGGAACGCCGGCGTACTCTCGGGATCATTCAGAAGTTCCTCGATCTTGATCTGCAGAGCAGTCTTGATCAAATCCACCACATTAATCTTGTCGAGGAAGAACTTAAATCGTTCCCGGTACCCACTATTTGTGTCGAGAGCTTGGATTCAGACGGCCTCAGAGCCGCCACCCGAGTAATAACGCTTCGATTAACAAGATTGCGCGGCGCGGCCGATATTCAAACGGGCTTGGTATCAACGAAGACAGATCGCCGACCAGAGCAAGATGTTGCGGATTAGAACGGCCAACGCCATCCACGGCGCACCTCCTTTAGCAATTAGCTAAAATAGTTTAGCAAGGCCAAGTGTTTGAAGGCCGCATGACGAAGCTATCTGGGTCCTCTGTAAATAACTACTCATGTGGTATGATTCGCTGCATGGACAAGAAGGCGAAGCACAGAGGAAAGCAGGCTATCATTGCACTCCGATGACGAGTGCAAACAGAAGCCGCTTACTATGCCCGCAAGTGCGGCATTACCCCGGAAGAAGCGGCCAAGATGATTCGGGAAGCCCACGCCCCAAAGCCCACCATCCTCTCTAGAGGACGTTGAGGCCATTATCCGTTGACGAAACTGAAGTGAACGTGCGCAATAAGCCCGGCCTTGCCGATATTAAGCGGAAAAAGCCCACCGGCCTGAGCCAGCGGGCGGTGAAAGGCAGATGTTTCGGTTATTCGATCGATCAGAGCGAGCGGCAAAGCCTCATCCGCATCAAAGAAACTCAGGAACTCATCGAGCAGAACCGCGGCTGAGAAAGAGGTCCCGCCAAATGCTTGCGCACGCGTCCGCCGCGCTTGGCAGCATTTAGGATCCCATACCCCGTCCGCATGGTGTCGGGCGTGTAGATGACGCCGACGCTCCCTGTCGATCAGTGACTCAAGCGTCCAGTTGTTACGCATCAAAGCACGATGTCCCTATTTTTCCGGAAAATCCTTGAGCGAGGCGTGACGTAGCTTCTCCTCGCCCTTCAGGAACCTCACGCGGCCGACCAGACCGGGCTTCAGCCATTCCGCCTTGTCGCTCTTAAGACCCTTCGGAACAGGTCCGCCGACCTTGCCCCTTCTCAGTATAGCACTTGATCTTGCGCCAGTTCATCGTCGTCCCGCTGCGATATTTGCTGTCCTTGCGCTTTGAAACCATGCCCTCCAGGCCGGCTTGGTTGACAAGGTGATAGACGGCATCGCCGGTCCCAAGCATTGCTTCGCTGAACTGGATGCGGCCACCGGTCGGGATCAACGCCTGAAGGATGTCGCGGCGGATTTCCTCTGGCATTTCGCGCAAATCACGGCCATTGAGGTGCAGGAGATCGAACGCCACGAGATACAGATCGCGAGACGGCTTGCGGCTGGTGATGGCTGATTGCAGTGCATGGAAGTCAGACAGCCCAGCTTCATTGATGGTGATCGCCTCACCGTCGATGATGAAATCCTTCGCTTCGATCGCCGCTGCTTCGCCGGCAAGCTGGATATAGCGACCTGTCCAATCGTAGCCATTCTTGGTGATCAGCCGAATCCCGTCGTCGTCCTTTGTGACTTGGGTCCGGTACCCATCGAACTTGATCTCGTGGAGCCATTCGGCGCCCTGTGGCGGGGTGTCGACCAGTTCGGGCTCCATTGGCTTAATGAACTTCAGACGCATCAACTCACTCACGCAAACCGTCGATTCAATAAGCTTTAGCTAAAATGGTTCCGGAACATTTAGCATGACCGGATGTTGCAGCCCGCATGACGAAGCTATCCGACCTTGGCCCTCGATTCCCGGCAAACTGTATGGGCGGGAAGAAATTGAAGAGCAACTTCACTTCTACAACTGCCCTGAATGTGGCCAGCGGGTCGACCAGCGCGATCTGCGGCAAATCTTGTGGCATGAGCGGCCCGGGTCATGAACCGCTGGAGCTGGAGACCGAGGTGATAGAATTTCCAAAGCGGAAATAACAAAGCTCGCCGGCCGGAGCCAGCGGGCGGTAAGTTCCGCTCAGAGTCGCAGAGCGCGGCCCACGTTAATGTATATTCAAGTTCTCTAATTTAACGTTTGTGAATGCGCTTCTCGGTTTTGCTTTTTTGCTGGGCAGCATTCTTCGGTTGGGACTTCGCCGCCAACGAAGGCGAATTCACCGTTGCCCTTGGTATGCGAGTTGCCCACCTAATCCACGTCATATCGGGATTGCTATAAAGCTGTGGCCCGTGTCCTGTTTCGTTCACAGTCTACGGGACGATAGCGCCTGACTTGGTGCCGAGCCGGTCGAGCAGCTTGCGGGATTCATCGATTATGCGGCGCGTCTCTGCGATGTCTGAGCGCAAATCCGCAACATGTGCCACCGCCCGTTGCTGATAGAGGCGAGCGCTCACGGTGAAATAATCGTCAGGCTCCCAAGGCTCCATCGTTATCGGGTCTGTTTTCGAATTAGCTCGAACGTGACCTTCACCACAAAAATAATTGGTTCGCTCGAACCATCATGCACATGCAAGGCGACCTCTCGGAAGGTGCCGTCCGGCATTTTGTCCCTGGCTATCGCTAGGAGTGCCGTTGCCGCCTCGTCTTCAGCGGATTCCAGGCTCGGAAGGTCAATTCCTTCAGTGTTCGGGTAGGCGGTTCCGTTATCGGTTAGATCGAAGTAGTAGCGCGCCATCGACGGCGAACGTGAAGGTTCGACGTTTGTTCCTCATCTGGGACTATTGCGTACGGTCTGGTACAAAAAGAAGCGCGCGGGCCTCGATGGAATTTTTTGAGCGGTCGCTTCGTGGTGGACGATCGCATCAAGGACCGCCTCATACGCTGCCGGTGTCTTCCTCGATCTCAGTGCTACTGATGCCGACCGTTTTGGCATCAGCGAAAAGCTTTTGTGTCAGCTCGGCAACTGAGATGACATCCGCACCGACTGTCTTCGGAACGTTGGACCGGATCCACTGGTCAAGGAAGTTTGTGCCGCGCGTACTCATGCAGCGATAAAGCTCCCAGGGAACGTTAGGTTCGGCTAATTGACAGCCCGAGGCGATCATCGTCACGGTGGAGAAGCTGACCAACTAGACGAACCACCAAATGGCAGCCAGCACAATTGCTGCAGCGATGAGACCGGCCAGTAGATCCAGTCGGGGAAGTAGAATGCTGCGGCGCGCCGCTTTGCGGGCTGCTGCTGGCGCATACGCACTGTAAAGACGCTGGCCATCTTCGGCGAAGCGGTCGCTGTTCGGGTAAGCTTTCTTAGGCTTTGGCCGTGGTCGAAGTATCCTCATGAGGACAATGATAAACCAGATGCAGGACGCCCGCCAGCCTACGCTGAAGCGGAAGACGCCGCTCGTCGACGAGCCGACGTAGGCGGGGCAAAAGTAATAACTGGGTATATTTGGTGTGCTTCTCATCTTAGGCGTCGAACGCGTTTACCCAAAATATTCGTAGACCCTTGCACGCTAACCACTTTGGGAGAAGCTGTCCTTTGGCCTTGGGAGGGCCAGGGGATGAAAATCAAATCAATAATGGCACTTGGTGCCATTGCAGTGCTATGCGGCTGCCAGACGAGTAATCAAGCTGACTATATGCAGATCGGCTACGGGCCGAGTTTCGACGTCGCCCATGCTCAGTGCGAACTGCAAAAGGGTTCGGCCGATCACGGCTATATTGCGATCGGATCGCCGGGCTGTGTCGCGGGTGCCGGAATAGGCAACGCTCTTGGCAACTTGGCCGCCGAAGATCAGTACATGAAGAACTGTCTGATCATCAATGGGTGGAAGCGCGCGCCTCACGGTCAGGGAGCTGCAGCAGCGGCGGCAGCCGTCGCGAGTGGCGCGCCACCGACACCATACAGGATAGCCCGCGCGCCTGGCAGCTGGATCGACACGGCATTGCTGGATTGGTCGGATGCGAACAACAAGTGCGTCGCCGGCGACAAGGCTGCCTGTGCGACCCGCGCAAATCCTCGGCGCGAAGCTCAGGGCGGCCGGCATCAACCCGTCACCGGTCTGAGGGCGCCGCCAATGCGCCTGCAGTGTGACTCTGGCGGCCGGCGAAGCCAACCACGCCAACACCCTCACTCAGACTGTGGACCCGTTTAATCCAAACAGCCAGAACACACACATCGAGGGCGATGGGCAGCGTTCGGCCGCTGTCGTGGCTCAATATCGCGGTCCGCCGGTGATGGGCGTGGCGGGTGCCACCGTAGGATCTGGCGGCGGCGGTAATGGATACAGTGGAAACTACCCAACGCCGGATCAAATTGCCGCCAATGACAAGCGGTGCGGTGGTCGGGCAGCGAGCGAACGGCCAGGAGGAGCATTGGGTCCATGAAGGGTGCGGCATCCGCATTGATCGCTTCTGCCGGTCGGGATCGCGGGCATGGCCGGTTGCCGAGTCCAAGCTCAAAATCATATCCCCGGCAACCGGACCGCCTACATCAATTGCTTTGGGCCGCAAGCAGTAAGTCCGCTTTTGGTGAGGAGAAAACGATAGCGGACCTTTTAACTTTGTTGGGTGACCCCGGGGCATCGTTCTGCTTCATCCATTTTTTGGCTATGAACTGCCCCACCTGGGCAATGACCGCGAAACCGACGGGTTGCATTGCACGCTGCCCCAAGGGGCCAAGCATGCTCGCAATCAAAGTAGTACTAGAGTACGCTCTCAAGCCAAGCTTTTGCCCTTGGAGGTGGGACACCAGCGTATGGAGCGACGGCTCACCGCAATCCTTGCTGCCGATGTGGTTGGCTACAGCCGCCTCATGGGCGAGGACGAGGTCGGGACGCTGGAGCGGTTGAAAAGCTGCCGTCGCGAACTGGTCGACCCCGCGATCCAGGAATTCCACGGTCGCATTATCAAGCTCATGGGCGACGGGGCGCTGGTCGAGTTCGCCAGCGTCGTCGATGCCGTCCAGTGTGCTGCCGCGATTCAGCGCCGGATGGCCGATCGCAACAAAGGCACCGCTGATGCCCGGCAGATCCGGTTTCGCATCGGCGTCAATCTCGGCGACGTCATCGTCGAGGAAAATGACATCTACGGCGATGGCGTCAACATCGCCGCGCGCCTTGAAGCGATGGCCGAGCCAGGCGGAGTCTGCATCTCCGGAACCGCGTTCGATCATGCCTTCCACAAGGTTGATGTCGGCTTTGCCAGCCTTGGCGAGCAGCGGCTCAAGAACATCGCCGATCCGGTTCGCGCCTATCGGCTGCTGCTCGATCCCGCAGCCTCGGGCAAGGTCGTGGCCACACCACACCGGCAAGGCCCACGCTTCATAATCCTGGCGAGCGTGGCCGCCTTGGCGATTGCCGCGATTGCCGGCATTTTTGCCTGGCAGAAATTCTCGGTGCCATCGCGGCCATCGGTTGCCGTGCTGCCGTTTGCAAACCTTGGCGGTGATCCAGGCCAGGACTATTTCGTTGACGGCATCACCGAAGATCTGATCACCGATCTCACCAAGCTTTCCGGTCTCGACGTCATCGCGCGCAACTCGGTGTTCGGCTACAAGGACAAGCCTCCGGCGCTGACTGCCCTCGCGCGCGACCTTGGGGTCCGCTTCGTCGTCACGGGCAGCGTCCGCCGTACCGGCGAGCAGATTCGCCTCAATGCCCAGCTCATCGATATGGCAACGGGTGACAATCTATGGGCCAACCGATTCGACCGTGGCATGGACGGCGTGTTTGCCGTCCAGGACGAGATGAGCGGCGAGATCGCCAAGGCGCTTGGCATCCGGGCTTCGGCAGCGGAGAGCGAACGAATGGCGCGCCCGCCGACGGAAAACCTCGAAGCCTATGACTTCTATCTTCGGGCCGAGCAGACAGCACGGACCGGTCGGCGCAACGGGCTGCGGGAGGCGCTTACGCTCTACGACAAGGCGGAGGAGCTCGACCCCGCTTTCGCAGAAGCTTTCGCGGCTGATGCAAGCACAACAGTCTATATCTGGCGCGAGTCGTTCAACGACATCATGCAGAGCGCGCCCGCGCGCAAGCGCGCCTATGAGAGGGCAAGCCGCGCGCTGCAACTCGACCCAGGCCTTTCGTCGCCTTATGCGATTCTTGGCATCATGCAGGTGGTGGATCGCCGCTACGAGGAAGCCGTCGCTTCGGCCGAACGAGCCGTCGCACTCGGCCCCGGCGATGCGGAGACGCAAATAGCTCTAGGATACGTGCAACTGTTCGCCGGCAATCATGCCGAAGCAGCCGCAGCGGTCGAGACCGCGCTCAGGCTCGATCCCAACCTTTCACCCATCAACCGGCAAATTGCCGGTTTGGTCTTTCTCATTCAAGGTAGCAACGACAAGGCGATCGAGGCGCTCGAACGCACCCACGACGATGCGCCGTCAGTCGGAGATTTCACGGTCACGCTTGGTGCCGCTTACGCCCGCGCCGGCCGCCTGCAGGATGCGAGGGCGGCGATCACGGACGGACTAGGTGCCATGTCGATACCGGGGTCCGATTCATTGTCCGCAATCCGGCTCAACGGGGCCCAATACCGTAACCCCCAGGATTTGGCTCTCATCATCGACGCGCTGCGGCAGGCGGGCTTGCCCGAATGGCCGTTCGGCTTCACCGGCGACGAACACAACCGCTTGAAGGGCGATGAGATCGCCTCGCTGGTGCTGGGCCATACGTTGCAAGGTCAGCTTGAACCCGGTCTCCAACCAGCCTTCCTCCAGATCGGGAGCGACGGCAAGGCAGCCTTCCGCTCGACGACGCGGCTGGTCACCGAGACCATCCGTGTCGATGGCGACCTTTTGTGCGAGTTGAGCGAGAATATGTTCGGGCGCCCCGACTGCGGACCTGTGTATAAACACCGCGACAATGCCAGCAAAGGATATTCCTATGCCAATACAAGTAAGGTATTTCACTTTACGGTGGTTCGGTAGGCGAACCTGGTCTCAGTGATACTTGTCGAGCTCCATAGCGGACGTTTTACCTCTAAGGTCCGATGTCGTGAGCTGACCCGAACCGGTTATTCCAACCGCATTCGGCGTCTCCAACGAAGACACTGGGCCAAGCCGCCGCTGTTCGCCCCAAGCAGACATCGACGAGTAACCCCGGCATCCTCTGGAAAGCGGCTGCGTACGCTCGCGTCCGACGCGGGACTGGAATAGGCTGCAGCAAAGCCGCGTAATCGACCGGGAGGGCGCAGGCAGGTATGGAGCGACGGCTCACCGCAATCCTTGCTGCCGATGTGGTTGGCTACAGCCGCCTCATGGGCGAGGACGAGGTCGGAACGCTGGAGCGGTTGAAAAGCTGCCGTCGCGAACTGGTCGACCCCGCGATCCAGGAATTCCACGGTCGCATTATCAAGCTCATGGGCGACGGGGCGCTGGTCGAGTTCGCCAGCGTCGTCGATGCCGTCCAGTGTGCTGCCGCGATTCAGCGCCGGATGGCCGATCGCAACAAAGGCACCGCTGATGCCCGGCAGATCCGGTTTCGCATCGGCGTCAATCTCGGCGACGTCATCGTCGAGGAAAATGACATCTACGGCGATGGCGTCAACATCGCCGCGCGCCTTGAAGCGATGGCCGAGCCAGGCGGAGTCTGCATCTCCGGAACCGCGTTCGATCATGCCTTCCACAAGGTTGATGTCGGCTTTGCCAGCCTTGGCGAGCAGCGGCTCAAGAACATCGCCGATCCGGTTCGCGCCTATCGGCTGCTGCTCGATCCCGCGGCCGCAGGGAAAATCAAGCAGGCAGTTCACCGGCCGATATCCCCCCGGGCGATCGGGATTGCAGGAATCGCGGTCCTGTTTGTCGTGCTCCTTGCAGGGTTGTTTGCGTGGCAATCGAGGACATCTTCCCGGGCCGACCGACCATCGGTCGCCGTAGTGCCGTTTACAAACCTTGGGGGTGATCCGAGCCAGGACTATTTTGTAGACGGCATCACCGAGGATTTGATCACCGACCTTACCAAGCTTTCCGGTCTCGATGTCATCGCGCGCAACTCGGTGTTCGCCTACAAGAACAAGCCTGCGGTGCTGGCGGACGTCGCGCGCGATCTTGGCGTCCGCTTTGTCGTCACGGGGAGCGTCCGCCGCACCGGCGAGCAGATCCGTCTCAACGCCCAGCTCATCGATACGGCAACGGGTGACAATCTGTGGGCCAACCGGTTCGACCGCGGCATGGCCGGCGTGTTTGCCGTCCAGGAAGAGATAAGCGGGGAGATCGCCAAAGCGCTCGGCATCCGGGCTTCGGCAGCGGAGAGCGAGCGCATGGCGCGCCCGCCGACGAACAATCTCGAGGCCTACGACTACTATCTCCAAGCCGAGACGGCGTCACGCAGCGGCCTGCTGGCCGGTCTGCGGAAGGCGCTTGCGCTTTATGAAAAGGCGGAGGGGCTCGACACCGCCTTCGCGGAAGCCTTTGCGGCCGACGCGCGCACGACAGTCTATATCTGGCGCGAGGCCTTCAACGACATCATGCAGAGCGCGCCCGCGCGCAAGCGAGCCTACGAGAAGGCGAGCCGGGCTTTGGAACTCGAACCGGACCTTTCATCGCCCTATGCCATTCTCGGTATCATGCAGGTCGTGAATCGCCGCTACGACGATGCGATTGCCTCTGCCAGGAAGGCTGTTTCAATCGGTCCGGGCGATGCAGAGGCGCAAGCAGCCCTTGGATATGTTCAGTTATGCGCCGGCAATTATGCCGAGGCAGCCGCAGCGGTCGAGATAGCGCTCAGGCTCGACCCCGACCTCTCCGCTATCAACAGGGAGACTGCCGGGCTGGTTTTTCTTCTCCAGGGGAATGTCGATAAAGCGATCGAGGCTCTCGAACGCACCCGCGACAATGCGTCCACGGTTGGCAACTTTCGCTTTACACTCGCTGCGGCGTATGTCCACGGCGGCCGTCTACCGGATGCGAAAGCCGAAATCGCAGCTGGGCTCCACCTCGTAGCAGGGTCCAGCTATGTGGACTCTTTGGCTGGATGGCAGATGACTCATGCACATTTCCGGAACCCGCAGGACCTGGCGATCCTCGTCAACGCACTGCGGCAGGCAGGCCTACCCCAATGGCGCTATGGCTTTACCCCGGACGAGCACGACCGATTGAAGGGTGCTGAGATCGCTTCCCTCGTCATTGGCCATACATTGCAAGGCCAGATCGAACCCGGTCTCCAACCGGCCTTCCTTCAAATCGGGAGCGACGGCAAGGCGGCCTTCCGAACGACGACGCGGCTGGTCACCGAGACCGTCTACGTCGATCGCGATTTCTTGTGCGAGCATAGCGAGAACCTGTTCGGACGCCCCGACTGCGGTCCCGTCTACAGGCGCAATGACGCAGCCGGCAAAGGCTACTCCTATGCCAATACAAGCAAGGTGTTTCACTTCACGGTGGTCCGGTAGGCGAACCTGGAGCATTTCACCGTTTCACGGAGACGGCGAACGCTCCATCTTTATCACGAAATTCCGGACGAAAAACCGATCACACTTTTCCTGGATTGCTCTAGGCTCAGTGATACTTGTCGAGCTCCAGATTGGCCGCGACCTGCGGCCAGTTGGCATCGGCTTGCGGTATGTTTTCAGCTGCGTGCGCGGCGAAATCATCCGCATTGCCGACGTCGTAGATCAGGTAGAGCTTGCCGTCGATAATCTTGAATGCTTCCGGATCGACATTGATCGTGACCCCACCGCCCACGACTTCGCCAGCACAGTAGCCGCCATATTGAGGAGCGTACTTGACCGGTTCGCTCATGAACATTTCCTGGTGTTTCTTGCTGGCGAAATGCCAGGGTGTCCCTAACCATTCATAGGTGAACTCTTCGGAGCCCTTCACGGCCTTGCCGTCGGTGAAGTAAGCGACTGTGTCGTAGCCCATGATCGCCACACCGCCGAAATAGCCGGTGTTTACCGAATCGTCGGCCCGGGCCGATCCCGCGCCGGCGACCGCAGCTACCGCGACCAGGGCAGCCGCCCCCAGATTCCGAACCAGTCGTAACTTGATCATCGTGCTCATCTGCATCCTCCGTCAGTCGTGGATTTCGGCGCACTTGGCCGCGTTCGCCTCGCCAAGGACCTTGGCTTGGCAGGTAGCGCCATGGCGTTTGAACAGTCGTAAGATATCCGTATTGCCCTTCCAGAATGCGCGCGTTATCGGCATGTAACCATGAGCCTCGGGATGGTTCACATCGGCACCTTTCGCGATAAGGAATTCGGCCAGTTCTAGGTGGTTTTCCTCGCCGGCCACCAACAACGGCGTAGCGCCCGCCTTGTTGGCGGCATCGTCGAGCACCGCGCCTATCTGCAGCAGCATCTTGGCGATCGGCAGGCTGCCCGAGAAGGCCGCCGCATGAAGCGGGGTAAAGCCGCCCGAATTACGCGCCATGACGTCGGCGCCCTTGCCCACCAGGAATTCGGCGATTTCGGGCTGGTTGTTGAGCGCGGCAGCGATGAGGAGAGTTGCCTGGTCGCGTGCCCGGCTGTCGATATCGGCACCGCCTGCCAGGGCTTGCTCCACGGCGCCCTTGTCGCCAGCGGCGATGGAGTCGAACAACGGCTCACCTGCGGCTGCAGTTGTAGCCGCTAATACCAGCATTCCAAGTGCCAGCAGTCCGCGCATGTCGCAGGAGTAGCATATATTAGCCTGGAATCATACAAGCGGTTTGGGCTCACCGGGAGGATGCCGACGTGCGATCCAGCCGGGCGTAGCGAACGCGGCCCAGGTGGAAGAGGCGCAGGGCTAATGGCTTCGACTAGGGCCTCAGTTCTGGTTTTGACTTGAAAATCCGACTACCGGTGCTGGGCGGCCTCACACAAACGTGTCTAGTTCCTCGATTGGACGGCCGGCAACCGCTAACGTAGCCGTTCACTGGGATGTCCGCTTTCCGGATGCGGCTATGGTCTGCTCAATGAAAAACATTGGTCGCATTGCGGTCGAAGGTCGATGACTCGGTGAAAGGAGGCTTTCGCGGCCTCGCAGCCCGAAACCTGGGAGCCCGTTTCCCACCCCCAGCCCGAACTAGCAGCACAACAATACCGTCCCGCGAAGAGGTCATCCGCCGTACACGAATGACCCCTACGGCGTCAGATTTCAGTTCGTTCTGCTAAGAGCAAAGCGTCTTCGATATCGACGCCCAAATACCGCACTGTATTCTCGATCTTGGTATGCCCGAGCACGATCTGAATGGCGCGCAGGTTGGCCGTCGCCTTGTCGATCATAGCAGAGAATGCGTGCCATAATCCGATGCTCGAAATGGCAGTGAAATTATGGATGCAAATCACGCCTGCCAGAACGGCTTTTGGAGTTCCGCCTCGACGCCAGCCAGGGTGAGACCGACGTCGTCGATCCGCTGAGGCCCATCTCCCGCCAGTCGCTTCAGCTCCTCGCGATAGTACATGCGCTCGCGCCAGACCGCGACCAGCCCGCGCAGGGCGATGAGTCTCGCCCAGACCGATGCCGGTCCAGTCGTCCACGTCGGCTGTTCGCTCCAGAGAGACTGGTAGAACCTTGAGGTAAGAGAAAGCTGCGTGCTCATTTGGCTCGTCCTTTCTTGGTGCTGCTAGAATCGATGACGCTACTTTGGCGGATGAGCGGACCTGCGTACTAAAGCGCGGCCGAAACTGTTCCGAAAAATTCCGAAACGTCTAATATGGCGTGATGCAACGGGTTCACCTCGCCTTTGGTCCGTTCGTGCTCGACCCTGAGAAGGGGACGCTCCTGCGGCAAGAGCTACCGATCTCCATCGGGCATCGCGGCATCACGCTGCTCGCCACGCTTGCAGCGCGGTCCGGCGACATCCTGACCAAGGCCGAGCTGATGGAAGCTGCCTGGCCGGGTCTGGCGGTCGAGGAAAGCAATCTCACCGTCCAGATTGCGACGCTGAGGAAGGCGCTCGGCCCTACCGACCAAGGTGGCGACTGGATCGCCACCGTGCCTCGCGTCGGCTACCGTTTCACCGCGCCTGTCGAGCGCGTGGAAGGTTCAGTGCAGCGACGGATCGCGCCGTCCGGCAAACCCACCATTGCCGTGCTGCCCTTCGCCAATTTGAGCGGCGATCAGGACCAACACTATCTGAGCGACGGCATTACCGAAGATATCATCACCGAACTGGCGCGATACCGGTCGCTCGTGGTGATCGCGCGCAATTCATCTTTTCAGTTTCGTGGACCAGCGCCGGACCCTGCGGAAGTCCACCGGCAACTCGGCGCGCGCTACGTCGTCGAGGGCAGCGTACGACGGCTGGGGGACCGCATCCGGATCACGGCGCAACTGATCGACGGGGCCAGCGGCTTCCATTTGTGGGCTCAACGCTACGACAGGGCGCTTGAGGACGTCTTTTCGGTTCAGGAGGAGGTGGCGGCCCTCCTGGCTTCAACCGTCCAAGGCGCTGCCGAGGCAGATGCGACTAACCGCTCGCGGCGAACGCCGCCGGTCGATTGGGCCGCCTACGACTACTACTTGCAGGGTCGCGCGCACTACCATCAGTATGAAATGGACAAGGGCGAATCCATGTTCGCCCGGAGCGCCGAACTCGATCCGGCTTTTGCTCAAGGTCATGCCTATCTGGCGCAGTGCCTGGTTGCGCGCTTCTGGTATGACCACGATCCTCGTACGCTGCAAAGTGCCTTGCAGTCTGCGCGCACGGCGCTCCTGCTCGACCGGAATGACGGCATCTGTAACCAGAGCATGGGTCTTGTGCTTGTACATATGCGCCAGCATGGGGATGCCGGACTGCATTTCCAGCAGGCCCGGACGCTCAATCCGCACGACGTCAACATTGCCGGAGACTATGCAAGTTGGCTTAACTACGGCGGTCAGCCTCAGCAGTCCCTAGCGGTCCTCGAAAGGGCCATACTGCTCGACCCGTTGCCCCCGGTCTGGTTCTGGGAGGTGAAGGGCAGCGCGCTCTTCCTGCTCGGCCGGTACGCCGAGGCCATCGACGCTTATCGGAAGGCCGGCGACCAGTTCTTCATCCATGCCTTTCTTGCGGCGGCATACGCACATCTGGGCGAGATGGCAAACGCGCATGTCGCAGTCGAGGCCACACTGAGCCGGCAGCCGGACCTCTCGCTTGGCTACCTTGCCCACCTTCCTTTCGCAGACCCGTCATCCTTCGAGCTCTTCCTCTCCGGCTTCAGAAAGGCCGGCTTTTTATAGGATCCACCGAGAACTCATCGCTGCATTTGGGTGCATGCGAGCAGTAGAAGGACGACGGCGATGACAATCTCCCATACTCTAGGAACCTGACATGCGGGGTCATTGTTGGATCAGATCATCGTCGAGCGACGCACTCATGCTACTTTGGCAGACTGTCCACTTTCGAGCGAGGTAACGTTCGCCGAACCATCCGAGATGGGGGGCATTGCTGACAGGCAGCCTTGGTGCCGAAGGCTGCCTGTCAGCTTCCGCGCAGCCAAGATGGAAAGGCAGATATTCGCCTGAAGGGGCGGCCGCCCGAAGCTCACCCATGTCGGACGGGCTGGAAGAACTCGAGGCCGTCGCTTATCGATGGCCAAGGATGTTACAGGTGCGCGCCATCCTACGATCGACGCTGTGCCGTCCGGAATTATCTGTCGCTGTCCGGAATTAAGCCGGGCTGCGAAGGTCGTGTGCGGCGGCGTTTCGGCGCTCGTGTAGAAGCCTGAGCACATCGCTGCCGCATGACATGCCGCGAAGCGTGGTCTCGATCCAGGGAAGACGAATGCTGCCGATGCCGCTGGTAGAGGCAGCGCAGTTTTGGAGAAGGTGGCAAAGCGCGCGAAGGGAGGTGTTCTCACCGTAGATGACAATCGCATCGTAGGCGTCGGCTCCCTCAACGTTGTGTTCGGCGCCTATCCTCATGCAGTCCTCCCGCGTCGGCTGCCCGATCTCGAAACGCATGCCGATACGGCTTTCGATTTGATCCATGGCGTGGGTATCACGCCTGGTGCCAGCTAATCGATGAGTGTTGCCAGCGAGCAGTAAAGCGAAACCGCAGCGCTCCTGAAGGTGCAGCAGCTCCCGCAAAACAGTGGGTGTGAAGTTCTGATATTCGTCGACCAGCAACGGACGCGTCGGGCCGTATCGGGCGCCCAAAAAGTTCATGCAATCCTTCGCAAGATCATATGCGTGCTTGCTGTCCTTTTGGACGCCGTAGGCGTCGTGCAGCATCAGGAACATCGGCCTGATAGCCTTGGTATGCTGCGCAACCTCACAGTAGGCAGCTCCTCTTTGGGCGGCTATCCAGTTGAGTGCTACAGTCTTTCCGAGTCCGGCATTGCCGACCGCAAGCACCGGATATCGCATCTTGACCGCCGTATCGAAGGCAGCTCGCACCGTGAGCGCGGTGCGGGTTTCGATAAACGTCATCCGACGATCCTCTTCGCCAAGTCCATCTGAGCGGCTATGCGCTCGTCCTGTTCGTGTAGGCTCTCCTCGGAGGTCGAAGGCCTCTTCGGCATAACGATCCGCGCCGTCCGCTTCGCCGGGTCGTAAGAGACGATGCCGACGGGTTCGTTGGGAACCGTGTCAGGCTGGGCTTCGCCGCGTGCAATCAGGCGTGCAGCCACATTGATATCAGGCGCTGACAGATCGAGATCACGCACCGCCTGCCGATGCACCTTCGCGCGTTCGGCTGAGGTTTTTGCGCCGCGCTTATCGAGCGGATGGAATTCGACATCGGGAGAGGCTATGCCGACTCGTTCACCATGCCGGTCAAGCAGCAGCAACTCGGCCGGTGTGTGATAGGCCGGCACACGGACCAAATCTTCTCGTACTGGTAAGCTTGCAATTCCGGGCATGTCCAATGACGGCCACCGACCGATATCCCACCCTGAACAACCGACCGCTCTTCGGTTCGCGCACATGCCGCGCGCACTTCATCGCGGCTCATCGCAGTCGGCGCCCATCCGGCCTCAAGGTGTTTTCGGAATGTGGCTTCAGGTGAGAGACCTTTGAGCGCGCTCTTCTTGCCCTGCGCAGTGTGATTATAGGTGCGCACGAAGCCTTCTATGGCCGGCACCACATCTTCGAACGCGCCGAACGGAGCAACCGTCCTGCCGATCGCCTCCTGCTTCTTGCTCATTCGGTTGCCGCCGATGTGGCCGCGCGCCGTGCTGAAATAGCGCGTCTCCAAGTCACCGAATAAACGCTCAATCGGCTTTGCGGAGGCGTTGTAGGGCAAAGCATTGATGACGTGGGTTGATCGGGACGGGCCATGGAAGCCCGGCACGGTAAGCTGCATGGCATCGTCCAGAAAGGCGGCGAAGCCGAATTCTTTGCCGTTGTCGAAGTAGAGCGACTGCGGCATGCCCCACGCTTCGATCATGGCTGCGAAGACTTCGATCACGTCGCGGTTTTGCACGCCGCCGCGCTTTTCGAAAAAGATCAGCCCGATCCAGAGGCGCTGCGTCGCCCAGTCTAAGAAGCCGATCAGTCTAGCAGTGGCGACTGTGCCGTCAGGACGAGTGAGGTGAATGTCCACAGGGTGAACATCGCCTACCACCAACTCCATCGGCTGCATGCCGGCGAGGGTGCGACGGATGCGCGGCCGGCGATCATCATAGGCCTTATGGTCGCGCTTAAACCGGTGGACGTTTCGGAAGTGGAGCTCCGCCGAGACGAGTTCGGTTGGGATAGGAAAAGCGCGCTCCAGCACGTTGGGATCGCCGGGACGGAAGCCCCAGGCCCGAGTCGCGTCGATCAGGAACTTCTCGGCTTCTTGCAGGGTGTGGCCCCACGACATGCCGCCTTTGAGCAGGCCGCGGATTTCCTGTTTTAGGTCCTCCGCGATTTTCGCCTTGGTGGGGGCGTCGAACGGGACCAGCTTGTCCCACTTCCGGCTTATGACGACACGCTTCTTGCCCTTGTCTGATCGACCATGCCGTCCGACCTTCATGCCTTCGTCAAAGCGTGCGGCATGACGCTGTAGCGTCCGCAGGGAATAGCTGACCGCCCTACCCTCCCAGTTCCGCGTCGAGTTGGCTGGATGCTGAAGCGCTGGCCTCAGGTAATCGAGCCACCATGCGTGCTCCGCCGTCCTGTCGATGATCGATTTCGAGTGGTTTTCAACGGGCGTTTGAGAGGTCTTTAAGCGGTGCTGGTATTCGAGCGGCAGAGACGTCGAATTCACCTGATATTGCTCCCCGGCGTTCCCGCCGCGCCGACAATTGACCTTCCGCTTGGCCTTAGGTTCCCAATCTTGGCCGTAATAAGCTCAATCAAAACATCTCCTTAAGGCCAGTCGGGAATTGATTGTCGTTGGGGCACATTGGTAACCTGTTGTCCGAAAGGCATTGGTAACCTCTTCGGCACGAAAGCAGCGGGAAATCATCCACTTAGCAGTCCAGCCGACGACAGATAATTCCGGACGCCATAGCACTTGGGGATTCATGGCACTCAGCCCCCACCGTCCGCCTGTCGTTCCAAAGCGGCGCCAAGGTCCCAGCCCCGGACGTAATGCTCTGTCCTGGTGTGGACCTCAAATGACCCGTCGCGAGCATAGAGCTGCTTGGTCGCATATCGAGCAATGCTGGTATTCAGTGCGGCGACCTGGTCGCGGCCATGATCTCGTTGTGGAGGCTGTTTGACAAAAAGCCCGACCAATGCGAGCTCCGGCGAGATCGTGAACATAACGATTGTATTTTGGACGCCAAACCCTGGCGAGTAAGGCGTCGGCCTACCGTCAACCCAATTTAAGATCACCGGATCGTCGGACGTCGCGTAGGTGCAACCAGGCGCAGCCGAGACGAAAGACCAACTCCGGCGAGCCAGTTGCTCAACAGCCGTCGGGACCGCGTCGAGCTCCAATTCAATCAGGTAAGTCTGATCGATCGCAACCTCATATTCGCCTCGATCGATGAAGTCCTTCATATCCTGGTAGTTGATGTCATCGCGGATTGGGACGCCATTCGCTCGCGCTTCCTTCACCGAATCGTTGAAGCGATTCTTATCCTGCAGCATCATTTTCATGATGGCGTTGACCATTTGCCGATGAAAGCCTTCCGTCATTGACCTGAACCGTGGATTGCGCACCGCCACGTTCCCCATCAGAAGCATGACCGAAGAAAAATGCGCTTCCGATGGGAAGCACTTCGCCTTTATCACCTCGGCGAGATGCGCTGAGATTTCACCCTCGATCTCGGCCATCCCGTCCTCGACGTGGTTCGGATCATAGCCCTCGACATCGATCCGGAAGAAGTGGCGCCGGCTACCGACGTTCCGGACCAATGTTTCAAACGATTTTCTCGTCGATTGATCGTAGCAGAAGACCTTAGCCTTCCGCTTGTCGCAGCCGACACTGAAATTGCGCAGATAGAATTGAGGTATGAAGTGGTGGTTTGCCTTCTCTGCCATTATTGCTCCCAATGCTTGCAGACTGTTGAAAGCCTGACTCCGTCGATTACTGCCGATATCGCCTAAGGATTTGGATGACAAATGGCTCTAGCTCTTTGTTTTAGCTGATATTGATAGCCGCCCAGCATCAGGTGCTTATGCCGCTCACCCTCACTGAGCAAAGGTCTCTTCCATCGCCCTTCAAAACTCGTGGTACTCATCTTGGCTCATAGCAAGAATCGGACCGGATCGTGGTCCGATTTTGGTTCGAAACATTTCCCGCCGGTTACTCGGCGCTATAGTGTTAAAATATTCCGTGGAAAATATTGATCCGGCGAAACGAGTGCATTTTCAATAAACTCATTTCGTGAAAATTGGCTGCAAGGTCGAATCGTTTCAGACAGCCCGTTTCTGGGTCTGCATCACCGAAGATGGCAGGCCTTCGCGGAACTGAAGTTGGCGGGGTGGAAAAGCGGGTTTGAAAAAAGGTGAGGATTCCTCTTTCCGCTTTTTCGCTCTTCGTCAGATCAACAGAGTACCAGATGACTGGATTGCCAAGGGAGAGCCCGGTGAAGCCACTGGCGGGATCGAACAAACAAGGCGAGCGCTACGTCCGGCCGGACGCGGTGACGGCCGAGATAGAGGCGGTCCTTGAATGGCCGCTGCCGCAGTCGTTTGCTTTGGCTGCAGCGGGCAACCTGCGGCCTCAGACGCTTGTTTACTTGATGCGAAACTGCAAGCCGAACCGACCTACTGCGCGATATGATGCCCTGATCGTTGCGTTCTTCTCAAGGCTGCAGCGGGCCGGCGCTCCAATGACAAGGGGTATGTCGGATCTAGACAGAGAGCGCGTAGACGATCTGGTCAAGGACAAAGCGCTGAAGTTGATAGAAACGGACCGCTTGGACATCTTCGAGATGAGTTTCAAGCTCGGTGCGGAGCGGCTTTATCTGACGGCAAAGGCCGCTGTCCGTCTTCGCACTAGGACAGAGGTCTCACGCGAGGACCTTATCGAACCGGGCTCCGACCTCACCGGCGAGGAGGCTGCGGATACGCTGGGCCTGGCCAAAGGTGGATCGATGCCTTTGGCGGAGGCCAGAGCGATGTTGAACCAGATCTACGAGATGCTCACCGAAAAGGAGCGCCTGGCAATATTCTACGTGCAGGAGGCTGGCCTGACCGAGAAGGAGGCAGCTGAGCAGATGGGCTGTACGGACCGCAACGTCCGATATTTGATCACGAGCGCGAGCCGAAAGGCACGGGCGAGCGAGGAGAGCGCGCCACGCCAAAGGCGCGGGAAAGAGTGAGGCCATGAGCAGCAACCAAATTCCTATGGATCAGCTTGACGATATACTGGCCGGCGTGCACATCGAACTTGAGGATGGCGCCACCGCCGACCGCATCAATCAGATCGCAAACGAGAACCCGCAACTGCGCGCAGAGATTCTGGCCTTTGCCGCCGAATGGTTCGCTTCGGATGGAAGTGATTTGTCGGACGACATCCTCACCGTCGAACAGACGGTTTCGGAACATGCAATATTGTTGGAGCGCTTTTGGCAGTTGACAATGCCTACTGCGGCCGACCCGTTCGAGAAACTATCGACTGACGACCTGCAGGCATTGGCTGAGCGATGCCGCGTCGACCTGGTTATCCTTCGTCAGCTTGTAAGGGGTCGCATCGACGAGACCACCATTCCGGGAAAGTTGATTACCTGGCTCGCAGACGCCACCGGCGCGAGGATGGCAGACGTCTGGTCACATCTGGAATCGGGTCAAATCAACGCCGCAGCCGATTATTTCGCGCCTTCAGGCAGGCGCACGGGCACAAAGGTAAGCTTCGCCGAAGCGATTCGAAGTTCGGGCCTCAGCCCAGATGACAAACAATTTTGGCTCGCGCACCTGGAAGCTTGATTGGACCAGTTTGCAGCAATTCGCGCACTTGCTCGGGCGCTCAGGAAGGAAGCCGCACTGTCGGATTCTCTGACTGCGATCGAGGTTGCTCGTGGGTCGGCAAAACATCTCGGTCTCACCATCCGACCACATGATCCGGACTACCATGAGCTGGACGGTGCGCATGGCGCGCTCGACCGTCAATTCAAATTCATCTTCGTGCGCAATGACCTGGCCGATGACGAACTGGCCGAGGTGCTCGCCCATGAGATTGGTCATTTCAAAGTCCATGATGGCGTGGAGAAGGGTTACTATCCCCGCTCGGAAGCGAATGGCGGGGATCCCAACCAGCGCATTGAGACTTATGGCATCAAGGAGCGCCGGGAGGCCCAGGCCAACAGTTTTGGACGAGAGCTGGTTTTGCCGCGGCCGCTTGCCAAGCAACTATTTCTGCAAGGAATGAACGCCAGCCGCATCTCTGAAGACCTCAAGGTGCGCTATGACACCACGCTACAGCAACTTGCCGACGGCCTGCTTCTACCTGACGTACAGCCCACGGCCGAGACGTCAAGTCCCGCAAACGACAATTGCAATGAGTCACAGGCACGCGCGGTCGATCATCGCGGATCGCCATTCCTGCTTGGGGCCGGGCCGGGAACCGGAAAGACCAAGACCCTCACCGCCAGGATCGTCTCCCTGATTAAGGACAAGGTCCCGCCAGAGAAGATCCTGGCTCTCACGTTCTCGAACAGAGCCGCACTGGAACTGGCCGAGCGGGTCCAGCGCGTAGCGGGCTCAAGTGCCGTCAATGTCTGGACCGGAACATTTCATGCTTTCGGATTGGACACCATCCGCAAGCACCATGCGCTCTTCGGTGTCTCGGACGATCCAAAGATCGTCGACGCCAGTGAAGGCGTGGCAATGCTTGAGGAGGTCCTGCCAGCGCTTGATCTGAAGCACTACCTCAATCTCTTCGAGCCGGCGCTGGTGCTTCGCGACATATTGCGAGCGATCGCACGCGCCAAGGACGAATTGTGGAGCTGGAAAGACTACGCGCGGGCTGCCGAACAGATTCGCGCGAGGGCACAGTCGGATGACGACGTGATGGCTGCCGAAAAGGCGCGCGAAGTCGCGCTGGTCTACGAGCACTATCAGAACCAGCTCATCAAGGACCAGGCGGTCGACTATGGCGATCTGATCATGCGACCGACACTGTTGATGCGCTCGGACCAGGATTTTCGGGAGGGAATGCGCAAGCGCTTCACCCACGTCCATATAGATGAATACCAGGACGTGAACCGCGCCAGCGCGATGCTTGTCAAGGAAATCGTTGCCGAAGGCAGCAATCTGTGGGTCGTAGGCGACGCCCGTCAGTCCATCTACCGGTTCCGTGGCGCATCTGCGGCAAACATAGCCAGGTTTGAAGCCGACTACTCCGCGGGAACAAGGGACGGCCTGGAAGAGAACTATCGCTCAAGCGAAGAGATTGTCGAGGCCTACACGGCCTTTGGCGCCACCATGAAAGTCAGCGCCTTCGCAGGCACCAACACGCTGCATGCCGCAATCGGTTCGATCGGTGAGAGCCCGTCCATTTTTCCATGCGCCGACACCCAGACCGAGATGGACGTCCTTGCCGGGTCAATCCGCGAGCTCGAGGCAAGAGGCGTTTCGCTTCGCTCCCAGACTGTTCTTGCCAGAAGCAACGGCTCGCTTGCCACTGTTGCCGAGGAGCTCGAGGCACGGGGAGTACCCGTTCTTTATCTCGGACCGCTTTTTGAGCGCGCAGAGGTTCGCGATCTGCTTTCCCTACTTTCGATCATTTCCGACAGCGCAGGCACGGGCCTGGTGCGAATCGCTGGTCTTCCCGAATATCGCATTCCCCTAGAGGACGTGCTGAAGGTCGTCGGGGCCGCACGCACTACCGAGCAACGGGTTTTCGATCTTCTCAGAAAAATCGAGAGCTTTAGGGAAATTTCACCGGTCGGGCTTGCCGGACTGATGGTGTTAGCCCGTCACCTGCAAGGGACTACCCAAGGCACGACACCCTGGCTGGCGCTTAGCCGGTTTCTCTTTGACACAAGCGACTATGTAAGGACGGTTCTGTCGGGTCAGTCGCCGTCCGATGACTTGCGTCGGGTCGCTGTGCGCCAACTCCTCGATGCGTTGCGCGCCATGCCCCTCCACGGTAAGGGAACACCGATCCGCCGCGCCCTTGATCGCATCCGCCACATGATCATGCTTGCCGACGAGCGCGACCTCAGACAGCTTCCGCCCGAACTGAGCGGGCTGGACGGGGTGCGCCTTATGACCGTTCACGCATCCAAGGGCCTGGAGTTCGAGGCAGTCCACCTGCCGGGGCTTTACGCTGGAGCGGTTCCCGCACCAAACCGACCGCCGGCCTGCCCCGCGCCGGTCGGAATGCTTGGCTCCGAGGAGGAGCACGCTCACGAGGCGGAGGAGGAGTGCATCCTCTTTGTTGCTATGTCGAGGGCAAAGAGGCACCTCAGACTCTATCGGCCCACCACGCGAAACGGCCGGAAGGCCAATCCATCAAAATTTCTCGAGCGTGTTCCCGTCGGCCCGGGTCATTCTATCGCCGGCGTGATCCGCAAATTGCCCCCGCCGAGCTACCCCCCTATTCGCCTTCCGGCTGCCCCTGATGAGCTGACAGCAGATGATGTGGAGCGCTACTCGCAATGTCCGCGCCGCTTCTTCTACGCGCGCGTCCTAGGCCTGTCACAGCGATCCAAGGCAGGCGCATATCTTGCCGCACATAGCTGCGTGCAAAAGGTGATCGCCTTCGTTCGCCAACTCGGCGAAGGCGTCGAATATGATCGCGCCGAAGCCGCCGCAATTTTTGACCAGGCGTGGCATGAATGCGAGCTCGAAGAGCACATGTTTGGCGCTGCATATCGCAAGCTGACTATGTCAATGCTCGATCGGTTGCACGCTTCGGCTGCTGGAGCGGCCGCCACCAATGGCCGCCTCTCCACGTCCATTGGTGGCGAGACCGTAGGCCTGGAGGTAGACCGTATCGTTCGCGACGGCGACAACCACGTTGTCAAGACAATCCGTTCGGGGCGGCAATCGGCCGGCGATGCGGATCGGCTGTCAGCGACCCTTCTTCTCAAAGCCGTCGAAGAGACGCTCGGCCCCCAAACGCGTGTCGAGAACCATTACCTGCTCCTGGGCTCAGTCCTTGAGATGGGCCAGACAAAGGCGAAGTTCGACAAGCGTCTGGGCGACTGCGAGGCGGCGATCGCAGATATCCGGAACGGGCTCTATGAGCCAAGGAAGGACGATTTCCGCTGCCCGCGCTGTCCTTACCTCTTCATTTGCGCCGCCCCGAACGCCGAAGCCTGACCGGGACCCTTTCTTCGGCAGCACCGTTTTGGCGGCCGAAGCACCAGCGGCGAAACCAATCCTCTAAAAAATCTTGGCAGCTGCCTTTCCGCTTTCGTTGAACTCAGCCGATCCAATGTTCAAGGGCGGCCTGTTGCCGTGCCGGAATAGAGGAAACTGATAGATGAAAACTGTAATCTTTTTCGCGGCCGGAGCCGAGCCTCTCGATCGCCTCGAACTGGAAGGGGCTGCCGTCGTCGGAGATCTCCTTGCCGTGGTGAAGGAGCGCGGTATCGATGTCGCCGAGCTCCTGATTTTCAAGGAGGACGACGACGAGCCCCTGGAACACCACCACCCGCTCCATGGGCATGATCACCCGGTGTTCCATGCACACCGTTGCCGCAAAGTCGACGTCACCGTCCACTACAAGACGGAAGCCTTCAAGCACAAGTTTGCGCCCTCGGCGACGATCGCAAAGGTAACCCGCTGGGCCGTGGAAAAGGCGGGCCTTGGCAAGGAGGAGGCCGAGGAACACGTCCTCCAGATCCATGGCAGCCGCGTCCAGCCGCCCCAGAATGCGCATCTGGGCAGCTTCACCGGCGAAAGCTGCACCGTGGTGTTCGACCTGGTCCGCAAGAAGTTGGTGCAGGGCTGATGGAAGCTTTGGCGACGGCCGAGGAAAGGGCGTTCCGGGAACACCTGAAGCGCCCTGATTTCCAACTCGGCACGATCAAACAACAATGGCGCCTGCTGCGCGTAGCGTGGCCGACCGCCGACTTCGCTATCAGAGCGCGCGATGGCACCGAATGGGGGTTCCGTTTTCTTCTGGACGGTTATCCAGTGCAGCTGCCGAACGCCAGGCCTTGCGACATAGAGACCGGCGCGCCGCTTGCCGCAGGATATTGGCCCAAGGGAGCGGGCCGGGTGGCGGCGGCCTTCAATCCCAACTGGAACGCCGCAGCCCTCTATTTGCCATGTGACCGGATGGCGTTGCCCGGCCACGAGCAGTGGATCGTGGAACACCCCGAACTGCTCTGGAAGCCCGCCCGCGGAATTGTTCATTATCTGGAGATCATCCATGACCTTTTGGCTTCGTTTGCTTATTTCGCGCCTGTTCGGCCGGCCGCCTGATCTTTCCATCTCGGCTGGCCTCTGGGTCGAGCTGCTTGAGGGGCTGCGCGTGCGAGGCGGCAATCGCCGTGAAAGCGGCGCCTTCCTGCTCGGGCCGACTGCAGCGCACCGTAGGGTCAGCTCTATCGTGTTCTACGACGAGATCGATCCTCACGCGTTCGATACCGGCATCATCGAGATCGACGGCGGCTCGATGGCGGATTTGTGGAACATCTGCCGTGAACGTGGCGAAGTTGTCGTGGCCGATGTTCACACCCATCCCGGCAGTGCCGGGCAAAGCGAATCTGATCGGCTGCATCCAATGATCGCCGAGCCGGGTCACATCGCAATGATCCTGCCTCGCTTTGCCGCCGAGCCGATCAGCTTCGAGGAGATCGGGCTCTACCGCTACCTGGGCCGTTTTCGCTGGACCGCACTCAAACGGTCGCTTCTGCGGCCCACACTGCGCATAGAAGGAATAATCTATGGCTGAAGATATCATTGATACCCTGAACAGGTCCGCCAAGCTCTTCATGGATCGCGGCACGGCCGCTACCGCGGAGGAAGCCCAGCAGCAGTTGCATTCTTTCCGGATGCATCTTTTCATCGGCGAGAGCGCAGCCTCGAGCCCGACCCATCAGGCGGCGCTGCTCACCGCTCTCAATTGCGCTCGCCGCACCTTTCTTGGCGGCGTTACGGTGTCGGGCGCCCCAGACGCGCGTTTGACTGTGCCGGTCGTTGCCGGTGCGACCCTGGCTGACGCAGTAGGACACCTTCAGGGCATCGTCGTCGAGAACATCCCGCAAGGCGTTCCGCTTGTCAGCATCGGAGCTCCGCCGGCGGTCGATCGCGCGGGTTTTGCTATCAGAACAACATTCGAAGGCTGGCGAGCCGGCCTAGTGCCCTTCGGCGCCCCTGCCCTCGCCGACTGTGCCGAGTTTACTCCCTCTGGCGTGCTTGCTGGAGCGCTAGCCGTGTCGGAAGTCTTCGCCCATTTCGATGGCGAGCCGATGGCGGGACACCGACCAATTGGGATGT
Source organism: Mesorhizobium sp. B2-3-14 (assembly GCF_006442175.1). NCBI lineage: Bacteria > Pseudomonadati > Pseudomonadota > Alphaproteobacteria > Hyphomicrobiales > Phyllobacteriaceae > Mesorhizobium > Mesorhizobium sp. B2-3-14. The sequence goes on along the minus strand of NZ_VFVP01000016.1, from coordinate 67,771 downwards.
CGCTGTGGGACCTCAAAGGGTCCGCCGATTGGAGATCGCCGACGTCTGATGGACCCGCCGTGGCACAGTTCCCATCGGATTTCTGGGTGATTGGGCTTGGCCATCTCGGCCAGGCTTTTCTATGGACGATCGGCCTCCTTCCTTTTGCCGATCCGTCAAATGTCCGCATCTTCCTTCAGGACGTCGACCGGGCCGGGCCGTCGACCGAGAGTACGTCCGTTCTCACTTTCGCTACAGACGCTGGGCGGCTGAAGACCCGCGTCTGCGCTGACTGGGTTGAGGCCCGCGGCTTCCAGTCCAGGCTCGTCGAGCGGAGGTTCGCTTCCGACCTGCGTGTTGGCCACGACGAACCCCTGCTGGCGCTTTGCGGAGTGGATAACCCCCAGGCGCGGGCCATCCTCGAAGGCGCGGGCTTTGCGACGGTCTTCGAGGCCGGCCTCGGTAGCGGCGTGGAGGATTTCCGCCTGATCAGAACCCATAGCTTCCCGGCACCAAACAAGGCGCTCGATATCTGGGCCGACGACCCGGAGATGGACGAAGCGGGGCATCAAGGAAATGCGCCCGTTGCCCTGGCTGGGCGCCCGCCTGCTTATAAGGATCTTCATGATCGCGGCGATCTCGACGAATGCGGCCTGACGCGGTTGGGACAAGTGGCGGTGGGCGCTCCCTTTGTCGGTATGATTGCTGCTGCCGTCCTGATTTCGCAAACGATCCGGATGGTCGCTGATGGCGTTCGCCCGACCGTCGTCAATTTGGATCTTAGGGCACCACAGCATCGTAGCCTGGTGCTGCGCGAAGCTCATGACATCGTTCTGTTTGGCACGGCCGGATTGGCCTGAGGAGGATGTCCGCCCACCCGAGATACAACTTCCCTCGCCCGCTCTGCATCACACGTGCGCAATCAGTCGACAGGGGACTCGTGGCGGCAAGCAGCGACACGAGATGGCTCACACCATATCGTCGTCATCGAGTGAGGCCGTTTCTGCTGCGAGCGGGATGATCCCGGCCAGTAGCTTTTCCTTCGACAGCAGCCCGGCATCCTCGAGCGCCTCGAAATCCGGCAGCTGGCGCAGCGTGTCGAGCCCGAACTGCGACAGAAAGGTTTTCGTCGTCACATAGGTGTAGGGCGCGCCTTGAGTGGGGCTGCGCGGCCCCGAGGCGATCAGCTCCTGCGCGCGCAACACGCCGATCAGATCGCGCGACACCTCCTTGCCGAAGAAGCTCGACAGCTCGCCACGCGTGATCGGCTGGAAATAGGCAATGCACATCAAAACAAGCGCCTCCGCCTGCGACAGCTCTTTTGTCCCCTCCCCGGCGGCCGTGCCAAAGGCGGAGCGGATGACGTCGCCAAAGGCTTTCTTGGTCCGATGCTGCCAGCCGCCGGCGACCGACACCAGCTCGTAGGGGCGGCCGGCGAGCTCGGCGCGGATGTCGTCGATGATCAGCTCGAGATTGCAGTTTCTTCCCACCACCCGCGCGAGGACACTACGTGTCACCGGTTCGCTGGCGGCAAAGATCACCGCTTCGACGCGGCCCATCCATTCGCGCCAGCGCAGTTCTGGCGGCAGGTGGTCGAGCTCGGTGTCCAGCAGCGCCGGCTGATCGCTTGTTTTGCGGCGGGCAGAGGCTTCGCTCATCGCTAGAGTCCAAACAGCCGAAAGGTTTGGCGGCCCGACAGCTCGCGCACGGCATCCAATTGCTGCAGCCGGTCGAACAGGCGTCGCGCCGCAAAACGCGACAGGGTTTTGGTTGTCAGCGATCCGGAAACGGCGTCCTCGTTGAGCAGCAAAAAAATCACGTCGCCGGCGCCTTTCGCGCGCAGCTTTGGCGCCACCACCAGGAGTTTGTCGGCGCGGCGGGACAGCTCGGCGGCCAGCCGGCAGGCATCGGCTGCCGCCTGCGCCAGCGCCACACAGATCGCTGCTTCAAACCCCTCTTCTCCCGGCCGGATTCTTTTGCCGCGCGCGTCCGCGGACCGAAATGCCGGCCCAAAAACCTGCGCCATCAACAGCGGCAGTGGCCGCGGCCAATGCAGGCTCTGCGCCAGCACCAGGTCGGCGAGCCACCAAGCCAAAAGCTCGGCATCGGGCCGCATGGCAACGACACGGGCGGCGATCGCCGCGGCAGCGAACGGGGCCGGCCGCGGCGACCTCGCTGCTTCGCCGATCGCCGTGCAGAGGTCAGCGAGAGAGGCGCCGTCCCAATGGAGTCCAAGCTGGTCGACGATCTTTTCGAGCCGATCGGAGTCGGCGACAGGCGGCTGGACGGACAACCGCCGCCAGGCGGCGAAGATCGCGCCGGCGGGACCGGGATCGGCACCGGCCGAGCGCAGGTACCAGGCATCGCGCAACGCGGCTTCGTCCTCGGCGCGGCCGGCCAGCCGCATGCTGGCGGCGGCGCAGTTGAGCGCCAGCCGCTGGCGCCAGGCGCCGGCCCAGGCGGGCTGCGCGCGGGCGAGGCTGTCGAGCGCACCCAGGGCGGCGCCGGCCCGGAAGGCGGCGTCGACGTCGCCGAGCGCGCCGCCCGACGCGAGCGCCCAGGCCGGAATGGAGGGCGGCGCAGAGGAGCTGGCGGTCGCGGGATCGAGGCGAATCATGATTTGGAGGGTAAAGCGCCGGTGCGCTTTTTGCCATGATTTTTGCGCCAAAACGCACAGCCTGTCAGTGCAATAAAACGAATGATAATGTTGCCTTATCGTTCGTCTTGCTCTCTAAGGGAGAAATGGCTGTTTTCATCGAGCAAAAGCCGAAAAAGCACTCTCAGGAGAGCTCCGGACCGTCCCACAGCACGGCTGCGCACGACGATGCGGGCGCGCGGCTGTCGGTCGAGCCGCAGGACGCGATCGCTGACGACTTGCCCGACATCATCGACGTCGTCCTGGCGATGGGGACAACGCCGGAAGAACCGCCGGCCGAAGCTCCCTCCCCTCTTCCGGACGTCGCCAATCCGCGCCTGCCGGCGCATCTCGAGGCGCTTGCTGGGCGCGCCCGTGACTATGTCGATGCGGCGAGCTCGGCCAACACTCGCCGCGCCTACGCTGCAGACTGGAAGCACTTTGGCGCCTGGTGCCGCCGGCAATATTTTGACCCGATGCCGCCGGATCCGCAGATGGTCGGGCTCTACATCACGGCGCTGGCTTCTGGGTCTGGAGGGGATAAAAAAACCGTTGCGACGATTGAACGGCGTCTGTCCTCGTTGACCTGGAATTATGCCCAGCGCGGTCAGCCGCTGGACAGAAAAGACCGGCATATCGCCACTGTGCTGGCCGGCATTCGCAACAGCCACGCCAAGCCACCTGTGCAGAAGGAGGCCATTCTCCCCGAAGATCTCATTGCCATGCTGGAGACGCTCGATCGAGGCACGCTGCGCGGCTTGCGCGACCGCGCCATGCTGCTGCTTGGCTTTGCGGGCGGACTTCGCCGCTCGGAGATCGTCGGGCTCGACGTGGCCCGTGACCAGACCGAAGACGGTCGTGGCTGGATCGAATTCTTCCCTGGCAAAGGCGTCCTGGTCACGCTGCGCGGCAAGACCGGTTGGCGCGAAGTTGAGATTGGCCGCGGTTCGGCGGACGCCACCTGCCCTATCGTGGCCCTGGAGGCGTGGCTGAGACTGGCACGAATAGGCTATGGGCCGCTGTTTCGCCGTGTCACCGCCCAAGGCAAGGCGGTCGGCGCCGAGCGGCTCAACGACCAGGAGGTGGCACGGCTGGTCAAGCGCGCGGCACTTGCTGCCGGCGTGCGGGGTGATCTGCCGGAAGGCGAACGCGGCCAAAGGTTTTCGGGACATTCGCTGCGAGCCGGTCTGGCCTCCTCAGCCGAGGTCGACGAGCGCCATGTGCAAAAGCAGCTCGGCCACACCTCGGCTGAAATGACCCGCAAATACCAGCGCCGTCGCGATCGGTTCCGCGTCAATCTCACCAAAGCGAGCGGGTTGTAGCAGGAAAAGCGCCCTCCCCTGCCCCGAACCAGATGTCCAGAAAGACCAGATGACGATCTGGTTTGAGTTGGCGCCGCAAGCCGCCAAACTCGTTAAAGGGCCGTCATAGCCAGGATAGCTGGTCTTTCGGCAACCGTCCGCTCGGATCGAATACCGTCACCTTGTGCGGCAGATCTGGCCCCCAATCCCAAAGCACGAGATTGCAATCTTCTGCCTCGGCGCCCGGCGCAAAGCTTGGCACCAGAATGCCGGCAATGCCTCGAGAACGCAGGCGGTCATGGACATCCCATGAAGCCGGGCGTTCCCCGTTGCTGAGCGCCGTCGCCCAGGCGCACGACACCTCGTCGAGCGTGACGGACGCTTCTCCCCTCCCCTTCCCCGTTGTCAGGTCCACAATGGCCTCGCAATCAACCTCGTAGGAACACAGCACGCACGGATCGATCCGATGCGCGAAGCCCTGATTGGCTTCCTTGACGGCCGTCATGATGGTCAGGGCCAGGTAGAGTGCGGGCACACCTTTGGGATTAAAGCGCGCACCCCTGATCGCGGCTCCCTCACCGGAAGTCGGTTTGAAAGCCCAACGCGGATCATGTGCCCTGTAGCAGGATCCAACGAACCTCAAGCAAAGCCGCCAAGCGCCATGTGATCGAGATAGTCACGAACGGCACCAGCCTTGCCCTCTTTCACGAGCGCTTCGGCGGTGCGCCCTCCGAATGCCGCAAGCGGCTGGGCTCGATACCACGCCATCGCCTGGTCCTTTCCCCCCGCCCAATCCGCCACGCGGCTGATGATCTCAAGCATCTCACGAAGTCGCCCCTGTGTTTTGGCGGCGCGGCTGCGCTCCAATCGATAAAGGGTCTCGCGAGCAAGGCCGGCCGTCTCGGCCAATTGGCCCTTGGACATTCCAAAGCCATCCGCCACCTGGTCGACAGCAATGTTCCCGGCCGGATCCATATAAAGCAAAACCAACGGTGCGTTCGGGGCGATTTTTCTGAGTGCGTGGCCCACAGCTTACATCCTGTCATATCAGACGTCACAAATACTAGGCAAAACATAAGGCACTTTACCGTTAGCATCAAGTCTCGCAACCGAGGCGACCACCGACGAGGCTGTTGGATGGCCCGCTCGCGGCTGATCAAGAGCATTCCCCTGCCTCGACTTACGACGTGACAGCACGTGACCCAGTACACCGGCTAAACAGCTTGGCCTTGAGCGGGATTGATCAACGACCAGGCCCGTCCCTCCCCAATCAATCCCAGCCTTTCCGTTTCATGCTGAGCCGCAGTGCCTCGCTGATCTCAGCGGATCTTGGGCCGCTGGCCGGCCCATCCTGATGCGCGCTGTCCTTCCAGAGCGGCTTGCCGGCGTTCTGGCTGGTCTTTGCATCAAGCCTTGCACGCAGCAGCGCCATGACCATCGGCCACACCGAAAACTGGCCGTTGCGAGCCCGCTCCGTCAGGTTCCTGAGATAGCCGCCCCGACTGTTGATCTGGTCGGTTCGCTGCAGCATCGCAGCTATCGTGATAGCCGCGTTTTCAGGCCCCATCACCTGGACCGCCTCCTGCCATGCGCTGGGGCTGACCCCCATATGGGGCCGGGCCAGTTCGGCCGCCGCAACAAAGTCGCGCCAGGTTCGGATCTGGGCGCCGCGGCCCATGTTCAGGATTTCCGGGCAGGCGTCCAGCACCATTCCCAGGGGCAACTCCCTTTTGGGCAGGCTGTGCACATTGTTATCGTGCCCGGCGCTGCCGCTCGCTTCTTTCTCGTTTTCCTGGCGTTCTTCAGTTTCATCGTTAGAATGAGAGTCTGGGTTTGAATTCTGTATGTGGCGCTCGAAATGGGACTCATTGGCGTTCATATTTTGTGATTTAACGAATGTTTCCAGCAGCTGATGCACTTCGGCCCAGATGTCCTCCAACTCGTCGGCAACCGACTCCAGCAACTGGCGTGAGGCTGTCCGCGGCAATCGAGCGACCGCCGCCTCATACCGCTTCTGAAACCGGCGCCAATCACACGGAACCTGTTCATTGAGCCCTGCATCGATCATCTTGACGATGTCGCGCCGGCAGATGGTGAGACGCTCCTTGACCAGCCTGTAGGCCTTCCGCTCGGCTTGCACGGCGGCCGCCAACTGCTTGAATTCCTCGGCACGAGCCACGATTGGCGCAAGGTCGAAGCCATAGGCCTGCTCGATCTGCCCGCCCTCCCCCTTGCGAGCAAAGCGTTTGCCATTCGGGCTGTCACGACGGATCACCAAGCCACACGTCACAAGGACGGACAGGTGGCGCCTAAGCGTCGCCGGCGACATGCCGTTGGCACGCCGGATCAGCTGCTCGTTGGAGGGAAACACGACCAGGCCCCCCTCCCCGGAAAGATCATCCTCGCGGTGAAACGACAGCAGCGCATTGAGGATCGCCAGCGAACGATCGGTCGCGCCTATGGCGTCCCTGGCCTCTGTGATGTCTCGAAACGCCTGCCATTTAGGCACCACAGTCGTTCGGTCGATCGCCTTTGCACCTGCCTGGCTTGCCATCTGGGCAAGCGTCATTGACCGCCGCCCAAAGGGCGTCGTTGAGATATGCGTAACCATTTTCCCTTTGCCTCTAGTCAGACAAAAGAAATCTGCTCGCCAGACGACGCCTAATAGCACTTGACAGTGATTCGCGGATTTGCGATTCTCGGCTTGCTACAGACCTGAGAAGGGCTTCCGTGACGGTGACGTTCGGGGGCCTTTTTCTTTTGCGGTTCAGTCTCCTGTTGTCTTCCTGGATTCCGTCTCTCGGAACGCCTCGAACAGATCCTCGAGCCTGCCGGCAATGAAAGCACCGAACGCCGAGGCCTCCCTGGATTTAAAAGCCAGGGTGAAAACCTTCCCGGTATCGGTGATCCTTGCCTTTACGGAATTGTCTTTTGTCGCCCAGGCCCTTTCCACGGCCCTCGTCGGCGTCGATTTCGCACCGTGGACGGTTGCCGCCAGCAGTTCATAAAGGGCCTGGAACCGCGCATCGCTGCCGGCTTGCTGGAACTGGGCGGACTGGACATGCGCCTGCGCCCTGGCGGCATTGGCCGGATGCTCCATGAGCTTAGCCAACTGCCACCAGCGGTCACGGCCGATCCCCTTGGCCGCCCCGATGGCCATGATGACGGATTCGGAGACGTTGCTCGACACGGACCGCATCTTCGAGAAGGTCGTATCGTCGAGCGTCAAGGCCGATTTAACGATATCGGCCGAATAGCCCTGCTTGAGCAGGCGCTCGGCAAACAGCGTCCGCTCGACAAAGGACAGGTTGGCGCGAGCCGCATTCTCCTGGCCCTGGGCGACGACGTGATCGCGATCGTCCATTTGCTTGACAACGGCTCGCACTGGGCGCCCCAACGCACGTGCGACCCTGACGCGCCGATGCCCGAACACGGTCTGGTAGCGCCCGGGGGAAGCCGGATGCGGCCTGACCAGAATGGGCGAATCCTGTCCGCGCTCCTGGATCGCCCGCACCAACTCGGAGAATTCCTGCTCATCCTCGCCAATCCGGTCCGACACAAACGAGGTGTCCACCAGCTCTGGGTCGAGATCGACAACCGAGCTTTTCGACAGCTCTTCAAAGGACTGCATGATGGATCGCGATGCGCCGCGAACAGCGTAGCTCGACACATCCCTGGTCTGCTCCACCGCAGCGGACCCCATCACGCTATCGAAAATGTCCTTGCGCGCCATTCAGCCCCTCCTCAAATCAGCTACCAGTCTGATTTTGTGGACAAAAATCTGCGTTTTTACTGCAGTAAAATTCATCGCCATCACGCCCTCCCCCACGCGCGATGGACGAGCGAGACGATCTCGGAATTGACCGCGTCGAGCGATTCCATCGCCCGATCGTAGGTCGTGCGCGTGAACGATGATTTCTCGACTTCGTAGAGTGTCTGCTTGGTAAGCCCGGCGTCCGATATGGCGGTCGACTTCAGCATCGGATGTTCCAGGATCTGGCCGGCCAGCATCGATTGCATAAAGCCCACCATCTGGGCCTGCGGGATGTCGGTGGGCTCGTAACGGGTGATCAGATAACGGAACCAGTCGAGCTGGATCTCGGCTCCGGCTCCCTTGATGGTTTTTAGGATGCCGCCGAGCATCAGCAGAAACTGGCTCATGGACATGAGATCGAGCATTTGGGGGTGAACCGTAATCAGCACCGACGTCGCGGCCGACATGGCGGTCAAGGTGAGATAGCCGAGCTGTGGGGGACAGTCGACGACGACGACGTCATAGCGATCGTCGACGTCACTCAAGGCCCTGGCTATGCGCAAGAAGAACTGGCGGCCGGCATTGGATGATTTGTCCTGCATTGCCAACGGCGTATCGTACTCATATTCCTGAAGTTCGAGATTTGCAGGAACAATGTCGAGGCCGGGGAAATTCGTCGGGACGATGACGTCGGCTATGGACCTACGCTCCGCATCATAGCGGATCGCCTCATAGAGCGAGAGGTTCCGGTCGAGTTCCGGCTGGAAGCCGTGAAGTGCCGACAAAGACGCTTGCGGATCGAGATCGATGGCAAGCACGCGATGGCCGGTAAGTGCCAGGTGCTGGGCGAGGTGAGCCGCGGTCGTGGTCTTGCCGCTTCCTCCTTTGAAATTGACCACCGCGATGACCTGCAGCTTATCTCCGGGCTTGCGGTGCGGGACGTATTTCTTGACCTCCGTTCTGCCATGCTGGTCGAGGAAATGGCGAAGCTCCAGCATCTGGTCCGCCGTATAAGAGCGTCGACCCGACTGCGCTTGTTCGGGCAGGGGCCCCTTGCCTTCGAGATGGAGCCGCTTCAGATTGTTTTGCGACACACCAAGATAGTGCGCTACCTCGGCCATGGAGAAGGTGCGCAGGGTCTTCGTGGCGTTCGGAGGAAACTTCTCCATGCGCAGCTGATTGAGCCGACGCGATATCTCCGCCCCGTGCTCGAGGATCTTGTCGTCGAACTCAAAGCTGGGCAGCCGCATCGCGATGTTCATACTTCCGGAGACCTGAATTGGCGCTTTTTGCTGGGAAACAGACCAACAACCGCCATTAAGCTCCGATTCGCCATCCCGAGCAAGAGCTTTTGGGTTAACAGGAGGTTAACGGCCCGAGCGGTCGACACGCCGGTAGAAACGTCTGCTGGCGTGAGCTACCACACTGTTTCGATTTAGGTTTTTGCGGAAATTTACTGCAGTAAAGTACAAACAGTAAAGTTGCCACCACTGTCGCTGCAGCGGCGGGAAAACGGGAGTCATTCGACCCCGGGGGCGAGATATCTGTGCATGGGGCCGGGGCCCTGGTGTCAGTCAGCCGCACCCATGACCTGGCGGCCAGGCGTGTTGATCAGCAGCAGCCCTGCAAGTTCACGGCTGACTGGCCCAAGCGCCTGGCATAACGCAGCGCGAACGCGTGCCGGACGGCCATTCTATGCCAGGCGCGCCGCTGGCGACAAGCGGCTGCTGCCAGGGCGACGGCTGCTGAGACGGTCATGAGCGCCAGCCCCGCCGTGTCATAAGCCAGCGCATCGCGCAGGTTAAATTGCGTTGTAGTGACCAAATGCGATTACCGGCTCGTAGACGATATAGGTCCTGGTGATAGCTTCCTTGTGCCTCCTCAACCCTGTCATCTGCGATACCCAGGACAAGCTGTTGCTGCTCGAGTCATTGGCTTCGTCCACGGCCTCTGGCCCGCGTTCGCGTTCTCGGCTCCGAGCAGGCAACATTGCAAGACACTGCCGCTGCGATGCCGAGCCTCAATCGGAACGTGCCGCTAGTCGACGGCAAATTCGGTCCGGGCATTGTTTGGTCTCCTGGAACCTCGAGCGGAGCTGGTGAAAAGCAGGCCGCTCACGGAAAGGATCACGAGGAGCGCGCCACTCGCCATCCATATCGACGGAACCTCCGCAAGAAAGGCCCAGCCGAGCAACACAGCGATGATGGGGTTGACGAAGGTATAGGTCGCTACGAAGGTCGGCGTGACTTTGCGGAGCAGCCAGATGTAGGCGGCAAAGGCGATCACCGTTCCGGCAACGGTGAGGTATGCCCACCCAGCGACCGACAACGCCGTGATCGAGGAGGGGTGAAAAAGGCTCACTTCACCCTTGGCGGCACCGACAACCGCCAAGGCAGCGGCGCCAGCCCACAATTCGATGATAGACATCACCAATGGGCTGCTGGACGTTGGGGACTGTTCGGATACCACCGTTCCGACGCTCCAGGACAGGGACGCGCCAAGCAGCAAGAAAATGTCGATGAAGTGCACCGCCCCGATTCCGCCACCGCCTTCTTCCCAGGCTATCAGCGCAACGCCAACGACACCGGGGACGAGAAAGGTCAGTGACAAGGGGCTTGGCCGATCGGGACGTCGGAGGCCTGTCTGAAGCGCCGCAATCCACAAAGGAATGGTCGCCAGCATGATTGCGGCCAGGCCTGTTGGAACACGCTGCTGAACGTTGGCAAGGATGCCGTGGCATCCGACGAAGAAAAGTAATCCGCATATGACGCCGTATAGCAGGGACCTCCTTGACGGAGGCTTCGCACCGGATGCTGCGGCAATGATGAAAAGGATCAGACCACCGACCAGGCAGCGCGCCGCCATCAGCAGGAATGGCGGCAGTGATTGCAGGGCCAGCGTCAAGGCCAGGTAAGTCGAGCCCCAGATGAAGTAGATGGCGCCGAAGGCAGCTATCAGGAGAAAACTTGCGCTGGGGAGCTTCATAGGCGTAAAACCTCTTATGAGGTTAGAATTCGGAGATCGCGCTTGGGTTCCCCGCACAACCTGAAAAAGCGGCAGCCGACCGATGTCGCAAAGGAGGATCTAGCGATCCGCTTTGTCAACACGGTCGCCTGGCGCCTGCGGCAAGCCACTGAGGAGCGGCTTCCCACGTCCGCGGCACTGCTGGATTGGCTTGATGAAAACGGCGTGCGCATTTCCAACGATGCTGCTGAACTCACGCGGGGGAGGGGAGGGCACTTTCAAGGGGCCCAAACCGCATATGCAAGCGCCATAGCGCTGCGCGAGACGATCTATGCACTCCTGGTGGCACAGATCAGAAATGTCAGTCCCGTTGCCGACCACGTCCAGGCATTCAATCGTTTTCTGCATCACAGGCCAGCCGCTTTGCTGGAATGGCGTGCCGGGAAATTCGGCTGGAACGGCTCGCATCCAAATGAACTCGATTTTTGCACGCCGATCGCCATCTCCGCGGCTGAACTCATGACCGGCCCGCGGGCAGGACGGGTCAAGCAATGTGCCGACGATCGCGGCTGCGGCTGGTTGTTCATCGATGAGAGCCGGGCGCAAAACCGTCGTTGGTGTTCCATGGGAGACTGCGGCAACCGCGCCAAGGCGTCGCGCCATTATGCCAGGATCCGCGAGACCCGAACCGGGAACTGACGCCATGGCAGCCCCCACAGATGTTGCTGTAAAAGCAGGTGGCCCTGAGTCACGCCTATCATAGCGTCAACTGTAGCGGGCCATTTCGCCACAGTTCAGTGACAGGATACCAGCTGGCATGGGGTTTGCCGGAGGGGTGTAAGGTCGTATCCTACATCGCGCAAGCTGGATCAGACACTATGTGCAACGACTACGAGCAACACATTCTGTGGGCTGAATACTGCAAGATGATGCAGAGGCTCGAACTCGGGATGCCTACCGGGCAGAGCGAAGGCGATCTGCCCGAGGCCGACGACATCAAGATCAACGATGTCGGCCCGGTGATGCGCGCCGCCGGCAATGGCATCGAACTGGTGCCTATGAACTTTAGCTTCCCGCCATCGAGCCCGCGCGGCGGACCGGTTTTCAATTTCCGCTCCGAAGGCCGAAGCTTTGCCAATAGCAACCGCTGCCTCATTCCGGCCTCGGCATTCTTCGAGTTCACGGGCAAGAAATATCCGAAGGCCAAACATCGCTTCACAATGAATGATGAGCCGTTCATGGCGATCGCCGGCATCTGGCGGGAAGGGCAGGGCGGAGCGCCAGCGGCCTTCACGATGCTGACAACCGGTCCCGGACCAGACGTTGGGCCCTATCACGACCGGCAGATCGTCGTGTTGAGCCCGCATAACTGGGCGCACTGGATCTACCTTACCAAGACCGAAGCGGAGCTGCTTCAACCGTCGCCTGCAGGCACACTGCATGTTGAAACGGTTCGGCCAGGAAGCGACTGATGAGCGCTGCTGGCGGGGCCCAGATTGAAGCCCCTGCTGTTCGGTGACAGGCCCACGACTGCGTACAGGCGCGGCGTCAGCCAGCCTGGTTGGCGGTGGCATTTTCTTTCCAGCCGTGGCGCAGACCAGCCCGGCCAATGCCGGAGAGCACGGCGACCGACAGCTACACCACGTTCGGGACACGATCCAGCCAGCGTGCATCGGCGGGCCTGATCGTCACGGAGGCGACGCAAATGTCGCCTATGGAAAAGGGTAGCAGATCGCGCGCTCAAAGCACGTCGTCGTTGCGTTTCTTTCCCTTGCCTGCAAAACAGCTTCTGGGGGCGAATCCGGTTACCTGGGTCTCGAACCCGCACTAGAGGGAACATTCTGCCTGACAGTAAAATTGTTTAGCGATACCAGAAATGTCGTGCGGAACGATGAACAGACGATCTGCTTGGCGGATTGGAGCCATCGGCATCGGGGGACTTGAGTCGCCGGGTCTGAGATAAAGCGCATTGGTATCCGAGGAAACCTGATGTACCAAGAAACAACATATTGCTCGGCCTGGCCTTTGGCGTTTCCTTGGCACTTGTGCTTAGCGTCATTGAGTGCAGCCCTAAAGTAGTTCAGCATCGCTATGTCCGCAGACGAGACCAAAAGAGCCAAACTCGAACGCCTGATATCATCCGTACCGAAGCACGAATTCGAGTTTCTGATGAAGCTCGGAAAGCTCAGCAGGCAAGAAGCACAGGCGCTCGTCGAGAAGCACAATGGCGATCGCGCCCGGATATATGCTGACTTGGCGGCCATAAGAACATTCAGATGGTAGGGACACATTGCCTGCGAGTTCCTCTAAGTCGAGCACGACGCCGACCCTGGGACGGCAATCTTGCGCCATCCCCATTCTCTCTACTCCAGCGTCGCTATATGGCGGTATGACGGCACCATCTAACGCATGACGAAAGGGCTAGGGCCGCCGACGAGCCCTGCCGACCTCCCGCTCCGGACGGCTCCAGCTCGCTGCCGCGAGGGGAGGGATCGTGCTGTATCGAGTCGCCGCAGTCGGCATTCCCGACGCTGCTCTAGCATGCCGTCCTTCAGCCTCTGCGTTCCGCTCTCCAAACAGGTCTGAACAGCAAGTCCGCAATGCTCGGTTTGCACTCGATCCCTCCCGGTCCCGGCGATGGTGGTGGTCGTCCGATAGGCTTAATTGCGCTGTAGCTAATATAAGATATACCAAGCCTTGCGGGAGGCCCCCCGACCGCGATGGCCGGTGCGGCCCGCATCCCAACATCCCAGACCGCGCCGGCCATTCCAGCTCGTGTCCAATGAGGGATGTAGCTCGCGCTAACAAAAGCTGCTTGCATGTGGATTTGACAGCCCCGCGATGAGCGTGCCGCGCGCCGGAGGCATCGGCGCTGCGCCATGCTTTGGTGGCGGACACCCAACGTTTGCCTCAAAGGGCTACGATGAGGGTTTGCAGGCTAGCAGCTAAAGGGAGATGGAAATCACCCAGGCGCCGGCGCCGCGGAAGGATGGGCGGTCGAACACGCAAGGGTGCGGGGAGCCGGCCCGGCGGAATCCCTGGGAAGGGTCAGCCGGCGCCCAATGGCCGTGCAGAGCCAGCCCCTTGCTGCCGGACGGCAATGCGCCCCTCGCTCAGGAGGCATCTGGATGCCAAGTTGCTCCTACATACAGATGTCAACTGTTTATATAGCTGCATTCGAAACCCGCATATTCCGTCATGCCTCGTAGATCGAGCACGCGAACACGGCCTTGCCGGAATTCGAGAAATTTACGCTCGCGCAGTTCGCGCAGCATCCTGTTGACATGAATCGGAGTGAGGCCGAGGGCGTCCGCGAGATCGTACTGGGTCAGAGGGCATTCATAGCTATCGCGGGTGACGAAGCCTATGTGTTCCAGGCGCGTCCTCAATTCGAGGAACAGATGTGCGGTCCGCGCCAGGGCACTGCGTCGACCAACATTGGTGAGATGTTCAGCGATGACGGCCCCCTTGTGCCCAAGAGCCGCGACGACCAGGGAGAAAAGATGGGGGGATTTCATGGCTGCGAGCGTAAATGTCTTGGTCGAGGCTACCAAGACGTTCAGTTCGGTTCGAGCAACAAACGTTTCAAGCGCGCCACCCCCGCTCGACCGGGACAGGACGAGATCGCCTTTCAAGGCAAAATCAAGGATCTGTCGCTGCCCCCCTGCAAGTTCGTGCGACAGGCAACCCCAGCCCGACTCGACTATGAATACGCGATCATTGTCCTCACCCTGGCTGAAAATGACCGTCTCGGGTGGATAACGCTTCGGTGTGAACCCCAGCGTCTTCATGAGCGCCGAATCTTCGTCGGCAAGCCTGATATACGATGACCGCTTTTCATTCCCGCCCAAAGACTGTGAAGCGTACAACATCTATAATCCCGCCCGATGTCTTCCTTTCTATCCCCAACGGATCGAATGTACATTAAATTTGGCGTGATGGGTACCTGTGCGACGTCGCAGCTACCAGCATGCGAAAGCAAGCGTTGTGCGTCGCAACCCCGCAGCTAGCTTTTATTTCTTGTGAAAGTTTCTTGCATGGAATCGACTATTTCGGCGGCGATGAAGCTGCTGCGATTGTCCACTTGGCCGGCGGCATTCCGCAAGGTATTTGATGCGTCCTTGAGCAACCCTCTTATCTGTCTTGCCGACAACAATTCCGATGCCTCAAGTTCAAGCAGCACCGATTCACTTACGTGCAACGCGGCAAGGGCAACAGCTCGAGGCCTGGTGGCCAGTAATTTCAAGAGATCACTGCTGGGCCTAGTACGCGATTTCTTTGTTGCCATAGTATGCTTCTCAACTGTCCGGACAAGAAGGGTGTTTGGACTCACATCACCTCGCCTTGAGCGATTTAATCGCGATCCGCGGCGGCAACGGGATTGGAAAAGCTCAATCTGTGCGTCGCTTTAGACATATTGTAAGCATGCTATCCCGGTTTGGAGCGACGACACAGAGGCAGGCATACCGAATTAGCCGTAGCTTGCCCTTCCACCTTGGGACACCACGATACCGCCGTCGCCGCTGAGACGTCGCATCGGAGAACGGCGACAAGTCTTTTATCAGAGAAACCATGGTCACTTCCCAGCTCACGGGGTCACCGCTTGCCGTCCGCGACGGGTCTCGCCACCTTTGATCGGACGGGCGCGTACATCGCTGGCCTGCCACGCCGTCGAATTCTTCCGTACCCAGCCGGATGAATAGTGTGGGGCCGACCGTGAGGCTTAGCCCAGAGCCCGCGCGGCGACGCTCTTGCCCAGGCCCAAAGCCGGCATCGGGAAAGATTCGATCTGCCCTTCGGTCTTGTCCAAATACTGCATCAAGGCCGTCACCAAGTGGTAGAAAATGCTGGCGGGAACCTCCGTTGCCTGTGATCTTCCGCGCTCGTCAATTCTGTCGATCCACAAGCCAAGGGGGGCGGGATCGATATGCCATCGAAAGAGGCGGGCGACACGGGCCTCTATCTCTGGTTTCAAATCAGGCCCGCCTATGCCGTCCAAGGCTATGGCTGCCTTGATGGCCTCGCATTGCGGCCAACTGCGGGAGAGCCGGTCGATTGGCATTCCCTGCCGCGACACAGCCGCGTAAGCCAGACCCGTAGCCCTATTCAAGCCGCTGGCGATCGCGGACGAATAGAGCTTCCGTGCATAACTGGCCAAGTCCTTTTGTCCGCTTTTTTGAGCGAAATCGATGAGAAGCGAGGCCCATTCGAAATGGTGGCCCGGTTCGGTCGACAGGCCTTTTTCTCCAGGCAAAGGTAGCCAGTCGACGTCGAAATTTTCCCCCACCGTCCAGCTCTCCTGGTCGAAGAAATGGCATCTGAAGAGATCTACCACGCGAGCCGCCCGGCGCAGATAGGTGCGGTCGCCACTAACGTCATGCCACGCAAGGAAAGCCTCCAGCATGTGCATGTGCGGGTTCGAAAACCGCATCCCGTTCGAGCCCGAGGTTTCCAGGAAGCCGTTCAGACGGTCGTCTTCGAGATGCGCGTCGATGAAATGAAATGTCTCTTGTGCCAGTCGCAAGGCCTCGCGATGGCCGCATCGATGAGCATGGCAAAGTGCCAGGAGTACGCAGGAATGATCGTATGCGTCCTCCGCAGGGTCAGCCACGCTGCCATTGACATTAAGGGTGCGCACCCAGCCGCCACGGGTGGTACGGCCATATTTGGCAATGAAGTCGATGCCGTGGTCGATCAGCTCGTCGGCTGGTCCGGCCCAGCCGCGTTCCTTGGCCACCGCGAAGGCGTAGATCTGGCGAGCCATGGTGCGCATGCGCTTGGGCTTCCCCAGCGGCCTTGTGTCGAAACCGAGCGCCTCGTGAAAGCCGCCGTTCACATCATCGACCCCTACGGTGGACCAAAGCGGCAGGGTTTCGTTGAAGAGCCAATGTTCGACGCGCTTGCGCCAGGAACCGTTGATGATGACCCGGTCTCCCGAGGGCGTGTACTTCGTCTCAAGCCGTCCGCTCTTTTCCAATTGCTCGACGACCTTCTTCACGTTCTGGCTGTGGCTGACAGGGGCGACGAACACCGCGTCCGGTGTCGCTACTACCGCAACCCCCCTCATGCCGATGACGGTCAGCAGCCTTCCTTGGCTTCTAAGGTAGGAGCTGTCGCAGTCCATGGCGACGATGTCGCCCATCACGACATTGCCATTGCCGTCTGTCGGGCTGGCTTCGAGCAGCGATTGCCACGACCCAAGGTCGTTCCAGCGGAAGGAAGCCGTAACCATGGCAATATCGCGTGCATGCTCCATGACGGCATAGTCTATCGAGGTGGAGGGGACGGCCGAGTAGAAACCCTGGGGGAGACAGATACCCGAGAGGTCCGTTCGTGCAGTCTTGTAGGCCCGTTCTGCAGTTTCCCAGATGTCCGGCTGGAACTCGAGAAATGCCCGGCGCATGGTGTCGGCACGAAACAGGAAAATGCCGGCATTCCAGTAGAATCGTCCTGACGATACGTAGTTGCGCGCTGTCTCTGCGTTGGGCTTTTCGACGAAGCGCGAAACTGCAGCCACGCGGTCGTCAGTTGCTGCAACCTCGATGTAGCCGTATCCAGTTTCCGCATGCGTTGGCTTGATGCCGAACACGATGATGCTCCCTGACTCGGCGGCATGAACGCCCGACTCGACGGTCTCCCAGAATTGCGCGTCGGTCGATATTTCATGATCGGAGGGAACCACGAGCACAAGTGCATCGCTGCCATGTTCCGAGATTGTCTGCAGGGTGGCTATGGCGACGGCTGCGGCGGTATTGCGACCGACAGGCTCGAAGATCGGTTTACCGCCGTTCAGGCCGAGCGAAGCAATGTCAGAGATAACACGATCGGCATGTCGTTCGGAAGCGATCAGGTAGATTGGGGTCTGATTGTCGGGCCGCGCCTTGAGCCGCCGGACAGTCTTTGCGAGCATTGAACCGTCGCCCGAAAGGTCGTGGAATTGCTTTGGATTGTCTTCGCGCGAAAGCGGCCAGAGGCGTGAGCCCACGCCCCCGCTCATGACAAAACACACCAGCTCAAATGCCATATTCGAGTTCCCTTCTCAGAAATCTCTAACTACTGGCTCGACCTTTGGATCTTGGCGCAACTGCAGGTCGAGAGCATCAACCATGTCGTGGCGCCCTTTGGACGGAGCAGCGCACCAGAGCCGGATCATAGGCTTCTCCGACGAGGCTGTCACTGTGGCCCCGGCGAGGAGCTGGCAGCAGCGGCGTGAGGCAGGCAGACTGCGAAAAGCCATGCCGACACTCCTGGACCAGGCCGCCAAGGAACAGCCCGGCGATTGGGCGCCAGGCAGCGATCAAATGGCTGCCCAAGTCACGTCCACTACCATCCAGCGCGGCGGCCGGCCCGACGCCGCGTCGTGATGCAATTGAGTTTGTAAAGGACACCTTCCGCTCCGAAATCGCTCACGAGGGAGGGTTTTAGCATGCTGTGGGGCGCCGGCCTCGTCAGGAATTCGGGCAGTCCTGACACCCAGATACGCTCCCCTCATCCAATAGGAGATGCCAATCGGCCGCCGAAAGGATGTCTCGTAGAGGCGAGAGCGTTTTGTATTCTGGCACATGCGTTCCATTCGGGCGCTCACGTTAAGGATTGGGCCGCAAAATGCCGCTTCCCGCATTGAGGTCCCCGTCGCGCGAATATGTCGATGAAAGGCGCCTTGGCCGGCTGGTTCGCCTTCTTCAGGCCACGCAAGTCGAAATCGAGAAGGAGGCGACGCAACTCTATCCGTCGGAAAACGCGATGGCGGACTGCGCCGCGTTTTCTGTGCAGGCGCTCGAGAACGGCGAAACTCTCGAAGTTATCTCCGTCAGGATCGATACGCTCACACATAATATGATGTTGAAACACACACGGCAGGTCTCGCTGCAGCGGCAGCTGTCATTCGTGCGCAGGACTCAAGCAGAATTGCAGCGCCTTCTTCCCTCCCATAGGACGTAGCCGCATACGCCAATTGGCGGCGTTTACCTTCCGGGGCGCAGGCGTAGTCTTCCGCGGCAGTCTGGGATCGCGGGGCCTCGGCTTTCAATGAAAACAGTGGCCGAATGCCAAGGACCACCTGCATGGGGACGGCGTGCGCGCAGGGTTTCCGCGCACGCCTGCCGGAGGCGTTGAATGAACCGCATGTTTCCCAATCAATGGCCCTCGACAACGGACCAGCAGGCTTCCGTCGAACAGGAGTTCATTGGCCTCTCCGACATAACCAGATTTCTGCGGTGCTATGTTGGCACCATCATCGCCTGCCTTGCCGCGGCGCTCTTGGTGGCCGGCTTCTACAATTTGACCACCGACCCAACCTTCACCGCCAGCGCGCAGATCCTGATCGAGCCGAAATTGCCGCAACACCTGCAGGAGGGTGGTGAAGTAAATCTGTCATTGGATACCGCCCAAGTGGAAAGCCAGATCGCAGTCATGCAGTCGGAAAAGATCGCTGCGATGGTCATCGACCAGCTGAAGCTCATCGATGACCCCGAGTTCAACCGTCCGCAGGCTCCGACTTTTCGGGAGAGATTCAGGAGGATAGGAGCCATCCTGCTTGACGCTTTCGGGCCCCGGAAAAGCGCCTGGTTCACCTCGCTTTGGGAGCATTTCGGCCTAGGCGTGCCTGAAACGCCTGCGACGCTGACCGATTACCAAAAGTCTCGGCGCAGCATGTTTATTTTCCGCAACGGCATCGACATCCGCAGGGTCGGCGTTTCCTATGCGATAGACATATCCTTCACCTCTTTTGATCCCGAGGGCGCAGCCAGGATTGCGAACGCCACGGCCGATGCCTTCGTGCGCGAACAGATCGAAACCAAGACCGACGCCGCGAAGGAAGGCGGCGCGTGGCTCGAGCAGCGCCTTGGCCAGTTGCGCACCCAGATGAACGAGGCCATGGCGAAAGCGCAGGAGTTCCGGTCGCGGCACGACTATAGCGTCGGCCACGAAGCCAGCGGCGGCACGAGCGCTGTGCCGACGCTCGAAGAGCTTGAGGTGACTGCTGAAACCTACCAGAAGATGTACGAAAGCTTCCTCCAGGCCTACACCAACTCGGTAAGCCAGCAGTCGTATCCGGTCGCCGACGCAAGGGTGATCACGGCTGCGACGGCGCCGCTCTATCCGAGCGCTCCCAGGCCGAAACTGTTTCTCGCCTTGGCGGCGGTTACCGGGCTCATTCTCGGTATCGGAATTTCGTTTGCCAGGCATACGTTCGACTGGACCATAAGGTCGCCGCGGCACATCCGCGACAATCTGGGTGTCGAATGCGTCGGAGAGGTGCCGCCCACCAGCTGGAGAATGGATTCCGGCCGCCTCGACGAAGTGGTGAAATACCCGTATTCCCCCTTCAGCCACGGCCTCAGGAAGGCACGAACGGAAATCAGCCTTGCGGAAACCAGTCATCCGATAAGATTCCTTGGGTTGACCGCTGTCTCCAACGACAGTTCGAAAAGTTCCGTCGCCAGCAATCTTGCCACGCTTTACGCGATGTCCGGCCTGAAGACGCTGGTGATCGACGCCGACATCCGGGCGAGCATGACCACACGTCTGCTCGGCCCGTCACAGGCCTTCGACAGACCGTGCGAGGATCCCGTTCGCCTCAACATCGTCCGCGCCCCGGGACGGCCGTTCGACATGCTGCCAAGTTCGGTGGTGGACGAAAAGCATCTGCTGGCGCCAGACAAGATGAAGGCGCTCCTTGCGGAACTTACCGCCAGTGACCTGGCCGCATACCAGTTTGCCGCCTACGACATCGTGATCGTCAACCTGCCGACGCTCGCCTCGGGCGCCGACGAGCTGATTGTGGGATCGGTCCTGGACTGCGTCGTGATCGTCGCCGAGTGGGGCAGGACACAAGTCGAAACACTGCGGGAACTTGTCAGGACGCTGCAGGCCAGCAGGACGCCGATACTTGGCGTGCTCCTGGCCCGCGCGATGACGTCCAAGCGCCGCAAGGCGTGAGGCCGGTATCGAGAATCCTCCTTCGGAAGTCGTCAAAGCGTGTAGGGGGATCATTCCTTGGGATAAGGGGATAGCCCCGGAGCGCCGCGCTACCTCCTTTGCCTTTCTTGCTCACAAGCCTCGGCCTTGGAAGAGTGTCGAGGACAATTTCGAACCGGCAACCGTCCAATGACAACAGACGCCTTCGAGAAACAGCCGCACAAGGGAGCGACGATCTGGATTCATCCGTTCCTCCCCGAGCCTGACGACGGCCGGACGACAGTCCTGCATGTCGTTGCCTCGCCCAAGCCCAACAATGCCGGGGCAGTGCTGGCAGACCTGTCGCCCTCGCTTAGGGCAGGAACGACGAACCCTCCCCTGGGAGGCATCTCGAAGCGGTTCATGGATCTGGTCGTGGCAATCTCGGCCCTTGTCATGGCCGCGCCGGTCATGATCGTCGTTGCCCTGCTGATCAGGATAACGACGGGAGGTCCGGCGATGTTCTCACACAGCCGGGTCGGCTTCGGCGGAAAGCCGTTCAATTGCTACAAATTCCGCACCATGGTCGCGAATTCGGACGAAGTTCTCAAAGCATATCTCGAAGCCAATCCCCAGATCACCGCGGAGTGGGAGGAGACTCACAAGATCAGGGACGATCCTCGCGTCACGTCCCTCGGGTGGATCCTGCGCAAGTCGAGCCTCGACGAACTTCCCCAGCTCTTCAACGTCATCCGTGGCGACATGAGCTGCGTGGGGCCGCGGCCCATCGTGAAGGACGAACTCCAGCGCTATGGCGACCATCTGGAGGAATACCTTCGCACGAGACCGGGCGTTACCGGCCTCTGGCAGGTAAGCGGCAGAAGCAGCATGGACTACCCCAGCCGTGTGGCGCTGGATAGCCAATATGTGCGGAACTGGTCAATCTGGCTCGATCTCGCCATCTTGTTCAGGACCGTGTTTGCGGTGATGCGCTTCGACAGGGCTTCCTAGAACGGGGGATCGTCTGTGTCGGATGGTCCATCCTATCCCGTCTCATTGTTTTTAGCCGGACCCCTGCGACGCCACGAGACTGGCTAAATGCCCCCGGGTGGGCATGGGCGTGGCAAGATCGCATTTTTTCGGGTGAACCCCATGGGACAGGCGGTCACCAAAGTATAGAGTAAAAGAAGTTAGCGTTTTGGGGCGTTAAAGATCCAGAAAGTGGAAAAATAGAAATATTTTAGAGGAGCGGGGAGGCTCAATTGGTCGCTAACTTACAGGCGTTGCGAGGCATCGCCGCGATAACGATTTTACTTTATCATCTTGGACCCATGTTAAACCGCCGTTTTGGCACCGATTTCCACAGCGATATAGGTGCGGAGGGCGTCGACATATTCTTCGTCATTTCCGGCTTCGTGATGGTTTTTGCGTACGCGCAAAAAGAACGTTCCGCCTGGGCGTTCTACGGTGAACGGGTGATCAGAATTGCCCCTCTCTACTGGATGGCAACCCTGGCGCTCATTGTCCTGTTCGGGCTCGGATTCCGGCCGAACGGGCTGCAGGACTATAGCCTGGCCGACATAGTCACGTCGTTTGCGTTTTACCCTAAAGTGCGGCTGGACGGGGAGAAGGCGCCCATTCTGTCGCTCGGGTGGACCTTGATCTACGAAATGTTCTTTTACCTGGTATTTGGCGCGTTCCTCTGGGTTCGCAGCACACGCGACAGAGTGGCGGTTGTTTCGGCGGTCCTCCTCGTTGTCGTGGCGGCTGGGTCGCTGTTCGGACCGGATAGCCCTTTCGCGCTGCGTGTCTATACCAATTCCATTGTGCTGGAGTTCGTCGCCGGATGCTGGCTCGGCTACTGGTATTTGTCCCAGCGAAGGAAGCTCGGGCTGCCCGTCGGCGTTGCGTTCGTTGCAGCAGGCCTGGCCGTGCTTTCCATCGAGTATTACTTACAGGTCTCTTCAAGCGAGTACAGAATCGTAACTTACGGGTTTCCGGCTGTCCTGGTGGTAACGGGCGCCCTGGTGGCTGAGCGCAGTGGGGCGACGACGTGCAACTCGATCGTGCTGCTGGTTGGCGCCGCGAGCTATTCGATGTATCTGTTTCACCCCATGTTGTTGCAGCCGTTCGTAAACTTGGCGGCCAAGATTATGGCCCCAGAGCCAACAATGGCCATTGTGGTAATGCCACTCGCGGCAGTCACTGCCGTCGTCGTCACAGTAGGAATTCATTTGGGATTGGAGGTCCCTCTGACGCGCTGGCTACGCAACCTCTGGGATCGGGACCGAACGGCCCAGGATCCCGGAAGGTTCCGTGATCAGTTGAATATGCGGATTGCAAATGAAATCTTCCTTTGCAATCCCTTCATCGATCCTAATCTAAGGGAATTCCAGAAAGACTGGTTTCTGTCCCGCACTGAAGAAAATAGTCATAACAATTCTACGAATGTGAACTGCTCAAAAAGCCGAGGCGGCCTACGCTTGGGTCCGTTTCCTATGCACGGAAATCGACAGGCCGACGATGTAGGCGCAAGCCATTGCGAACGCCAGGATGAGGAACCTGGTGATCGTCACGTAGCCCGGCAAGCCAAGGCCATTCCAGACAAGGCTGCCGATCAAGAGCACGGCTGTCCCGGCGATCAGGGCGGGAGCCTTGAACCGCAGTCCCATCAGAACGCCTGCCGCCGATACAGCGACTACACTCATGAGCACCGACATCTCCAGCTGCGACATCACGGGACCGATCGGCTCGCTGCGGCATGGAAAGACCCGCTAGTCGCGTTGGCCACTCCTGTGCAGTTGGTGCGGAAGCCGGTCGAATGATCACTGATATGCGGCCTCAAAAAGCATAGCAAGGGCCAGGATCACTGCATGCACAGTTCACTCAGGCATGACGCGGATCGGCCTGTGCCCCGAGCCCTTCATGGCAGCATCCCTCCTGGCAGAGATAAGCGGCGGCTCGCCGTCCCGAGTGGCCAACAACCGCTTGCGATCCGGCGAGTACGTATCCTCTGACGCATGTCGCGCAACACTGTGCGGCGGTTCTGCGTCTCCATGAAACAGCGAGAGCTGCTCGCAGGCAATCGATCGACGCTCGGGCGGCAGGCTGCCGCCCGAGCCCAAGCTGTGCGGGCTTGATCAGTTGGTGTTCTGGATCGGAAGCGCCTGTCCCTGAATCTCGCCATCCGCGGGGAGGGCGGACAAGGCGGATGTCGGCGCGGGTATCTCGATCTTCACGGTATCGCCCGGCTCGATCGATGTCGTTTCCTCGGCCGCCAGTTCTTGCGGACCATTGGCCGTCATCCTGACGATCTTGAAGATCGGCTTGGCCCTTTCGGCGTGTTCCCTGAGCGCAAGCAGGGCAGGAGCCGTGACCGCGGTTTCGTGCAGCAACTGCGATGCGGTCTCGGCTTTGCTGACAACTTCATTGAGCTGCGACTGCGTCTCCCGCAAGGCCGCGGCGATCTCGTTGGCGTGTTGGTTGTTGAGATTGAGAATCTCGATGTCGGTCTTGCTTATCTCCTGCCTGACCCGCAAGAGCGAGGTTTCGGCGGCCAATCTGTCGCCCTGCATCTGGGCAACCGTCCCTTCCAGATTGAGCTCCCGCGGTGCAACCGCAAGCCCCTTCTGGACAAGGCTCGAAACGCCTGCCAATTCCTTCTGGATAAGCTCGATCTGCTTGTCGCGGAAAGTCAGCTGCTGCTGGAGCGAGTCCAGTTCCTTCTCCAGGAAATCCTTGAGTTCGCTAAGCGAACGCAGTTGCGTTGTCATCGCTTCCTTGCGGACGGCGAAGATCCTGCGTTCCTGCTCCATCGCCACCGCGACCGTTGCGTTCGAAGCCCTGTCCTTCAGCTCCGCAGGAAACGCGATGTCGTCGCTGCCGGCCTGCTCGGCTTCCAGCCGCGCTTTGCGCGCGAGCAGGGTGACGCTGCTCAGCGCCAACAGGCCCACGTCGCCCTGGCCGGCGATGACCTCACGCTCGAGCCTCGGGATGTCATCCTCGCGCGTCCGCAGGCCGCCGGCGATTCCCAGCGCCTGCAGCACCGTCAGTCCGGGTCTGTAGGGGAATTCGCCGGGCTGCGTGACGTAGCCGACGATGTAGAACGGTCTGTACTGGGCGATCTCGACGGCGACATCCGGATGGCGGCCGAGGCCCATCTGCTGCATCAGGCGGTCGCCGATTGCGCGGGCGAGGTCGCCCGGCGAGGTGCCCTGCGCGCGTATCTGGCCGACAAATGGCAGGAAGAGCGTGCCGTCGGCGCCGACAACGAAATCGTCGTTGAGAGCGGTCCATTCAAAGATCACATCGCGCGACGCACGCCACTCGTAGACCTTGAGCCTGACCTTGTCCTGAGGTCCGAGCAGATACTCGGCAGCCATCGCCGGCAAGGCGAAGGCGGTCGCCGCCGCCAAGGAAGCCGACGCCGTTACAAGCCATTTCCGCATTGTCTTTTCCGCCTCAGATTTTCAGGATGTATTCGGGTTCGATTCGCCCCATGGCGACATGCAGGATCGCAAGCATGTTGCCCTTGAGCCTGCCCCTCCGGTCGACATACGGCTCCGGCCGCAGGCTCCTCGCCAGGTTGGCCGCGATGTTCCTGAACATCAGGGGCAGCGCGAAAGAGGCCGGAACGGAGCCTTTCCTGACCAGGTAGATCGCGTTCGCGACCTGGGAGTAGCCGAACCGCTCTCCGCTCACCCGCCCCGTCTTGATGCCGAGATGGACGCCCGAGATCGAGGTCACGCAGACCACGCGCCCCTTGGATCTCATCTGGCTGGTGAAGTCGATGTCTTCCTGCCAGCCGTAGAGGACTAGGCGCTCGTCGAAACGCAGATCTCCCACAAGCGAGGAGCGGAGCGACATGTTGCATCCGTATGCGCCGACATGGTCGACCACCAGCGGTCCCTCATGTTTCTTGCCCTCGGCTTCCCGCAAGGCGGCTTCGGCGGCTTCCCAGGTGAGGCCGGCATTGGTGGCTCCGTCCCTGACCACCATGCCCATCACCACCGCCCATCCGTCATTTTCCGCGAAAGCTTTCTCGATCTGCTCCAGATATTCGGCGGATGGAACGAAATCGTCGTCGAAGAATGTGATGATGTCGGAGCGCCCCAGGGCAGGTACGAGAGCCGTGTTGCGCTGGGCGGCCAGCCCATTCGGCCCGAAAACGAGTGACACGGGGAAGGGACAGCTTTCCGGCAATTCGACATGCGTGGCGTCGGGCGCCGACAACACGACCTCGTCGGGAAGTCTCGTCTGGCCGCTCAGATAGCTGAGCAGGCGCGCGACCTGTTCGTTGCGGCCGAGGGTCGGGATGATCACGATGAGTTTCATGGCCGGTCCATATTCGGTTCCAGCTGACCCTAGACCGGTGACGGGGTCGAAACAGCCTGCATAAAAGGAGACGGAGGGAGCCTGGCTTACCCCCTGGCTCCGGCTTTCGGAGTATCCCCGGCGAACGGCCGCAGCCATAAGTATTAGCCGAACATGCGCCCGGAGCAGCCTGTAGCCGATCGGAGAACTTGCCGGGGTCGTTGCGAGGAATGGAGACTGCTGGCCTGCCGAGGCAAGGGGGAACCATGCTCCACGAACGCGCTTCCGATCTGGCCCTTGCGGCCAGGGTCGATATGCCCATCGAGGAGGTGCCGGCTGCGCCGAGGCTCGACGTCGACAGATATGCGAGGATAGCCGTCGTTCATGACTGGTGCCCGAATTTCCGGGGTGGTGAACGGGTGCTGGCGCAGATCTGCAAGCAGCTCCCCAATGCCGAAGTCTTCACGCTTTTCGATTTCCTGCCGGCCGACGTGAAGGAGCAATATTTCCACGACGTGGAATTCCATACGTCCGCGGCCAACCGGATCCCGATGGTGCAGAAATTCTATCGGTCGCTTTTCTTCTTTTGTCCCTTCCTGATCGAACAGTTCGACGTGACGGGCTACGACGCGGTGATCTCGTCTTCGGCGGCATTTTCGCGCGGCGTGATCACCAGGCCGGACCAGCCGCATCTTTGTTATGTGCACAGCCCGGTCCGTTACGCCTGGGACGAGCAGTTTTCCTATCTTCAGCAGGGTCGGCTTGGCTTCGGCCCCAAGGGAATGCTCTATCGCTACATGCTCCATCGCCTGAGGACGTGGGATACCAGAACCGCGCATGGCCCGGACCTCATGCTGGCCAACTCCAACTATGTCCGCTCGCGGATCCAGCACATCTACGGACGCGAGGCGCGCGTCGTTTTCCCTCCGGTCTCGCTGAAGGAACTGCCCTGCGTGGAGGACAAGGACGACTACTATGTCTCGGCGTCCTTCCTCGCCCCCTACAAGCGCACCGACCTCGTCATCCGGGCCTTCAACGAGATGCCGTCGCGGCGCCTGGTCATCGTCGGCGAAGGCCAGCAATCGGCCAGCCTGCGGGCACTTGCCGGCCCGAACGTCACTTTTTCCGGATACCTGCCCCGGCAGGATTATGTGGACACCCTGGCGCGGGCAAAGGCGATGGTCTTCGCCGGCTGCGAGGACTTCGGCATAGCCCTGGCCGAGGCACAGGCCTGCGGAACGCCGCTGATCGCTTTCGGCCGCGGCGGAGCGGTCGACATCGTGCAGCGCCTTGGGTCGTCTCCCGAGCCCACCGGCGTGCTGTTCAAGGCCCAGACGGTGGATCACCTCAAGGAGGCGGTCGAACGGTTCGAAGAGAACAGCCACGCCATGACGCCCCGCGCCTGCGCCAGGAATGCGGGACGCTTTTCCGAAGAGAACTTCGATCGCGCCATCCTGGAATCGCTCGGGGCCGTCCAGGCGCTTCACGCGATCATGTGAGTTCGCGTATTCGGACGACCTTCGTTTGCGTGTCGACGCCGTCGGCTGCAGCCATCGCCTCGAGATAGCGCAAGGCCGTCGCTTGCCAACCAAATGCTGAGGCTCTCGCTCGTCCCCGGCGTATCATCTGGGTCCGCTTGTCCTCGCAATCGCGCAGCTGCATAAAACGGTCGAACCATGCTTCCGGGTCGTCGGGCGGCGCAAAAAGCGCCGCGTCTGCGCAGACCTCGGGCAGGCTGGCGCGGTCCGACACCACCACGGGGCAGCCGACCGCCATCGCCTCGAGGGCGGGAAGGCCGAAGCCCTCGGTGAGCGAGGGGAAAGCCAGGCAGAGCGAATCCCCAAGGAGAGCCGCCAGCTCCCCGTCGGAAATACGGCCGAGCCAGTGGATGTTTTGCGCTTTGGCCTTGGCGGATCCCGACCTGAAGACGCGCGCGTCCGACATGCCGAGGATTGCGATGCTGAGGCCGGCCGCGGCAAGGCGCTCGGCCATGTTCAGGATGAGTTCCACATTCTTGTGGGGGGCGGCGCTGCCGATCATGACAATGGTTTCCGGCGAGGCCGCCAGCCGGGTTGCCGGGGAATGTTCAGGCATCCATCGCAGGACATGCTCATGGCCGTTCGGGGCTACGAAGGCCCGGTGGGCGAGGACGACGCCGCGGCGGACCAACTCGCCCAGCGAATAGTCGGAAACGGTCGAAATGCCCCACGCGGTTCTGCCGAGACTGGGCAGCAAGGTTCGGTACAAGCTCCTGAAGGCAAGGGAATAGCTCTGCGGAGCATTCCAGACGTTCGCGTCATGGATGCAGACGATATGCTTGCGGGAAAGCAGCGGTCCCGTGTTGCAGAGGCTGAGCAGTCCGCCGCCGCCGAGGGATGAGGGGAGTTGCGTCTGCTCCCAGACGTGGCCGCTCGTGCGGCCGATTTCGACGCGTTCGATGAAAGCGAGCGGGATCTCCTGCGACCCGGGCGGGCAGTGCAGGCGAACGTCGAGACCGCGGGCGAGGGGCCCATGTTCTGCGAGCAAAGCGTCGAGCGAACGGACGACCTCGCGCGCATAACGCTGGACGCCTGTTGTCGGCTGTGAAAGAAAACGCCCATTGATTGTCCAACGCCGCGCCATGCCGTCCCCCTTTGAACTTCCAGTGTGGGGCCTCCAAGGCGGCGGGTCACCATGGCCATCGGGTCATCCGGGTAACCCGGAAATCATCCGGATAGGCGAGGTTTGGCAGTCTGCCTACCTCAAACGTTCGAGGACCTTCGTGCCTCGCGCGATGCTAGTCTGGTCCAGGGCGCCGAGACGGCCCGGGGAGGCGGAGATGGGTAAAATCGAGTTCGACACGACAGAATCGCCACCGGCACGATCGGCCAGCCGCTTGAATGGACACCGCTCCAGGACACCGCTGGCGACCTCGCTTGCCGGGGACGCCGGATCGCTGATCGGGCATTCGGCATGGACGTGGTCGGACCGGGAAGCGCCGAGGCGGCGCTGGACGATAAACGGGGACTTCACGACACTTCGGCCGACCGGAGTGGCCCGCTACGCCAGCGAAGTGACCATGGCCCTCGACGCTCTCATTTCGGAAGGGCATCCGCTTGGCCGCGACCTGGAGATCGATCTCGTGGTGCCGCGTCCGCTTCCCGAAACCTTCCGCCTCGACGCCATCCCTGTCCGGGTCGTGCCTGAATTCAGCAAGCCGCGTCTCCCCCAATTCTGGGTGCAGGCCCAGTTGCCCTGGCATGTACCGGGAGGATTGCTGAGCTTCTGCAACCTCGCTCCCGTCGCATTGAGGCGCCAGATCGCGTGTATCCACGATATGCATACCAGGCTCATGCCGTCGAGCTACGGGCGGGGTTTCCGATTGGCGCACCGCCTTATCCTGCCGGCGCTCGGCAGGCGGGCCGCCCGCATCACCACCGTCTCGCAGCTCTCGCGCAGCCACCTGTTGGCGTTCGGCATCGCGCCGGACGAAAACATCGTGGTCACCTACAATGGCAGCGACCATGCGAAGAGATGGGATGCGGCGAGATCGTCCCTGACCGTCGACCGCGGCAGACCCTATGTTCTCTGTCTCGGAAGGCGGGACCAGGAGTACAAGAACATGGCGCTTCTCGCCAGGCTTGCCCCGCTCCTCGACGCCATGGGTCTCGATCTCTGGATGCCAGGCGATGTCGACGAGGAAACGATCCTGCGATACCTCCCGGAAATGCCCGGGAACATAGTCTTCCTCGGGCGGATAGGGGACGACGACTTCAAGAAGGCGCTCGAAGGCGCCCTGTGCTTTCTGTTCCCGTCGCGCATCGAGGGGTTTGGGCTGCCCGCCGTCGAGGCGATGGCCTCGGGCTGCCCGGTCGTGGCCTCGACCTCGCCCTGTCTGCCCGAAATCTGTGGGGATTCGGCTCTCTATGCCGATCCCGACGACATCCAATCCTGGGCCGAAACCGTCCGCCTGCTGATGCTCACCCCGGATTTGCGGGAGCGGCTGGTCGCCAAGGGATACGCCAGGGCAAGCAGTTACTCCTGGCGATGGATCGCATGGAAATACCTCGAGCTCATGGTTCAAGTCGACGCCGACTTCGGGGAGTTCAGCGGGTAACCGGCCCGGCAGGGACCGACCTTGCCGGGATAGTCGAAGCGGCGAGAGCGGACGGTTGGTTATGCATGCGCGGGAGCGGAACTATAGCTGGAGCGGCATAGCTCCCTGTCAGATCGCAGTGTGAAGAGGGGCACGATGAACAAACGGATCGATCCGCGCGGATTACGCGCCCCAGGCGGACTGGCGTCCGCCGGCACGCTTCTCTTCGACAACTCGCTGTCGATCCTGAACAGGACCGGGGCCTATCACATCGCCAAGGACCTGACCCGGGAATTCGTCCCCGGCAGGGCAGGGATCCGGCACTGGCGGCTGGGTTCCTTCGCTCCCGAGGGCCTGGTCCGCAAGATTGTCGCCCGGCTGATGATGCTGGAGATCAACTGGCTCCAGGACAGCGAAATCTTCCTGATCCGTGACAAGGTCGACGAACGCGGCACCCGGCTGTTCCTGGACCCGCTCTACGTCCTGAGGTCACGCCTGAGCGAGAACGACATTGTCCTTTGCCACGATGTTGGCCCGCTGACGCATCGCGAACTCTACGACGAACGGACCTGCGCCAATTATCGTCTTGCCTACGAGAAGATCCGGCGCGTTGGGCCAGGCGTCGTTTTCGTCAGCAATTTCTCGGCGCACCACTTCGAGATCCTTTTCGGGTCCGGCTTCCGGTTCCTGAAGACAATCCCGCTTTATCTGCGCACCGAACTGTTCGATGGTCCGGCGGAGGCGGTCCCCGGTTTAAACGGTCCGTTCTTTCTCACCGTCGGCGCGTTCGAAACCCGCAAGAACCAGGTCGCCGCCCTGAAGGCGTATCGAGACGGCGGCTTCCATCGCCAGGGGGTCGGATACGTCTTGTGCGGAACGCGCGGCGACGGCTATGCGGAGATAGCGGAACTCGCGGGCGCCGTCCCGGGTGTGAGGCTCATGGGATATGTTCCCGACGCGCAGTTGCGCTGGCTCTACGCAAATGCCGAGGCATTCGTGCTGCCAAGCCTTCTCGAAGGTTTCGGCATGCCGGCGCTGGAGGCCGCCTATATGGGACTGCTGCCGATCGTGTCCGCTGGCAGTGCCCTCGTGGAGGCCGTCGGGGGCGTTTGCTCGCAGGTGCAGCCGGATAATCCCGCCGCGATCGCGGAGGTGATGGGGAGAGCGCTTTCGCGAAGCGCCGCGGAGAAAACACAAACAAGCCGCGCGCTGCGCGACACCGCGTCAGCTGCAACCAAGGATCGGTTCCTGCAGCAATGGAGGGACGTGCTGGCTGCGGGGGCAATTCCAGGAAAGGCGTGAAACGGCCTTCCGCTGCAATGGCGCCGACAATTATGTCGGAGCAACTGCATTGCGGAAAATTCGACCGGCATTGACTATTTCGTCGAACAAGGGGTGGCCGGTCACGAACACTCCGACCAGCCAGCCGGCCGCGGCAAGACACCCGGCGAATATCGCCTGTCCCAACGACAGGTCGAAGCTGAAGCCGCCGGCAACGACCATGGCCAGCGGGCCGAGTGTGGTCAACGCGGCGACGACGCCGCTCTTTCGGACGGCGACAGCTATCTCGTCCCACCGCAGCGAAAGCCTGCGACGCACGAAACTCAAGGACACAAAGGCCTGGAACGGCACAATGAACATCAGGCTCAGCGCCGCGCCCATAAGTCCGGCAAGCAGGACCGCGGTCGTCATGACGACCGCCGAGACGGGGATGACGATCAGCGACCTTACGAACATGTCCCTGATCGAGCCCATCGCCATCATCACGGGATGGTTCAGCTCGAAGCTGAAGGTGAAAAGAGACGCCAGCGCGATGACTTGCACCAGCGGTGCAACCGCCTGCCATTGGTGGCCGAGCGCGATGTCCACGACGGGATAGGACAGCGCGGCGACGGCCAGCAATGCCGGCCAGTGAAGCCCGGTGATGATTTCAATGGCATGTAGGTAGGTTCGTTTAAGGTCCCCGCCCTGCCTGGCCGAGGCGGAAAAAGCCGGAAGCACGACCGCCATGGCTCCGCCAAGGATCAGTTTGTCGGGTATCTGGCACACCGTCAGCCCGCGGCTGAAGAGCGCCGCCGCATGTGGCGACAGGACACGGCCGAGCAACAGGAGGGGCAAGGCCTCATAGGCCCTGTATAGGAACACGATGGCGCCATTGTACCCGCCGAACGCGGCTATCCTGCGCCATTGCTTGAACGTCGGCTTGAACATCCAGAAATCCGGGCGCAGCGCTAGGGCCAACACGCCGGTGACCGTGCTGCTCGCCAGCCAGGCCCAGGCAAAGCTCATATAGCTGAACCCGGTCAGCGCCAGCGCGACGGTAGCAGCTCCGCCTGTCGCCGCCCCGGCAACGTTGATCATGGCGACCTTTCCGAAAGCCATTTCACGGCGCATCAGCGTGACGACCTGGATGGGCACCAATTCGACGAACAGGCACACCGACACCAGCCGAAGATAAGGCACCAGTTTTTCTTCGTGGAAGGAGGACGCGAGCGCCGGAGCGGCCACAACCAGAAAGGCTGCGATTGCCGCCGTGAGGGCGAGCATCAGGCTGAAGGTCCCGCGGATGTCCTCCCTGCTCAGGACCGGACGCTGGATCATGAAACTCGAGCTGGCGAATTCCCGCGCCGACAGCGCGATGCCGAGGATTGCCAGGCTGATCACCGAGATGCCGATCTCCTCGGGGGTCAGGACGCGGGAAACGGCGGCGACGGTGACAAAGTTCAAGCCGATCACGATGTAACGATCGCCCGTGCTCAGCAGAAGTGCGCGTTTGACGCTCATGAGGATCCTGGATGCCGGCTGCGAGTGAACAAGCGCCGGACGATGACGTCTGGTCTGCCCGCCTCCCAAGGCAGGAGAACATAGGCCGGCGGTCCGAAGTAGAAGCCAAAAGGAAGTAGGTCCGTCCCACATTCGGTTGAGATCGAAGGGCGCGCGCCTGAGGCCGCTTCTGCGGCAGCAAGGCCCTGCATCGCGAGAAGGTCCCGAAGCGGTCGCCCGTACTGGGGTGCCGCCGTCGCCCATAGCGGCCGAAAGGCTATGAGCCGCATTCTAAAGACGTAAGGCGGATGAAGCCGGTCTCCCAATAGTCAGATTGTTGCGACCCGCGACGAGGATAGTGTTGCAGCCTCGTGAGAACCGGGCCACTGAAAATGTTGAAATGTGCGTTGATCGGGGCGGCTTGCCTGCTCGCCATGGCCTCGTCGGCCTCCGGCGACATTCTCTGGGGGGCTAACGGCCACCCGATTACGGCCTATCCAGGCATCTCGGTCGAGCGTCAGTTCGACTACCTCGAAGACCTGGGGATGAAGTCCTACCGCGTGAACATTTCCGACCTTTCCTCGGCGGACAGGCTGGCGGAAATCGTGGCGGAGGGCAAGCAGCACGGCATCGAGGTGCTGCCCGTCATCACCCCCGGCAATGTCGACCTTGATAAAGACAACACCGACGAGCTCTACGCCAAGACGCGCGCTCTGGCGGTCGCATTGGGATCCCGGTTTAAGGATGACATCCGCGCCTGGGAACTGGGCAACGAGACGGAGAACTACGCCATCATCCAAGCTTGCGAGAAGCGCGATGACGGCACCACATATCCCTGCGAATGGGGTCCGGCCGGCGGCACCGGAGTGCTGGACTATTTCGGCCCGCGCTGGGCCAAGGTCAGCGCCGTCCTGAAGGGATTGTCCGACGGCATGAGCGAAGTCGACCCGGGCATTCGCAAGGCGATGGGCACTGCGGGGTGGGGCCACACCGGGGCATTCGAACGAATGAAGCAGGACGGCATCAAATGGGACATCTCGGTCTGGCATATGTATGGCCAGGATCCCGAGCCCGCCTTCAAGGTGCTCGCCAGCTACGGGAAGCCGATCTGGGTCACCGAATTCAACAATCCTTACGGAAGCCGGCAAAGCGAAAGACAGCAGGCCGAAGGACTGATGCAGTCCATGCTGCGGCTGCGCCAGCTGCAGGCCAAGTACAACGTGGAAGCCGCTCACATCTATGAGCTTCTGGATGAAACCTATTGGGCGCCCGACTTCGAAGCATCGATGGGGTTGGTCAGGCTTGTCGGCTCGGCGGAGCGCGGCTGGAGCCCGGCAGGGCCTAAGGCCGCATACATTGCGGTGAGGGACTTGATACTCGGCCCGCGGCCGCTGCCGAGGCCGGAGCGCGGCTGCGATTTCGCGGACAGCGGCAAGATCGTGACCGCCACCATGCGCCAGGCGAGTTTTAGTCATTGCCTGATACTGGGGCGCAAGGCCAGCGATGAAGATATCGAACGGTGGTCCGCTGCCCTGGACGACGGCTCGGCCGATGTCCCCAAAATGATGATCGACCTGATGCATTCGCGGGAATTCTTGAGGAAGTATTGCATCATCGGCCTGAGCGACCGTGCCTATGTCGGCTTCCTCTACCGGCTGCTCATGGACAGGGACGGCGACGGGTACGGGCTGGACGTCTATTCCAAACAGCTGCGGGACGGCTCGATGTCGAGGGATTCCATAGCCCGCGGCATGATCACCTCCAGCGAATTCACCGACAAGTATGCCGTCCACCTCGCCGCGACCGCGAAAACGGCCCCCGCCGCCGAAATGGCAAACTAGCCTGCGGCTGAAGAGGTCTGGACCGTCATGGATCTGCGCTTCTGTGGTCTCGCATTTTGCATGCTGGCTGCGACGACCCTGGTCGGCCATGCCTGCGAAGCGCCCATGGCGGCCCAGCAGCCGTTCCCTCTGCGCGTGGAACCCGGCAAGCGATATCTGGAAGACGCTGCCGGCTGTGCCTTTCTGATCAATGGCGACGCCGCGTGGTCGCTGATCGCCGATTTGACCCGCGAGGATGCGGATGTCTACCTTCGTGACCGGCGGGCACGCGGGTTCAACACCGTGCTGATCAACCTCATCGAGCATCGCTTTGCCCGCAACGCTCCCGCCAATGCCTATGGCGACCGCCCTTTCCTTCGCGATGGCGACTTCAGCGCCCCCAACGAAGCCTATTTCAGGCATGCCGACTGGGTCTTGCGCAGGGCGCGCGATCTCGGTTTCGTGGTGCTGCTCGTTCCTTCCTATCTCGGCTATGGCGGAGGGGACCAGGGCTGGTACCAGGAGATGGCCGCCGGCGGCGAGAAAAGCCTGCGAGCCTACGGCCGATTCGTCGGACAGCGCTATGGCGGCCTCGGAAACATCATCTGGGTGGAGGGCGGCGACTACAATCCGCCGGACAAGAGCCTGGTCAGGGCGGTCGCGGAAGGGATCCGGGAAATCGACCCGAATGCCTTGCAAACCGTGCACAACGCGCCCGAAACGGCGGCTCTGGATTACTGGCGGGGCGAACCGTGGCTTTCCGTGGACAATGTCTACACCTACGAGCCCGTCCACGCGGCGGCGCTTGTCCAGCACGCCTCGGGCGAGATGCCGTATTTCCTGATGGAGAGCGCCTACGAAAACGAGTTCGGCGCGGACGCGCACCGCGTGCGGGTGCAGGCCTACCAGGCGGTTCTTTCCGGCGCTTCGGGGCAAATATTCGGCAACAACCCGATCTGGCACTTCGGCGGTCCGGGCCTCTGGCCGGCGGACACGACCTGGCAGCAGGCGCTCGACAGTCCGGGGGCCAGGAGCATGCAGGTTCTCCATCAATATTTTTCGTCGATCAGATGGTGGGAACTCGAACCTGATACGGGAAACGACTTCCTCATCGCGGGACAGGGCAGCTACCACGCCCGGACGATGTCGGCGCGGAGCAAGGATGGGTCGTTCGCACTCGTCTACCTTCCCAACGGGAGGGGCATTACCCTCGACCTTGAAAAGCTCGCCGGGCCGCAAGTCTCGGCTCGCTGGATCGATCCTTCCACGGGAGGGAGCGAGGCGGCTCCCGGGTCACCGTTTTCCATGAATGTCCGGTATTTCGTGCCGCCAAAAGGCGATCACACCGATTGGATGCTGGAACTCCGTACGCAACCGGTACAAAGCCAATGACCGCCAGGAACGACGCCGCAGACAGCTTTGACAGCCTGGCGAGCACCGGTGCGATCGGAGCGGCGTCCCGTCAGCCAAGCGGCCACCGCACGGAGGTGCTCCGGGCGCCGCGAAGAATAACATTGTTCGGGCTCTTCGGCTCCGGCAATTTCGGCAATGAAGGTTCGCTCGAAGCAATGGTCGGGTTTCTGAGGAGAGAGAGGCCCGAGGCGGACCTTTCATGCGTCTGCGGCGAACCCGAGGTGGTCAAACGGACTTTTGGGATCGAGACCTCGCCGATCCGGCGGAACGGGCCTGCGGCGGGCCTGTCCGGACGCATCAACCGGCTGCTCCTGAAAATCCCCGGAAAACTTGCCGATTTCGCGCAGACGGTTAGCCGCATCCGCAAGTCCGACGTGATGATCTTCCCAGGCACCGGAATCCTGGACGATTTCGGGGAGAGGCCGGCGGGCATGCCTTACGACATCCTCAAATGGTGTCTCGCCGCTCGCCTCGTCGGCACGCGCATCGCCTTTGTCAGCATCGGGGCCGGCCCGATCAGGAACCGGCTGAGCCGCTTGCTGATGACGTCGGCGGCCCGCCTGGCTCATTACCGGTCCTACCGCGACCTGCAATCCAGGGAATTCATGGAAAGCGTCGGCTTCGACACCCGTGGAGACGCGATCTATCCAGACCTCGCCTTCGGCCTGCCCGCGCCAATTCGATCTCCTCGGACTCGGCCGGAGGCGCTGAAGGTGGGCGTCGGCATCATGGCCTATCGCGGCTGGTACGGCTTTGCCGAAGGCGGTCAGTCGATCCTTACCGGCTATATCGGCAAACTGGCGCGTTTCGTCGTCCACCTCCTCGACAGCGGCCACGATGTCCGGCTTCTCATAGGCGACGAAGAAGACAGCATCGCCGTCGACGCGCTCCGGGCGGCCGTGGGTGACCTGCGGCCCGGCTCGAGGCTGGCGCACGAACAGGTCCATTCGCTGGGCGACGTCATGGGGCAGATGGCGCTGACCGACATCGTCGTCGCCACGCGGTTCCACAACATCGTCTGCGCATTGATGATGCGCAGGCCGACCATCTCGCTGAGCTACGCGAGGAAGAACGATGTGCTGATGGAAGAAATGGGCCTGGGCGAGTACTGCCAGCATGTCGAGACCTTCAATGTCGAAACGTTGATCGCGCAGTTTTCGCAGCTGGCGGCTGCCAGGGAAAAGCACGAACAGGCAATTGGCGAGCGTCTCGTCGAGTTCAGGGAGCAGGTCGACAGGCAGGACGCCTGCCTCCTCTCCGGCGTGATCGGTTGAAGCGCATGGTGTTGATCGCCCGCATTGCGCCTCCAGGCAATGCGCAACGGCGTTCATCCGAAAGTTGCGGACCAGGAGTAGGGGCTACATCCATCGTCTGAAGGTCAACAATGACGTCGAAATGCTAGTCTGTTGCGGTCTCACTCGTGCGAGCAACATCATCGATGGAAACAATGCTGAAGAAGCCTATAAGGACGCCAGCGAGCCTGGCAATCCTCATCCTCATCGGAGGTTCTGATTGATGGCCAGCGTCGACATTGTCATCCCTTGCTACAATTATGCGCACTTCCTGCCGCAATGCGTTCAAAGCGTTCTTGTCCAGGGAGTCGAGGATGTCAGGATCGTCATCATCGACAACGCCTCCACCGACGACAGCGTCGAGGTGGCGCATCGGCTGGCGGCGACGGATGACAGGATCGAGGCCATCTGGCATCCGGTGAATGTCGGTTCCCATGCTTCGTTCAACGAAGGCGTGGATTTGGCCCGCGCCGAGTATTTCATGATCCTCTGCGCCGATGACTTGCTCATGCCGGGAGCCCTTCGCCTTGGGATGGCGCTCCTCGACCGCTTCAAGGAGGTATCGTTCGTGCTGGGCAAGCACATGGCGCCATGGGTCGGGAACGACCTTCCCACCCTGTCTGCGCAGGCCGACGGCTGGACCCTGACGGATGGCAACCGGCTGATCGAGACCTGCTGCCGGAAGATGAGATTCAACCTGACCGCCCATGCCATGCTCGTGCGGACATCGGTGCAGAAGGCAGCCGGCCACTATCGGCCGTCCGTCCCTCTGCTCGACGACCTGGAGATGGCTCTGCGCCTGGCCCGCTTCGGATCCGTTGCGGAGCTGTCCGTGCCGCTGGCGATAACGCGCGAACACACGACCAATATCTCTCAAGTCATGTGGCAGGACGGGCTCCGCAGACTGCAGGAGTATGAAACCGTGCTGGAGAGCTTCTTTGCTCACGAAGGCAGCACCATGCCCAACGCGCCGGCGCTTCTTCGCATGGTCCGGCGCCATCTGGCGGCGGCCGCTTACTGGTCGGCACTATCGCATCTGATAAGGGGCAAGCGCGCGGCCGGCGCCAAACTTTTCAAATTCGGCCGGAGGCTTGACCCGGCCTCCATGTTTCTGCCGCCCATCGGTCATCTGTTCACGGCGGACGGCTCCCTCAAACGTGCGAGACGGGTCATCTTGGAGGTTCTTGGAGCGACGCGCCCTTAGCCGTGTTTCTCGGAATTTTGCAAAGCGCTCAACATCGATTGGGCAATAGATGTCGGATCTGATCGTGACCTTGCCATTTGCCCAACAAAACCAACGCGAAAAAACCTCCGGCAAGGTGGCGGTGGTTCTGGTCACGGACCAGAACTACTTTCTTCCGACGTTCGCAACGGCATTGTCCGCCGATGCCCATACTGGCGGCGACATCTCCATTTATCTGTTCGTCGTCAATGCGAAACAGGCGTGGTTACAGCAATTCGGCGCGGCTGTTTCCGGGACGAAGATATCAATCAAGGCGGCGAGCTTCCCGCAGCTAGCTGAACTCTCCCGATTTCACCGTGACGTCGTTCCCCCGATAGCGCTGGCACGGTTGTGGATCGGCTCGTTGTTGGAAGAGGATATCGGGCGCCTTCTGTACATCGACGGCGACACCATGGTGGACGACGAGCTCGACAGCCTGTTGGCAATTTCGCCGCCCGAGCACGGTCTGATGGCGGTACCGGACTTCATGAGAATTTACATTGATGAATTGAGCCTGTCTAAAGGGAAAGACATAGCCCATCTGACAGATTTGGGCTGCAGTCCGACGGCATATTTCAATTCAGGCGTAATATATGCATCGAAAAATGCGTGGAATTCCATAGCATCGTCGGCCATCAAGTTTCTGCGTGAGCATCCGGACCGCTGCATCGCGTCCGATCAAAGCGCGCTCAATCACGCGGCGCAGGGAAACGTCGACTTTCTGCCTCTTCGCTACAATTATCAGAGCGAATACATGATGGCGTTGGATCCGCGCGAGCTGGGATTCAAGCCAACGATCTGGCACTTCGTCGGCGCGCCCAAGCCGTGGGACGCACCCGGCTGGCCTTGGGATGAGTATTTCAACAAATTCTATCGCCAGGCGGAGTCGGTGCTGCGAAACTGCAGCGTCACGCTTCCGGTCCCTCCAAAGGCGCAGATAGTTGCGGGTCTTTCCCATCGGGAGCGCAACAGATTTCGCATGAAGTGGGTGTATCCTTGGCGCAGATACACACGCAGGCGAAAGATACTGTCCTTGCTTTCGCAGTGACGCGGCGGCCGCGAACCCGGAGCCGGACGGCGCCATGTCGTCGAAGTAGGTCCATACGATCCGAAAGAGCCGATGGATAGGCTTATGGAGGTATGGCAATACGGCAAAAGGATAGTGCGCTCAACCTTGTCGCCGCCTCCTACTCCCATTGCCACGCTTGCCGGCCAGGCGTCGTTTCCCGAAAAGTCAGGCATCGGCGCCGCGCCCGGAACCGGGACATTATCGCGGGTCGCCAGCCCAGGAAACTATGACATGCATGCCGATGCGCGGGGAGCCAGCCATATGAAGGAAACGCAGGGCTGCGGCCGGCTCGGGCGGGCTTGACGACAGATGCAGATCTCGCCTGCCGGTCTCGTTGTCTGCGCGGCGGTGCTGCTGCTGGCCTACTACTACCGGGCGCCTCTGATCGTAGGGCTTGTCGCATCGCTGGCTTTCGGCTCAACGGCCCTGATGACGCTCAGTTCGCTGGGCGGATCGTCGCCGCTTATCTACACCTTCTTCGGCGCTCTTCTGCTGATGGGGGTCGCCGCCAGGAGGCGGATCTGGCAGGACCTCGGCGATGTGTTCGGCAAGATCCGGCCCGTATGGGTTCTCATTGGTCTTATGTTTTATGCAGCGGCCGGAGCGTGGCTTTTCCCGCGCCTGTTCGCGGGACAGACCAGCGCGTTCGTGCAATCCACCACGCGCCACGGCGTCGTAGTAGAGGCCTCGCTCGGGCCGGTCTCGTCCAACATCTCGCAAACCGGATATTTCATTCTTGGCGGCCTCACGGCCATCGCCCTTTGCGTCCTGCTCCTCAACAAGGACAGGACAGACGAGATCCGGCGCGGTTTTTTCGTCTGGTGCGTCCTCCATGTGACCATGGGACTGCTCGATTTGGCGGGCAAGTTCGCGGGAGCCGGGGACCTTCTGCTGGTGATCCGGACCGCCAGCTACGCGATGCTCACGGACCAGATCCAGTCGGGTTTCTTCCGCCTTGCCGGAGCGTATTCCGAAGCATCGGCCTTCGGCGGCGCGTCCCTGGCGTGCCTGTCGTTTTGCTACGTCTACTGGCGCAAGACAGGCTCTCGGCTGGCCAGCTGGCTGTCGGCGGCCATGCTGCTGCTGCTGCTGCTTTCCACGTCGTCGACGGCATATGTCGGCTTGGCCGCGCTGAGCCTTCCCGTTGCCTTTTCCCTCGCACGTTCGTTTCTGGCCGGTCGTGTCACTGCCGATGAAATCCTGATCGTCGCGCTCCTGACGATCGGGGTCTGCGCGGTGATGGCGATCATCGTCTACGATGAACGGATCCTCGATCCGGTCATCGACCTCATCGACTCGACCATCATCAGCAAGGGCAGCACGGACTCCGGTCACGAACGGACTTACTGGAACGTCAAGAGCCTCCAGTCCTTCGCCGACACCAGCGGCCTGGGCGTCGGGTTCGGCAGCTCGCGCGCTTCCAGCTGGCCGATTGCCGTCGTCTCGCAGCTCGGCTTCGTCGGCAGCCTGATGATGGCGACGCTCCTGGGCGTGCTGATCCGTGGACTGGGAGGACTGAGGCCTTACGTCGATCGCGAAACGGATGCGGTGGTATCCTCCGTCCGGGCATGCGCCCTGGCAGGAATCGTCGCCGCCTCTATTTCGGGCGGGAGCGCGGATCCCGGCATCGTTTTCTTCATCGCACTCGCCGTCGTCGCCTCAGCCAGGGCGCTCGCCCGCAGGAACAGGCATGCCCGCGAACGGTCGTTGCAGGGATACCAATCCCCGGAACTGATCGATGATCCGGCTGTCGCCAGACATGCGGCGATATCCGGGCAGTGGCCGCCCGCGTCCGGCTGGGAGAATCCCATTGACCGCGAATTCATCGGCCTTTCTGACATTACCGGCTTCCTGAAGCTGTACGCGCGCTCCATCACGGGTTGCCTGGCGGCAGGCCTCCTCGCGGCGGGGTTCTACGTCGTGACCACGGACCCGACCTACACGGCGAGCACCCAGATCCTCATCGAGCCGAACCTCGCCAAGCTGCTTCAGCAGCAGCCGCGCGAAGCCAACGTGTCCCTGGATACAGCGCAGATCGAAAGTCGGATCGCCCTCATGAGGTCGGAAAGGACCGCGATGATGGTCATCGACTCACTCAACCTGCGGGACGACGCGACGTTCAATCGGCCGCAAAGTCTTACCTTGGCCGAACGGTTTGACCAATTCGGGGCGCTTGTGCTGAAAACGCTGGGCTTGCGGACAAGAGCGGCTGCCGGTGGGTCTGAATCCGCCGGCGATGGACAACCGCTTTCGGGCAGCGCCGACGGCACGGCGTCCGAGATCGCGGAATTCAGGCGCACCCGCCATACGATGCAGGCCTTTCAGAACGGACTCGACATCCGTCAGCTGGGTGGCTCCTACGCGATCGAAATCTCCTTCAGTTCCCACGACCCCGAATTGTCGGCCAGGGTAGCCAACGCCATCGCGAACGCCCTCGTGCTCGAACAGCTGGGGACCAAGGGAGCGGTGGCCAATGAGGATGGCGCGTGGCTCGATAAACGTCTCGAGGAATTGCGGAGCCAAATGAACAACGCCACGCAGATCGCCCAGGAGTTCCGCGCCCGGCACGACTACAGCGTCGGCAGACCGTCGGGCGACGCGGCGGTCCAGGACAAGGCGATGGTTAATGCGGGCGGCGAGATGCATGACTCTACGCTCGAAGAACTCGATCTTACCGCGGACATCTACCGCAAGATGTACCGCGACTTCTTGCAGGCGCACACCAGTTCGCTCAACCAGGAAACATATCCGATTGCCGACCTGCGGGTAATCACGCCTGCTTCGCCATCGCCGTCAGCCAGCCATCCGCGACGTTCGCTGATGCTGGCTTTCGGCGCTCTCTTCGGCATCATGGTCGGAGTGGCCCAAGCCTTCATCCGGAACATGTTCGACAAGACCATTCGTTCGCCGCGGCAAGTCCGTGAGGGGCTTGGGCTGGAATGCATGGGCGAGTTGCCGCCGTTCGGACGGAGAGGACGTGGCGGCCGAACGGACGAGGTGACGAATTCTCCATATTCGCCCCTCAGCCACAGCCTCAGACGGGTCAAGACCGCGATCAGCCTCGCCGGCGGCGCCCGTCCCATGAAATGGCTGGGCATCACATCGACGGCGGAGGACGAGGACAAATGCTTGACGGCGATCAACCTCGCTTCGCTCTACTCGATGTCCGGCAAGCGCGTGCTGCTCCTCGATGCGAACTCCTCTCGTCCGGATCTGACCAGGATGCTGCTGACGGCTTTGCCTGCCGCTGGCGAGCGGGCGGCAGGCCCCATCACGTCGAGCATAGTGTCTGTGCCGAACCGGAAGTTCGATCTGCTTCCATGCTTGTCTTCGAGCGCCGGTGAACTGCTTGTCCCGCAGGCGATGCACGGCGCCCTCGCCGAATTGCAATCGTACGATATTGTCATCGTGGTCCTCCCCTCGTTCGCTTCGGGATCTTCCAAATTGGCGGTCAACCCGGTTCTCGATGGCATCATCCTGGTCGCCGGATGGGGCAGAACCTCCATGGACGTGCTGAAGGACCTCGTGCGGTCGATGCGTGCGGGCAGGGCACCGATAGCCGGCGTGTTGATCACCGGGGCTCCCGCAGGGTCTCGAAAGCATCTCGCCGCCTACGGATTGCCCTCGGCAAGCCGGCTTTTCCTGCGCGAACTACCACTCTTGTTGCGTGGATCGGCAATGCGGCTAGGAGCCCATTCGTAGGGCTTAGGGATTACGTCTTCGTGCGGCTACTCCTTTTGCATTTCTTGCGGGCGGGCCCCGCTTGCTGGGAAAGTCCCTTGACATGCACCATCCGTCGACCAACCGTATCGGGACGATAAGGGTGTCTGTCCTTGACTCCTGTCGGTGGCTGACAGGAAAGGAGTCTCGATGTGACCGCTTCGCTCGCGTGATAACAAGCACGACAGTAAAGTGCGGCAGACAGGAAAAATGCCAAGATAGATGGCACATTCCGCCAAGAGAAGATGGAAGTTACGATTTTTGTACGCTGCGATGATTTCTGTTTTCATCGCAGTGGTGGGTGGATTTGTATTATACAATAATATGCATAAGCCCGAAGATGAGGCGAAAAGTACAAAGATATGGCATTCACTAACCTGGAGAGTCCAGCTCTATACGCGTAAGGTGTTTGGGGGAGTTCCGGACTTGTCCTGGTCGGAGCTTCTTCAGATGACGAACCCTTCGAGCGGGTTCGTTTTGACCACGACGGTGACGGAAGGGCGCTCCCTGGATGCCGCCGTCAGCAATCCTTTTGTCAGTGCGGAGGATCGCGCCAGCGGCGCCGATATATTTCGCAGGAACTGCGCGGCCTGCCACGATGGATCGGGGACACACGCTCCGCTTCTCGACCGGCCACTCAGACACGGCGACAGCGACCTGGCCATCTACAAGGTCGTGCGCGACGGTATTCCCGCAACCTCCATGGCGTCCCACGCCGATCTGCCGTTCGACGACCGTTGGAAGGTCGTAAGCTATATCAGATCGCTCCAAGCCAGGACTTCGGCCACGAGCGACGACAACGCGCCCCATCTTGATATCCGCGTGAAGGGCGACGATCTGATTGCTCCGAATTCGGGCCAATGGTTGACCTATTCGGGTTCGCTGGACGGTCGGCGCTATTCGCCGCTCTCCGAAATCACAAAGGACAATGTGCCCCGGCTTCGTGTCCGCTGGATCAGCCAGCTCGACACCGATGACCGTGTTCTAGAGGCGACGCCGCTTGTCATCGGCGGAGCGCTCTTCACCAGCGTGCCTCCTGCCGGCATCGTTGCCTTCGACACCATATCGGGCAAGGTGATCTGGAAGTACGACAGGCCTTTGCCCGATAATCTGCCGATGTGCTGCGGCAGGGTAAACAGAGGCGTTGCCGTTCTCGGCAGCACGCTCTTCCTGGGCACTTTGGACGGCGTCCTCGTCGCGGTGGATGCCAACACCGGCAAGGAGGTGTGGGAAACCCAGGTAGCCAAGCCCTCCGAAGGTTTCACGATGACCGGGGCGCCTCTGGCCACAAGCAATGCCGTCGTGGTCGGCGTTGCCGGCGGCGAGTTCGGCATTCGCGGATTTCTGGCGGCCTACGATCCCGCGAGCGGCAAGCAGCTGTGGAAATTCAACACCATCCCCGGTCCTGGCGAACCGGGGCACGAGACGTGGAAGAACGACGCCTGGCAAACCGGCGGCGGCCCGACATGGGTGACGGGTAGCTACGATCCGTCGCTCGATCTCGTGTACTGGGGCGTGGGCAACCCGGGCCCGGACTATAATGGCGACGTACGCCCCGGCGACAACCTGTACACCAATAGCGCGGTCGCGCTGCATGCGGACACCGGCAAGCTCGCATGGCACTTCCAGT
Organism: Mesorhizobium sp. B2-3-14; assembly: GCF_006442175.1. Classification (NCBI taxonomy): domain Bacteria; kingdom Pseudomonadati; phylum Pseudomonadota; class Alphaproteobacteria; order Hyphomicrobiales; family Phyllobacteriaceae; genus Mesorhizobium; species Mesorhizobium sp. B2-3-14. The sequence goes on along the minus strand of NZ_VFVP01000016.1, from coordinate 22,921 downwards.
TCACGCCCCATGACGAACACGACTGGGACTCCAACCAGACGCCTATCCTTACCGATCTCACCATCAACGGCGTCAAACGCAAGGTGATTTGCTGGGCCAACAGGAACGGATTCTACTATGTGCTCGACAGGGTCACCGGGGAATTCCTGACCGGCGTGAACTTCGTGGAGCAGAATTGGGCCGATGGCCTGGATCACGCGGGGCGGCCGGTCCTATCGGCGGGCGCTTCGACCCAGGGGCGCCTCATACGGCCGGGCGGCGGAGGAACGAACTGGCAAAATCCGGCCTTCGACCAAGGCCGAGGGCTGGTCTTCGTGCCGACGACCGAAGGGGCATCGATTTTTACGAAAACCGATCCGGACAATGTCCAACGAGGGGAGGGGGGGCTGTTTGTCGCAAGCGGGGCCGCGTGGGTTTCTCCGCCGGTGCGGGCCGTGCGTGCGCTCGATGCTGCGACTGGCGAGAGGAAATGGGAATTCCGCTCCCCCACGGCAAAGGACTCAGGTTACGGCGGCCTGCTGGCGACCGCCGGCGGGCTGGTTTTCGGCGCCTCCGGAGGGGTGCTGTTCGCGCTCGACTCCGCCTCCGGCCAGGAGCTTTGGCGCGTGCCGCTTGGCGGAGAGACGAGAGCCGCTCCGATCTCGTTCACCGTCGACGGCCGGCAGGCCATCGCGATCGAGGCCGGCCGCGCGCTGTTCGTCTTCGGACCGTAGGACTCGAGCTCCAAAAACACGGTTTCGGCGGTCCCTGAGACAACATCCGAAAGGATTAGGCGCGCACCAACCGAATGACCTATTCGGCGGCAGGGCCTCGTCCAACAGGGCATTCCGACCGCCTATTGGCGTTCTCGCCCAGCTCTTTGAGCCTCGGTAGGCTCTGCACCATCACTATCTGCTTGAGGAAGATGCGCGATGAAAGTCATGGTAACCGGCCATCAAGGCTATATCGGGTCGGTGATGGTGCCGATGCTGCTTCGTGCCGGGCATTCGGTGACGGGGTATGACAGCGATCTCTACCGGCGCTGCACCTTTGCCGCTGGGGGCGAGCGAGCTTCAATTCCATCCGTCCAAAAGGACGTCAGGGACGTGCATGCGCGCGACCTCGAAGGGTTCGATGCCGTTATCCACCTTGCGGCCCTTTCCAATGATCCGCTGTCCGACCTTGATCCGGACATCACTTATGAAATCAACCATCAGGGGAGCGTCCGCTTTGCCAAGGCAGCCAAGGACGCCGGCGTGTCGCGCTTCCTGTTCGCCTCGTCGTGCAGCAATTACGGACAGGCGGGCGACGGGATGGTCGATGAAACTGGCGAACTGAATCCGGTAACGCCCTATGGTTGGTCCAAGGTCCTTTCAGAACGGGATATTTCCGAACTGGCCAGCAACAGCTTTTCTCCCACCTATTTCCGCCCCGCCACGGCCTATGGGCTCTCGCCGCGGCTCCGTTTCGACATCGTGTTGAACAATCTGGTCGCGTGGGCGGTCACCAAAGGCGTCATCCTCCTGAAGTCCGATGGAACACCGTGGCGGCCGATCGTCCATATCGAGGACATTTCCAGGGCATTCATTGCCGGGCTGGAGGCGCCCCGCGAGGCCATTCACGATCAAGCCTTCAATGTGGGACGAACCGACCACAATTACAGGATCCGGGACATCGCCGAGATCGTCGCCGAGATCGTGCCCGATTGCCGGCTTGAACTCGCGCCCGACGCCGGACCCGACAAACGCTCCTATCGGGTCAACTTCGACAAGATCGCGCTTGCCCTGCCTGCCTTCAGGCCACAATGGGATGCGCGCAAGGGTGCCGAGCAACTCTACCAGGCATACCGGAAGTCGAATGTCACGCTGGAGGAATTCGAGGGGCCGCGCTTCCAGCGTATCGGTCATATCAGGCATCTGTTGACCAGCGGACTTTTGGACGAGCGGATGCGGGTCGCTGGAGTATCCAAGCCATTGGAGGAGGCGCTCGGATAAGCTGGATGGAACACCTGAACCCCGCCGGGATCGGGCCGCCGCCGGCAACCGGAATCGGTCACGAGATTTATGGCCTGGCCGAACGTCTGTTTCCCATCTGCCGGAGCATCACGGGAAACGGCGTGCGAGCAACGCTGGATGTCTTGTCACAGCATATCGAGTTGGAACGGCACGAAGTGCCCACCGGGACGCAGCTGTTCGACTGGACCGTTCCAAAGGAATGGAACATACGCTCGGCAACCATCACAGGCCCGGACGGACATACGGTCCTCGATTTTGCGGACTCCAACCTGCACGTCGTCAACTACAGCTTGCCGTTCAAGGGGATCCTGACGCTCGCCGAACTGAGGCCGCACATTCATACGCTGCCCGATCAGCCGCAACTGATCCCCTACCGGACCAGCTATTACGCCCCGACCTGGGGCTTCTGCGCAGCCCACGTCGGTGTGGCTGACCTGCCCGACGGTTTCTACCATGTGGAGATCGACGCCGAGCTCGAGGACGGCAGTCTCACATACGGCGAATACCTGCACCGCGGTCAGACCGAGCGGGAGTTCCTCCTCTCGGCGCACATTTGCCATCCCTCACTTGCCAACGACAACTGTTCGGGCTTGGCGCTGCTGGCGATGCTGGCGAGAGGTCTCAAGGCAAGGAAGACACGGTACAGTTACCGCTTCCTATTCGCTCCCGGCACGATCGGCGCGCTCGCGTGGCTGTCGCGCAATGAGGACCGAACATGTCTCATCGACCACGGTCTGGTGCTGTCATGCGTTGGCGATTCAGGAGGCCCGGCATACAAGCGCAGCCGCCGCGGCGACGCCTTCATCGACCGAGCCATGTCCCACGTGCTGGGGCATCGCGCCGGGGCAAAGCTGATGGATTTCTCCCCATATGGTTATGACGAGAGGCAGTATTGTTCGCCGGGCTTCAATCTTCCGGTCGGCATGTTCCAGCGAAGCGTCCACGGCACATTTCCCGAATACCACACATCGGCCGACAATCTTGACTTCATCAGCCCAGAGCATCTCGAGGATTCCTTCCGCATCTTGATGGAGGTGATCGACATTGTCGAAGAGGACTGGACGCCGTTGAACCGCTTGCCCAAGGGCGAGCCGCAGCTCGGCAAGCGCGGCCTTTATGCAGCCGTGGGAGGGCAGAAGTCGTCGGGGGCGACGTCGATGTCCCTGCTTTGGGTGCTGAACCTCGCCGATGGGCAGCATTCGCTCCTGGCCATGGCGGAGCGCTCGAACCTGCCCTTCAAGGAACTGGCCGCCGCTGCGAAACTGCTGTTGGAACATGAGCTCCTGGTAGCCTCATGAGGCCGTTACGGTTCGCCGTCTGACAAGGGGCCAACTTTTGTCCCTTTCCGACATGGCCGTCGGCATCAAGGGCCATGCGATGGAAAAGGTGGGGTCATTGTAGAGGACGCCGGTCGACGCGTTGGGCGTATAGAACTGTGATATGAGATACGAGACCTCGGTGCCGTCGGTTAGGGTCTGGAGGCCGTGGGCGAAGCCGGCAGGGATATAGAGCTGCTTCATGTTTTCGGAAGTCAGCTCGAAACCAAGCCACTTGTAGCGTGTCTGCGAATTCGGACGCAGGTCCACGACGACGTCAAAAATCGCGCCGCGGACACAGGAGACCAGCTTGACCTCTGCGTAAGGCTCCTCCTGGTAGTGCAGCCCCCTGAGAGTTCCCTTTTTGATCGAATGAGCCCGGCTGTGCTGGACAAAGCGCGTCGCCAGACCACAATCGGCCATCTCCTTCTCACAGAAAAGGCGGGTGAAAGAACCACGGTCGTCAAGCATGGGAGTAGGCTCGATCACCCAGACCCCTTGAAGCTCCGTTTCGGTGAACTGCATGCCTTGACTCCCCGGCGCCGAGCGAGACTGCCGCATCAATTGTCAGCGTCGCCAGCCCACGCTGTAAGGGCTACCTAAGCCTTAGCTGGCCTCTCCGATAGCGGTATGTGCGGATGAAAGCTGACTACCCGTTCGGCGAGCCTGGCGTCGGGATCACCGCCGCCGGCTCGCTATAAGGATTAACGCGCCCGACGGATTGGCAAATCGAAGCGGAGAGGGCCGGATCCTAACCTGCCGTCATGTGCCTACTCAGGCGCGGCAGGCATGGGTTCTGCGGAGCGGACCCGCGGGTTAGGTAGAAGACAGGAGCGGGGAATGAATATTCAGGCTATCGAAACCGTTCGCGGTCACGGTGCGGCAAGCCGGGATGTCGGTTGCAGGCTCTGCGGGTCGCGCCTGCGCCACACCTTGGTGGATCTAGGCATGTCCCCGCCTTGCGAAAGCTTCCTGCAGGCCGAGCAGCTTGACCAAATGGAAGCTTACTATCCGCTCAACGTGCTTGTCTGCGACACTTGCTACCTGGTGCAGCTCAAGGAGTATCTGAGCCCCGAGACCATTTTCAGCGAATATGCCTACTTCTCCTCGTTCTCGTCCAGCTGGGTGGCTCATTCGAAAGTGTATTGCGAGGCCATCACCAGACGGCTTGGGCTTGGCCGTGACAGTCTTGCGGTCGAGCTCGCAAGCAACGATGGCTACCTGCTGCAGCACTTCCTGCCACTGGGCGTTCCGGTTTTGGGCGTCGAACCGGCAGCCAATGTTGCGCGCGCCGCGATCGAGAAAGGCGTGTCCACCCGGGTCGACTTCTTCGGGGTCCGGCTGGCAAATCAACTGGTCGGGGAAGGACGTCGCGCCGACCTGATCATTGGCAACAACGTCCTGGCACAGGTCCCGGACCTCAATGACTTTGTCGCCGGGATAAGAATCCTGCTCAAGCCTGAGGGCGTGGTCACGCTCGAATTTCCGCATATCGAGCGGCTGATGGCGGAGAACCAGTTCGATACCATTTATCATGAGCACTTTTCATATTTCTCGCTGCTGACGATCGAAATTATGGCGGCGCGCCACGGATTGCGGCTGATCGACGTCGAGGAGTTGCCCACCCATGGCGGCTCGCTGCGCGTCTATCTCGCCCATGATGGCAGTCGCTGGGGCGTGGATGACAGCGTGGGCAAACTTCTCGCCCGAGAAAAGCGGCACGGGCTAACGGAGATGATTACCTATGCCTCCTTCGGTCACAAGGCGCAGCGCGCCAAGCGCGACCTGTTGGCGTTCCTTATCTCGGCCAAAAACGAAGGGAAGAAGATTTGTGGCTACGGCGCTCCAGGCAAGGGCAACACGTTGCTCAACTACTGCGCTATCGGCACCGACTTCCTTGACTTCACGGTCGACCGTAATCCTTACAAGCATGGTCGCTTCACACCGGGGATGCATATCCCGATCAAATCCGTCGAGGCCATCGACGAAGTCCGGCCAGATTACATCCTCATCCTGCCGTGGAACCTGAAGGACGAGATCATCGAACAGATGCGCCATGTCGCCTCCTGGGGTGCAAGGTTTGTGGTCCCAATTCCTTTTGTGGCGGTGATCGATCCATCGGAGTTAGGCAGATGAAAGTTGTCCTCTTCTGCGGCGGTCGCGGAACCCGGATCCGCGACTATTCCGACAGTATACCCAAGCCGATGATCCCGCTTGGCCATCAGCCGATCCTGCGCCATGTGATGCAGTGGTACAGCGATTATGGACATGACGAATTCGTCTTGTGCCTGGGCTACAAAGCCAATGTCATCAAGGATTTCTTCCTCAACACACGGCCGCAGACCTTTTCCGATTGCGTGGTCACGCAAGGAGGTCAAGACGTGAAACTGCTCGGAGACCAGGTCAAGGACTGGAGCATTACCCTGCTTGATACCGGGGTCTGGCGCAATATCGGCGAACGCCTCTGGGCGGCAAGGGACCAGGTTAAGAACGAGAAGATGTTCCTGGCCAACTACTCCGATGGTCTGACCAACGTCGATCTCGACGACGTGGTGGCGAAATTCGAAGCCAGCGGCAAGATCGGTTGTTTTCTCGCAGTGCGCGCACCACTGACATACCATTTGGCCGATATCGCGGAAGACGGTCGCGTGCGTGAGTTCCGCACAACTGATACCTCGGAGATCTGGATCAACGGCGGCTACTTCCTGTTCCGCCCGCAAATCTTCGACTATATGCGCGATGGCGAGGAGCTCGTTCTGGAACCTTTCAGACGACTGATCGACGACAACATGCTCATGGCGTACAAACATGATGGCTTCTGGCGATCGATGGATACGCTACGCGATTGGCAATCGCTCGAAGACATGGTCGAACGGGGCGACATGCCCTGGAATAGAAAAGTTACCGCCGAGAAAACCAGGCGCGGTCTGGTGATGGCCGCTTCATGAGAGGGCTTGGCCTCGCACGTGGCGGGGAGGAACTCTCGATCCTCTGCCTTGGCGCCCATTCCGATGACATCGAGATCGGCGCCGGCGGCACTATCCTTGGTTTGATCGCGTCGGGGGTGAAACTGGACGTCCACTGGTGTGTGCTGAGCGCCGGCGGCCAGCGGTCGGTCGAGGCCCGCGCTTCGGCCGAAGCGTTCCTGAAAGGATCGAAGTCGTCCGTAATCGACATCGCGGATTTCGAAGACAGCTATTTCCCGGCCCATAGCCGGGCGATAAAGCAGCGGTTGATAGATCTAAGATCTCGCGTCCATCCCGACCTGGTGCTGACCCATGCGAGGTTCGATGCCCATCAAGACCATCGGGAGGTCAATCAACTGACCTGGAATGTCTTTCGCGATCATCTTGTGGTCGAATACGAGATTCCCAAATGGGATGGCGATCTTTGCCAGCCAAATGCCTACGTGCCGCTCTCTGCCGCAGTGCTGGAACGCAAGATCGAGCTCCTGCAACAGCACTTCGGCACGCAACGCTCCAAGGACTGGTTCGACCGCGACACATTCGCGGGGCTGGCGCGATTGCGCGGGATGGAGTGCAGGGCCCCGGAACATTTCGCCGAGGCGTTTACACTCAGAAAAGCCAGACTTCTTTAGCGGATTTCCGTCCCGATTTGCTTGAGGGCTTGTCTGAGCCGAGGGGGCGCATGGTTCCTGGGGAAGACTTCGGGTCGGGCTTTGCCTTCAGGAGCCATTCTCGACGTGGTTGGCGATCTTCGCACGACACTTTTGGCGCACCACGCTGCCAGATCGGGGTTACCGGCTCATGAAGTGGGTACGAGCCCGCGGGTTTCTGATTGTCGTTTGGTCTCACTGCTCGCTGGCCGAGGGTTCTGTGAGACGGCCGATATCTGGGCCTGTGCATCGCCATTGTTGAAGCGACGAAACACGATCTGCGAGGGGCGGCCGACCAAAAATTGGCTTGCTCCCGAATCCATGGCCTTCGCGTACACGCCCAGAGCACCATCGACGGCGTCTATGGTTTTCATGACCGACGCGTCGTCGTGCGTGTAGCTGACGACGAGAGATGGCATGAGGACACCACGCTTGATCGTCTCCTGCAGGAACAGGGAACGGTATGTCTGTGAGGGCTTGCCGTCCTGGTCAAGCGTGGCGTAGGCGAGACAACTGGGACGGCCGACAACTTTGAAGTGCCGATCCAGTCCATGGCGTCTGCAAACCTCCGTGATGCCTTCCTTCAATTTCGTTCCCTGACGGTGCAGGTGTTCGATGACGGACTGGTCCTGATAAACCCGCATGGTCGCGATGGCCGCGGCAAGCGCGTGGGTTTCCGCACCATGCGTGGTCGACAGCAGAAAGACACGGGGGCGATCCGTATGCTCGAGCCCACCCAGCCGCATATATTCGCGTTTGCCTGCCAGGGCGGAGACCGAAAAACCATTGCCAAGAGCCTTGCCGAATGTCGACAAGTCCGGTTCGATGCCATAGAGCCTTTGTGCTCCCGCTGCATGCCACCTGAACCCGGTGATCATTTCGTCGAGAATGAACAGCGCGCCATTTTCCCGGCAAAGACGCTGGACATTATGCAGGAAGCCGTCGGCCGGATCGTCGCCACGGGAAGGTTCCAGGATCAGAGCGGCTACCTTACCCGGGTGCCTGTCGAACAAATCCTTCACACTAGCGATGTCGTTGTACCGGAAAGTGAGGGTCAGGTTTTGAACCGCTTCTGGAATTCCCGCATTCATCGGTGTGGTGCCGATGAACCAATCGTCTGTCGAAAAGAAAGGGTGGTCGGCGCAGCACGCGACGAGATCGCGACCCGTGTAGGCGCGGGCAAGGCGGACGGCGCCTGACGTCGCGTCCGATCCGTCCTTGCAGAATTTGACCATCTGCGCGCCGACAAGTTCAAGGAAGGTTTCGGCGCAGTCAACTTCGATCCTTGCGGGGCGCGTGAAGTTGGCTCCGCCTGCAAGCGCCGCCTCCACCGCCCTGAGCACCGTTGGGTACGCATGCCCCAGCCCGACGGAACGGTTGCCCATGCCGTATTCGATGTATTGGTTTCCATCGACATCCCAGACGTGGCACCCCAGACCACGTTCGATAAAGCCCGGCGCGAGAACGGGATACTGATCCTCGCCTTTCGCGTAGGTGTGGCTGCCGCCCGGGATCAGCTCGCGGCCACGTTCTTGAAGGCGTCCCGATTTGCGAAAACAGAGGCTTTGCTCAGGCATGCGGACTGCTCCAGTTCGACAGAAAGTCTAGATGTCTGAGCCTGGATTTTCGCGTTCTCCATAAGGTCACCGGTTTAGCACTTATGGTGGATGGTTGGCCCGATTGTGCGGTCTTGTGCGGCAAACGCGCAACTGACAAGCAGTATCAAGGCGCAAGCGAATGAATTCGCGCAGCGTTGCCTGCGGCCGGGAGCAGCTAATCCAGCGTAGGTTGCTTGAACCAGGCTCAACACTGGGACCCTGGGCGAACAGCCGGCATGTCCGAAATGCTGATGAGCATTTGCGCCGCGGCTGCCGCGAACTACGACCTCTGACCCGCGGACAACCCGGAAATTCCAGGCGATCCTGCCAAATAGCAGTCCCCTGCGTGATCACGCCATTCACGAAAAAGAATCTTATGGTAAACAGCTAGCAGCGGTCGATTCCCCCGGGATGTAGCCGCTCAGAATGAAGCCCGCCCGGGTCGCTACCGTGGCGGGCTTTTCGTTGACGGCGACGCGCTTGGTGCGTTCGCTACAACAAGACCGCGATCGTACATTGAGGGAGGCGGCGTGTGATTGCGATCACCGTTCAGCCGCAGTTCCTTCCGCGAAGAGATCATTGACCTTGTATGCGACTTCCGTGCGGTTGGTCGCCTTGAGCTTCTTCATGATGTTGCGGATGTGCACCTTCACCGTGCTTTCGCGCAGGTTCAGTTCAAAGGCGATGATCTTGTTGGCCTTGCCGCGTCGGAGCGCCTGCGCGACCTCAGCCTGCCTGAGCGTGAACATGCCGGTCAAAGGCGCATCACGGCTGCCTGAATCTATCAGGTGCCGCATAGACAGAACGCTACTTGCCGGAACGAAGATGCCTCCCGCTGCCGCAAGATTGATTGCCTCGACACAGACATCGATCCCTACAGAGGTTGGAATGTAGCCACGCGCGCCACATTCGAGAGCCGTCAGTATCTGTGCGAGGTCTTCGGTGTCCGCCAAAATCACTACGGGCACTGACTTGAATTCGCTCGAAATTCGCCTGATCTGGTCCGCGATACCCTGGTCGGTGACTTTCCGGCCACCTAGGTTGAAGAGAATGGCTGCAAGGGTCATCCCCTCTTTGGCGCGCCATTCGGCAATCGATCCCATGGCCTCGACGGCCAGGCCGAGATCGTGGTCGTCCAGCGCCGATGCGAGACATTCGCGGTCGAGCGCCCTGCCGTCCAGGATGAGCAGACATTCCCTGCCTGCTCGCTGCACCATTCCCGCTCCGCTTGACGGGATTTCTGCCTGATCTGCCGAAGTATATTTATGCAGTCCTACTGTGGAGCCCATACACTTACCCACCCTTTTTCCACGCGATCCGCCCTGCGGCGGCCAATTAGCCCCTCACTCTTCAGTTCCTCCAGAAATTTAAAAATAGCGCCCACCATTTTGGGAGCTTCAGCTGGAATTTGCCCAGCTTTGCACTCACTGCTGTTCCCTGTTCCCAATCCCAACCAGAACAACCTAAGCTTATGGGCTATTTATGAGCCAGCGCTAACTTAGATTAACATTTGGTTAAATTTTTGAATGTGCGAAAAACACTAACGGCTAGCCCCGCCGCGGACGCTACCGTTTTAGGTAAACATGCGAGCTGGCCCGTCGATGGATGTTGTGGAGCGTCTGAATACCGCAGGACATCGCAACGCTGCGAAGGTGAACCCATCCGAAGACAGCTGGCCTCGGCGGTCCTCATCCCATAGGCGTAGCCGAGGACTACCCCTCCGGCAGTCAATAGCCACGTATCACCAAAGCATCGGTTGACTGCATAGGCGCCGCCACTGTCATCTAAGCGCCTGCTTCGCGCAACGCTCAGCCAAAGGACCGCGTAGGGCAACTCCATGGCGCTCCTTGGACGCTGTGGCAAATGCCAGCTCGTTTGGTCGGAAAGGGGAAGGCAAATCCGCCAGCATCCCTAGCGGACATGAGGTCCGAAGCAGCACACGGTGCCGCCGCACTTACACCGACAGCTACGCCATGTATAGCTCGGGCTCAGGCGGTCCCCTGGGGATCATTCTCGGTCAGCCAAGATGCGTCCAGAACAGGTCCGGCATTCTGGACATCGGCTTCGAAGGCGTCGATCAACCTTTTGGCGGCTTTGCTGGCGATATGGCTCTCAGGGTAGGTGGCCTTCACGGCCCGTGCACACTCGTAAACCTCCTTGAGTTTCCTAACCTGCTTGAGCCCTAACGCGCGATATACTCCATGGCTGGTCATATCGCCTCTCCTCCCTGTAGTGGAATTCTCCGCTGCCTGGCCTACTACGCGCCTGCATTGACAGAGAGTTTCCTGGCTGAAAGCAAAAAACTGCGTGCGACTGTAGTAAGGTCGTCGGCTTCCCGGGTCGAGGCGTTCTTTAGGGGGCCCGCCGGAACCAGGGCTTAGCCATTCGCGGGAGGGTACGACCCGCTTCGCGCCTCCGTCGCAGACCTGTTTGTTGTCGAATTGTGCTCAGGTGCATGTTTTGGCGCGACGTTGATGGGGACATTCGATCACTCAACGCCAAGCGCTTTTGAGCGCACGCCACCACCTTGACTATCAAGGCCACGGAAGGGATGTGGGGACGAGCATTGGCGCGCTCTACCATCGCCGGTGGAAGGCTACCCCCTTTGACTCACTTGCTCAGGACATCCAGCTGTCGAAAGATTAGCGATCGGACAGCTCGCTGTATCCGCCCACCTATTGGAATGTAAAGAGCCTGAAGTCGTTTCTCGATACCAGCGGCCTGGGTGTGGGGTTCGGCAGCTCAAGAGCATCGAGTTGGCCGATCGCTGTCCTTTCCCAGTTGGGATTGTTCGGGTCGCTGATGATGGGTGTCCTGCTGTGTGTCCTGGCTAGGGGGCTGGGGGCGGTTCGGCAATGGGTGGCCCCAGAAACAGACGCCGTCGTGGTCAGCGTCAGGAATGCTGCCCTTGCAAGCATAATTGCCATGTCGGTATCGGGCGGCAGCGCTGATCCAGGCATCCTCTTTTTCATTGCACTTGCAGTCGTTTGCGCCACGAGAGTCAGTGCTCGGCGCGGCATTGCGGCATTCGAGCGATCTAGCCCGGCGTCCGGCGACGGTGCGGCCAAAGTCGTGTACTCCGGTTCCGCCGAGTTGGCTTTGCGACGGCAAAGGTTGCTGGCAATGTGTCAGGGCCCGGTCATGTTCAAAATGGACGGGGATATTGACTAACCGGCGAGCCTGGGCTCGATCGCCCTTGGCTGGGGCGCCGGTCGCCTGGCAAGAAGAGGAGGGTTGCCGCCAAAAGCTGGTCGCAGCCTACGGGCTGTGCCGAACAAGTGCAACACGCTGGCGCCACACGCCTGCCTGACCTGACCTGCGCATCCGACGGTTACATCGTTGCGGGGCAACTCATCCGTGCGAAGCTGATGCCGGGTTTGGGGATTTTCAGAAGACTTTTATATTGCAATCAATATTTGCTTCCATCACGGGCCTACGGCTTTCGTCGGATACGACTACCGAAAGCTTGCTTTGCAGCTCGCCCTGAACTTCGTCCTGTGCCATGGCGACCAGCATTCTGACTGCGTCTACCCGGGCCTCAAGCGCACCGACGTAATGGGTGCCCTCGGTGTCGGGAAAATGGGATTTGCCGTCCCGGACATCGAAAAAAAACAGTGGCATTTTGCATCCGCGCTTAACAACAAACCGCTCGTCAAAGCGGGGTTTTGCATCTTGCTCACGGCTGCTTAGGGCATTCGCCCACAAGATTCTAGCAACCGCAGATGGTCAACCGGAGACGGTTGTGGAGAACTCAAATCCGGTTGATCACAAAATATTAAAAAGGTTCGATTGGCCGACAAAACCGTTTCCCGAGACTTCGCCTTCTGCACCGTCGGGAAAGCGACAGCCATCGCCTTTTCAAAAGCAGTGTCGGCCCGCTAAGGCCGCAGCAGGCGTCGAGCCTGAGCAGGCTCAACCAAACTGATAGATAGGCCTGAGGAACGGTTCCGGTAAGCTACCGCCTCGACAAGCGCATTCGTGTCGTTTTCATCGTGCGGAGTTTCCTTTCGTGCCTCTGAATTTCATTGCCGAAGCCCGGCCCAACACCTTCGCGTTTGAAACCTCTGCGCTGATCAAGGCATGCGGCTTCAGGGAATATGACGCGCGCTGGTGGTTTGGCCAGGTCGCGCCCGAACTCAACCTGATCGGCGTCCAGGCGTTGGGTATGGGGCTCGGCACGATGATCCGCCGTCTCGGGGTTGGGCCTGACATCGTCACCGGACATGATTTCCGTTCCTATTCGCTTGGCATCAAGCTGGCGTTGGTTTCCGGGCTGATGGCGACCGGCGCACGGGTGAAGGATATCGGTCTGGCGCTGTCGCCGATGGCCTATTTCGCGCAGTTCGCGCTCGATACGCCGTCGGTGGCCATGGTCACGGCCTCGCACAACGAAAATGGCTGGACCGGCGTCAAGATGGGAGCGGCGCGGCCGCTGACCTTCGGCCCCGAGGAGATGAGCGCGCTGAAGGCGATCGTGCTGGCCGGCGATTTCGACCTTGTTGGCGGCGGCTCTTATGATTTCGTTTCCGACTTTCGAGAGACCTATCTCGACGATCTGACCCGAGACAAGCGCATCACACGTAAGCTGAAAGTGGTCGCCGCCTGCGGCAATGGCACTGCTGGTGCCTTCGCACCTGAGGCGCTGGAACGCATTGGCTGCGAGGTGATCCCGCTCGATGTCGAGCTTGATCATACGTTTCCAAACTACAACCCCAATCCGGAAGACATGCAGATGCTGCATGCCATCCGAGACAAGGTGCTGAAGACAGGGGCCGATGTCGGGTTGGGATTCGATGGCGATGGTGACCGCTGCGGTGTCGTCGACAATGAAGGCAAGGAGATCTTCGCCGACAAGGTCGGCGTCATGCTGGCACGCGACATTTCCAGCCAATATCCGGGTTCGACCTTCGTCGTCGACGTCAAGTCGACCGGACTGTTCAACACCGACGCGGTGCTGCGCGCCAATGGCGCTGTTACCGACTATTGGAAGACTGGCCATTCCTACATCAAGCGCCGGGTTGCCGAACTCGGCGCGATCGCCGGCTTCGAAAAATCGGGCCATTTCTTCTTCAACCCCCCGATCGGGCGCGGCTATGACGACGGACTGGTCACGGCAATCGCCATCTGTCAGATGCTGGACCGCAACCCCGCCAGTTCGATGGCCGATCTCTACAGGGCCCTGCCGCTGACCTTCGGCACGCCCACCATGTCGCCGCACTGCGCGGACGATGTGAAGTACGGCGTGGTCGAACGGGTGGTCTCCGATTTCCAGGCTCTGAAGCGGGACGGCGACAGTTTCGCTGGCCAAAAGATCGGCCACCTCGTCACCGTCAATGGGGTGCGGGTCGTTGCCGAGGACGGCACCTGGGGTCTGGTGCGCGCCTCGTCGAACAAGCCGGAACTGGTCGTGGTCGTCGAAAGTCCGGTCTCGTCCGAGCGTCGCCGCCAGATGTTCGATGCCGTCGACGCCGTGTTGCGCCGCAGTCCGGAAGTCGGCGCCTATAACCAAACTTTTTGAGCGGGCCAAGCGGCGAGAATGGCGGCTTGGTGCAACTGACTATTGCAAAGTGGGACGACGGGCTCTTGCATCCTCAGGCTCCAGGGCAGGCTCTGCCGGGGTTCGCAGCGTCAAAGGTGTGCCGTAATGGGCCACCCGCAAATGGTCCCTCAATTGCATCTCCCATCCAGCGTCAGGGGTGAACCTTTGGCGAGCGCTGGGATAACCATCATGATTTCAAACACACCGCGGCTCGGCTGCAACAGGTGCAAACTTGCTCTTGTCGGCGATGAGACACGACCCTCGAATGTCCTGAGATGCCCTGGGTGTGGGGCTTCAGACACGTGCGAGAATGTCATGCTGGAGATTGACGAAAGGCGAGCCGAGGCGCTCTCGCGCGCCCTTTGCCGCCCAGAAATGCGGCGTGTAAGAACGGGTCGGACAAAAGTGTACCGTTTCGCGCTCCTGTTTGGGACAGGGCGGCTCGTGCGAGCCGACGTCAAAGACGGGCAGTAGCATCGCGCCGGCGGGCGGCCTTTGCCAGGCCGACAGCAAACGCCAAGATCAGGTGCTTCTGTTGACGTGATCGCGAGCCGTAATGGCAAGCTGTACTCCACGATTGTCAATTGGCTGCCATGCACCTTCCTCAGGCGAACGATTTGCGGGCAGTATGCAAGCTGTATGTAGCCATCTGAAAAGAGCAATTTAGGTAACGGCCCGCACCGCGGCCCATGGCAGCTGCCGGAAGTAGGCGCGACTTCAGAATTCGTCGGAGGCTCTTAGTCCGTAAGACCTACTTGAATATTTGCCAGACTATGATGCATCCTGAGGCCACAAATGGTCCTTGGCCCGGTTACCTCAGTGCTGAGCTAGTGGCACTCTGACTACGGTCGTCGAAACGGAGCTCAACAATGACGCCCAAGCGCTTCACCCGCCCGGTTCATGTAATTGTGGGACTTGGCTTTGCGCATGAGGTGTCATCTGTCATGGATGCCTATCAGCTTCTCGACGAATGGGTCGGGTTCCGCAGCCCAACACATGCGGCCACACTTGCGCTTTTCCGGTCTGCCCTTGCAGACGACGAAGATGCGGAAACGGCTCGCCTTGCCTTTGAGGCATTTGCTCGATCTCAGGGAATTCTCGCCGCGGAGGAAATCGTGTCCTCTGGTGGTGCTGCAGAAGAGTGGATGACAGCCTATGACAGACGGTCAGAAGTCGTGGTTGATGGCTAGTGCACGGTGGCCAACAGTGACTTCGGTTTTGGGAAGGCGACACGCATAAGACCTACGTAAAGCGCGTCGCCTGAAATCCGTCTCGACGCGAAGCGCTTCAGGCGATGACCGCAGCGGTCACCCCGGTGGCTTGCAAGCTCTGGACGTGTCCGCACGAGGCCACCTCGGCGGGCGGTCCCGCGACGAGCCTGACGGTTTGTTGACAAAATCGGCAAAGCTCAACCAGATATGGGCTCGGCGAGTTCGTCGGCCGCTTCACTGACGCCGCAGGCAGCCGCGCGCTCGAGCCAGACCCGGCCGGCCGCGGGGTCGCACTCCCCGGCCAGGCCATCGACGAGGTAACGCCCGAGCATGAGCTGGGCTTGGCCATGACCACGCGCGGCAGCGGCGGCGAACCATTTCTGCGCCGCCTTGTGGTCAACCGGCAGGGCCTGGCCAGCACCGTACAGCGCACCTAGTGCAAACATCGCCCCAGCGTGGCCGTCGAGAGCGGCCTGCTTGAACAACTGCGTTGCGACCTCTGGCTCGCGTGCGCCACCGCGCCCGTTGAGCAGCATCTCGGCAAGCGCGACCTGTGCGTCGAGGACGCCGGCTTTGCCCGCCCGGGCAAACCAGAGGCGGGCCTGCCTTGGGTCCGTCGCCACGCCGCGGCCATCCTGGAGGAGGCGGGCATACATATATTGCGCCTCCGCGACACCTTCGGCGGCCCGCCTCAGCCACTGCGCCGCTTGTGCCTCGTCCTGGCGCACGCCAACGCCGTTGGCGAAGCAGAGCCCGAGATTGAATGCTGCAATCAGGTCGCCCGATGATGCGGCGGCCTCGAACCAACCGGCAACGCTTGCGCCGTCGTCCGGCTCGCCGGCTCCTCCGAGGACGAGATTGGCGAGGTCGATCTGTGCGTCCTGATTGCCGGCATTGGCAGAGGCGCGCAGCCAGCGTGCTCCCTCTTCGACGTCCTCAGCCACGCCGTTCCCCGTTAGGTAGAGAGAGGCCAGGGCGCGGGCGGCGGCCTGGTGACCCGCTTCGGCCGCCCGCCGATACCAGTTTGCCGCTTCCGCAAAATCGGGCCGCTGGTTTTTCACATAGCGATCGCCCAGGAGATAGGCGGCCTCGCTGTTGCCGGCCAAGGCGGCACTGCGCATCCAGGCCTCGCCGGCAGCGGGATCATGGTCGACGAGGCCCCCATCAATCAGTGCCAAGCCCAGCCGGAACTGTGCGGAGGGAAGGCCCTTCTCTGCGGCGGCCTGATAGAGTCGAGCGGCGGCCGCCAGGTCGCGTGAGACGCCGAGCCCGTGCTCGGTGAGGACCGCCAGAAGATAGGTTGCGGTCGGCAGGCCGGCGTCGGCCGCGCGTCGTACCTCGGCCGCAATCCTGACCCGGTGTTCGCGATTGCCACACCGGGCGAGCGACAGGGCAAGGCCAAGACATCCTTCGGCACAGCCGGCGGAAGCCGACTTCTCGTACCAGTGATGCGCCGCATCTGCGTTGCGCATCGGCTTGGGGCCGCTGGTGAGGATATAGCCAAGGATCGCCTGTCCGGTTGGCGAGCCCGCCTCGGCGGCCTTGGTGGCCAGTTCGAACGCTGCCGTGAAATCCGGTTCGCCTGGGCGGTCGCGTTTGAACAATTCTTCCGATCCGGCGCCTTTACTGGCGGCTTCCGCCGGGACCAGCCCGGTCACGTAGAGAGCGGCAAGGAGCGCCTGCGCATCGGCGTTGCCGTGATTGGCTGCCCGCAGCAGCCAACGCGCGCCTTCCACACGGCTGGGCGGCACACCCGCTCCCTCGAGATAGCAACGCGCGACCCGGTATTCGGCGTCGACCATTCCCGCGCGCGCCGCTACCGCCACCAGCGGAAAGGCTTCAGCTGGTTTGCCGGCGTCGAAAAGCTGGATAGACCGGCGCAACGCTGCCGCCGGGGAGACGCGTCCAGCCAGCCGATGCAGAATTGTCATCGATCCCGAACCTCTGATTGCTCCGATCCTCTATGGCTCCCGCATCGCTTCCTGGCTGACCGGGAGCATCACTGCGAGTATGTACTTGAGCACAGTACGCCGACCGACCTTGACGTCGGCGGTCACCGGCATTCCGGGGCTGACGGTGAAACCGGCAGGCACGCCGTGAAGAGCGACCTGATCGATGGAAATGCGCACGCGATAGAACGGCTCGGCGTCGGAAGGCAGCATAGCCAGCGAGCTGTTCGGATCGCGCGCTTGCTCCTGGGCAGAAAAGGAATCCGGGCTGAGCGTCCGCACGGTGCCATGCGCGAGCCCGTATTGCGAATAGGGGAAAGTGTCGAACTTGATGACCACCTGGTCGCCGACATGGACGAAGCCGCTGCTGCGGCCGACGATGTTTGTCTCGATCTCGAGCGGCGCGTTAGCCGGCACGAGCGTAATCAAGCGCTCTCCGGACTGCAGTACCGATCCGACCGAGACCTTGGCCACCGATTGGACGGTGGCGTCGGCTTCACTCTTCAATTCGACCAACTGCTTGCGCAGCTTTGCCTTGTTGAGAAGTTCGCGCGCGTCGGATATCCGCGAACTCGCCTCCGACAGACTTTGCGAGACATCGGCTCGCCATCCCTGGATGTAGCCGTCGCGCTCGGCGGCCACGGCCTGCTGCTGGAGCCTTGCGGCTTGGGCCGTCTGCTCGGCATTGCCAAGCGACCGGGACATTTCGGCGCGATTGTCTTCGGCCAGCAGCGTGTTGAGGCGGCTGCCCACCTGCCGTGCTTCGAGCTGCTTGCGCATCTGTTCGATCGAGGCCGCCACAGCGAGCCGCTGGCGGTAGCCGTCGGCATCCGACAGCGAACGCGAGATCACGGAACCGAGTTCGTCGCGCTGGCGGTCGAAATTTTCGACCTTGGCGTCGTAGACCGCCTTGCGGCGCTCAAAGATCGATGCCTGCAGGGTCCAGCTTGGGTCCAGACCGTCATAGTTGAAGACCTTGCCGTCTGCTTCCGCCTTCAGGCGCGCCACTTCGGCTTCAAGCGTCGAAACCTGCATCGCAAGCGCCGCCAGGTCGGCCGAAGCAAAGGTCGCATCGAGGCGAGCAAGCACTTGACCGGCCTGAACGTGCTGTCCTTCACGAACGTCGATGGAACGCACGATCGCCGTCTCCAGCGGCTGCACGAGGATGTTGGGCGCGTTTGACACCACCAGCCCCCTTGCCGTCACAACCTGATCGACCGGTATTAGTCCTGCCAGGGCGATCAGCGCCATGACGAGGCTCGCAATGATCCAGACGATGGCGCGCGCCGTGCGCGGAATGGGTGCATTGGTGACGGCGCTTGACGGCCACTGGAACTCCAGTATGGCAGGGGTTGTTGGATCCCTCGTTTCCATCCGCTGCCGCCGGGCGGGGAGGGCGATGAGCGAGGTGCTACTCATGGGTTACAGGACCTGAAAGCGTAGATTGTCTTGGCATCGTCAAACCAACCGAGGCGGTATGGCGACCGGACGGCCTTGGCGGCCATCGAGGTGCCGGTTTTGCTGCGACCACAGCTGGCGGTAGAGCGTGCATCGCTCGAGCAGCGTCGCGTGCGGCGCGACGTCGAGCACCTTACCCTGATCCATGACCAGGATGTTGTCGCATTCTGTCAGCGAGGACAGCCGGTGCGAAACGATGATCATGGTGCGCCCGCTGGCGATGCGCATGAGGTTGGCGCTGACCACTGCCTCGCTCTCGGGGTCGAGCGCGCTGGTCGCTTCGTCGAGGATGAGGATTGTTGGATCGTGGATGAGGGCGCGCGCGATCGCCAGCCGCTGCTTTTGACCGCCCGACAGATTGGGCGAACCTTCCTCGATGTAGGTGTCGTAACCATTGGGCATCCGCTCGATGAATTCCTGGGCGCCGGCGAGATGCGCGGCACGCATGGCGTCGGAAAGCGTCAGCCCTGGGCGCCCGGCGATGATGTTGTCACGGATCGAGCCGCGGAACAGAAAATTGTCCTGCAGCACCACGCCGAGCCCTTGGCGAAGATGGCGCAGGTTGATCTCCTTGAGGTCGACGCCGTCAAGCTTGAGGAAGCCGCTGTAGTCACGGTTGATCCCCTGCAGGAGGCGCGCGATGGTCGATTTTCCCGACCCGCTGCGCCCGACAATGCCGAACATGGTGCCGGCAGGGATGTGGAAGCTGACCCGGTCGAGCGCTGGTGTCTTTGTAGCGATATAGCCGAAGGTCAGGTCGCTGAACGCCACCTCGCCGACGAGCTTGGGTCTCAGGCCGGTGGAATTCGAGCTGCTCTCCAGCGGCCGATTGAGAACCGACGCTGCCTCGCCGATCGCCGCTCCGACCTCCTCATAGTCTTCAACCAGTCGCGCCAGGCCGACCAGCGGCTGCGCCACGCGCTGGGAGATCATCATGAAGGCGAACAGGCTGCCGACCATGTAGCCGGACCGGTCGTTCATGGCGAGATAGGCGCCGATCAGCATGGTGCCGAGCACCATCACGCGTTCGATCGGCGTGACCAGGGTCTGCGGCCAGCTGGCGAGCTGGCCGAAGGCGAGACGGGCCTTTCCCGCTTCAGCCACCCGTTCATCCCAGAGCGCCTTGCGCTGGGGCTCAAGGCCGAGCGCCTTCACCGTCTTGATGCCGACGACAGTTTCGCCGAGCGCCGCCGACTTCCAGGTCTCGGCTTCGACCACCCGTTGGTACCTGCGGCGCAGCGGCTTGAGATAGGCAAGGATGATCAGCATGATCACGACCGCGCAGGCCACCACGACCCAGGCCAGCGTGGCGTTGATATAGAACATTACAGGCACCAGCACGCACAGCGTGATCAGATCCAGGAACGTGCTGAGGAGCTTTCCGGTCAGGAATTCGCGGATGCGATAGACCTGGGCGAGGTGATACATCGTCTCACCGGCCGGATGGCGCTCGAAATAGTCGAGCGGCAGGCGCAGGAGCCGGCTGAAGACGTGCAGATGCAGCTTGGTGTCGAGACGGGCGCCGACGACGTTGATGATCAGCCGCCGCGCATGGCCAAGCAGGGTCTCGTAGACGAAAACCACGGCAATCACCGCGGACAGGAGCACCAGAGTGGACAGGCTGTTGAACTGCAGCACCTTGTTGACCAATGTCATGACCATCAGCGGCGGCAAGATGGTAAGGACACTGAGCGTGAAGGAGGCAATGGCGATGTCGCGCAGGGGGCGGCTTTCGAGCCGCACCAGTTCGGCCAGCCAGTGCAGGGTGAAAGGCGCGTCCGCTGCCACATGCGACCGAGTAGGGCGCAGCAGCACGGCCTCGCCCGTCCACACCTGGGACAGCCGCAGCTCGTCGACGGCGGTGACCTCGCCGTCGTCTGGCGCGTCAGCACTTTTGAGGAAGACGACGTTGCGCTCGGCACTCGCGCCGGTAAGGAGACCCGCGCCGCCATCGTTGAATAACAGGACGACCGGTCCGGTGTCCTGGAAGCGCAAGAGGTGGGCCCAGCGGATGCGTATGGCGCGCGACCACATGCCGGCGTTTTGCGCCCACTCGGAGAGATCGGCGGCGCTCGGGACCGGGTTGGCCGTCCTGAATTCCGAGGGATCGAGTTCGACGCCGTGATAGCGGGCGGCCCGCAGTACGGCCTTGAGGCGCGCGCCGAGCTGGTCGAGCTCGGCGGGACCGCCGGGCGCATTCTGGCCGTCCGCCTGGTCCGCCGCAGCCTCTACTTCGGTGCCGGCGCGGATCCGGAGCGGCTGATTGTCGGCATTTACGGGAACGTTTACCACAGGCTTCTCATCCGGTACGCAGCGCCAACGATCCACAAGGCCCAGGGCCGAGGCGTTTCTGCCGAGGTTCCTGGCAATGACGCACTGTACTCCGAACTGATCGGGAGCGCGACTCTCATGGCTTTTCCTCTTTCGACATGATGAACGCGCGGGGTGCCGATTTCCAGCAAAGCCCGCGCGTCCTTTTCAACTTTGACCAGTCACCGTCCAGTCCGTTCGCCGCTCACTCATGTGGCTTCAAGAGATCCTTCAGGGTCGTCTTGCCGGTATGGTCGTTGCTGGCGTAGCCGGCGCCAGGCTTGGTCTGGTCGGAGGTAAGATCCGTGCTCGCCCCCGTCGGCTTGTTTTGGTTCTGACCGGATCCGCTGATCGTCTTGAGGACATTGAGCAGGTCTGTCGTCACCGATGTGGCTGCAAGCCCGATCAGGTTGCGGAACGACGCTTGGCCGCCGGGGTCACTGCCGTTGCCGGTCGAGCTCGACGGCAGGAATTGCGTCGTGTCCTTGAGCCCCAGCGTGCTGGCCGTGACGTTGGCTTTGGAACCGCCGTTTCCGTTGCCAGAGTTGCCCTGACCTTGGTGTGAGCTGTTGTCGGCATTGTTATGATCTCCGGAATTACCCGGCGCGGGCTGTTCTCCGTTGCCGTGGCCGTTGTTGGCATGACCAGTGTCACCACCACCCGAACCGGTTCCTCCGGTCGGGCCTGTCGAACCTGTTGCCCCGGTAGAACCAGTCGCACCAGTGGACCCCGTGGCACCAGTCGAGCCTGTGGCACCGGTCGAGCCAGTCGCACCGGTAGACCCTGTGGCACCGGTTGCTCCAGTCGACCCGGTCGAGCCTGTTGCTCCAGTCGAACCAGCGGCGCCTGTATCGCCTGTGGCTCCAGTCGAACCTGTTGCACCCGTATCGCCGGTCGCACCAGTAGCACCGGTTGCTCCAGTCGACCCGGTCGAGCCAGTCGCTCCGGTTGCACCCGTTGAGCCGGTGGCACCAGTCGCCCCGGTCGAGCCTGTTGCACCAGTCGAGCCTGTTGCTCCGGTCGAGCCAGAGGCACCGGTCGAGCCCGTAGCACCCGTCGAGCCAGTCGCTCCGGTATGGCCAGTCGCGCCAGTGGAACCCGTGGCACCGGTTGAGCCGGTCGCTCCGGTTGCACCGGTATGACCTGTCGCACCCGTCGAGCCCGTAGCACCCGCCGAGCCAGTCGCTCCGGTATGGCCAGTCGCACCAGTGGACCCCGTAGCGCCGGTCGAGCCAGTCGCTCCGGTCGAGCCAGTCGCTCCGGTATGACCTGTCGCACCAGTGGAGCCGGTTGCACCGGTAGACCCTGTGGCACCGGTTGCTCCAGTCGACCCGGTCGAGCCTGTTGCTCCGGTCGAGCCAGTCGCTCCGGTCGAACCTGTCGCTCCGGTGGCACCGGTATGACCAGTCGCGCCAGTGGAACCCGTGGCACCGGTTGAGCCAGTGGCTCCGGTTGCACCGGTAGACCCTGTGGCACCGGTTGCTCCAGTCGACCCGGTAGACCCTGTGGCACCGGTCGAGCCTGTAGCTCCGGTTGCGCCAGTCGAACCAGTGGTGCCCGTATCGCCGGTCGCGCCTGTGGCTCCGGTTGCTCCAGTCGAACCTGTGGCGCCCGTATCGCCAGTCGAACCCGTGGCTCCGGTTGCTCCGGTCGAGCCTGTGGCACCTGTATCGCCAGTCGAACCTGTGGCTCCGGTTGCTCCGGTCGAGCCTGTGGCACCAGTAGATCCTGTAGCGCCGGTTGATCCGGTTGCGCCCGTATCACCGGTTGCTCCGGTTGAACCCGTGGCACCCGTATCACCGGTCGCGCCTGTGGCTCCGGTTGCGCCGGTCGAGCCTGTGGCACCCGTATCACCGGTCGCACCCGTGGCTCCGGTTGCTCCGGTCGAGCCTGTGGCACCAGTAGATCCTGTAGCGCCGGTTGATCCGGT
>NZ_VFVP01000015.1:0-137780 GCF_006442175.1 Mesorhizobium sp. B2-3-14 | reverse complement strand
CCAGTCGCGCCGGTATCACCTGTGGCGCCAGTCGAACCGGTTGCTCCAGTCGAGCCAGTTGCACCAGTCGAGCCAGTTGCACCGGTCGAACCAGTGGCTCCGGTCGCGCCGGTGGCTCCGGTCGCGCCGGTGGCACCTGTCGATCCTGTTGCTCCGGTATCGCCGGTTGCGCCGGTCGAACCTGTCGCTCCGGTATCACCCGTGGCACCGGTCGAACCAGTCGCTCCGGTGGAGCCTGTCGTACCAGTAGAGCCGGTCGCCCCGGTCTCCCCTGTGGCGCCGGTCGAGCCAGTCGCGCCGGTATCACCTGTGGCGCCAGTCGAACCGGTTGCTCCAGTCGAGCCAGTTGCACCAGTCGAGCCAGTTGCACCGGTCGAACCAGTGGCTCCGGTCGCGCCGGTGGCTCCGGTCGCGCCGGTGGCACCTGTCGATCCTGTTGCTCCGGTATCGCCGGTTGCGCCGGTATCACCTGTGGCGCCAGTCGAACCGGTTGCTCCAGTCGAGCCAGTTGCGCCGGTCGAACCTGTCGCTCCGGTATCACCCGTGGCGCCGGTCGAGCCAGTCGCTCCGGTCGAGCCTGTCGCGCCGGTATCACCTGTGGCGCCAGTCGAACCGGTTGCTCCAGTCGAGCCAGTTGCACCGGTCGAACCAGTGGCTCCGGTCGCGCCGGTGGCTCCTGTCGATCCTGTTGCTCCGGTATCGCCGGTTGCGCCGGTCGAACCTGTCGCTCCGGACGAACCTGTGGCACCCGTATCGCCGGTCGCACCTGTGGCTCCCGTCGCCCCCGTCGCACCTGTCGCGCCAGTCGGTCCCGTCGAACCGCTCGCGCCAGTAGAGCCCGTGGCTCCTGTCGCGCCCGTGGCGCCGGTCGAGCCGGTCGCACCCGATGAGCCGCTCGCGCCAGTAGAGCCTGTGGCCCCAGTCGAACCCGTGGCGCCAGTCGAGCCGGTCGCACCCGATGAGCCGCTCGCGCCAGTAGAGCCCGTGGCTCCTGTCGCGCCCGTGGCTCCAGTTGCACCCGTTGCGCCGGTCGAGCCCGTTGCGCCAGTAGCGCCGGTCGGGCCCGCGGGGCCAGTCGCCCCCGGGGTGCCAGCACTGGCGACAGTTAGGGTGCCACCAGCAAAGTGATTACCATCATTGCCCGGCCCGAATTCGTTGATAGGCGTGGTGACGAAAGAATAAGTCGGCGGGTTGGTCAGTTGGAGGCCATTGGCCGGATTGTTGTCGGCGTCGACAGGAGTAAGTGTACCGTACAGGTCAAAGCCACTATCGTAAATTAAATAGGTATGCGTAACGTCTGGAACTGTAATAGTTGCGGAAAAAGTTGGTACTCTTCCGTTGCTTCCAGATGGAAGGTTAAAGCTACCGACGACTGTGTCGTCGGAATTAAGGGTCGTACCATTTGTATCGACCAGGTAGTACGTGTTAATATTGTTTCCGTTACCAGTAGCTATAAGTCCAGCAAGTGTCAGATCGCCCGATGTTGCAAGCACGCCGGTGTAACTTGCCACACCATGCGAAGTCAGCGGCGGCAAAGGCGCAGAGGCTCTAGCCTGTGTGGATAATTCCCAGGTGCCGCCCAAAGCCGCTGCGCCGACCAGCGATCTCGATGCGAAGACGTCTGCGCCGATTGCCTCTTCCAGTGCAGCCACGAAGGTCTCGCCAGCATTCCCCGAAGCCGTCTCGCAGCTCCACAGCCGCAGTTCGCCGTCCGGGGTAAGCGCCCTGCCGATTGCGGCAAGATCCTCAGCCTCTTCCTTCAGTGTGGCGACCGACCATTCTCCCGCGGCCAAACTAACCCGGCCAGGCGCGCCATGCGCCAAGACGTGCACCGCGTCGAGCCCTTCGTGCCGCGAGAGCGCGGCGGCAATCTGCCGTGCCGCCGGTCGGCGGCCATCCAGCACTATTGCCTGGACTTCGGGTCGCAAATTGCCAAGGACGGTCTGGAGGTCGGAGATCGAAGGATCGATAAAAAGAATTTCAGAGGCGCGGGCCATGACTGGCTCCTGTTGGCTTTGAATTCAGTTCAAGGGAAAACCGCCCATCGGCTTGGCCGGTGAGCGGTCAGGAGAAGGAGCTTGGGCAGTCATCGTCCAGACGGCCCGACGGCGCCGTCGGGACGTGCAACAGTGGGGCTCTCTACGCGGAGGAAGCTGCAGGCCTGGAAAGTCCCGCCGTCGTCAAACGTGCCAATCGCCAATGAGCCGGCCGCGGCCGGAACCTTGACGGCGACAGCGACGGCGAGGCTTCGCTTGACGGCTTTGGGAAGAATGACCTGACCGACGATGGCGCTCTTGGCCGTGTCGACGATAAAATAAGGCACATTTTCGGTCGTGTCGCCGATAGGCAAGACGCCTCTAACGGCAACTTCCATGACCGCAAACCCTGTTATGTAGCTCATCTGGTCCTCCTCGGTAGCGGCGACTGCGCCGCGCCTTTCGTGTTCGGCCTTCTACAAGCCGCCCGACCGAGCGCGACGCGGACGGTCTGCGGGATGGGTGGGCATCATGGATGAGTTGGCAGATGCCGGGCGCCTTTGTGCGCCACGTGTTCCAATGGCGCGCCGAGCTGGTTTTTGATTGTTCGTCTGGCAAGCGGCAGCTCGATATCCGATCTCTAGATCGGTTCCGATGTCCAGCCGCGACTGGTTGGGTGGTGGCGAAGCTAAGGCTTCACGTTTCCTGCGATGCGCACGCGATCTTACCCGACTCACGAATTCACTCCCGTCATGTTCACGCCGATGTCTCGGCGAAAACTTGAGAGGGACCTCCGGAACGGGAACCCGTCCGCCTCCAGCAGAAGGACAAACGCATACGCGGCAGCGGACGCTTAGCGAACGCACCTGCTTCAGCCGCGAAGTGGCCTAGCTACTCCAGAACTTCTAAAACCCTCTCAAGAACGCCAACCCACCCGCGAACTGCGCGAGTGCCCTCAAGGCTGTACATTAGTAAACAGAAAATTAGGGATTTGTAAACTATAAGCGAACGGATAATTGATCAGGGGGCGGGTGCGGGGCCATTCTTTAACGCAGTTGCTGAAAATTGTTCTTCAGAACCCTGCCCTTAACGTCTCCTCTCCAGCCCTTGCCATGTCGCAAATGTGATCAACGTCAAGCGTGGCACTCCTCTGGCGGGACGCCACTTAGAACCTCCGATCAACATTTCTCGATCTTGACGACACCTGGCAAATGGCGGTGAACTAATCGAGGGGCGGCGTGACGGACCGCCGCACGGAGCCGACGATTCAGATGACAAGCCGCAAGCGCCTCTGCCTCAACATGATCGTAAAGAACGAGATGGCGAACCTTCAGCGCTGCCTCGCAGCGGTGACCGACCACATCGACTGCTGGGTCATCGGCGATACGGGCTCGAGCGACGGGACGCAGGATTTCATCAAATCGTTCTTCGCTGCCCGCAACCTGCCGGGCGAGTTGCATGAGTTTCCCTTCCTGAATTTCGAGCAGGCGCGTAATGCAGCACTTGATCACGCCTACGCCTCGGCACTCGCGTACGACTATCTGCTATTTGACGACGCCGACATGGAACTGGTGGTCGTGGACGTAGGCTTCCGAGAACAACTCGTCAGTCCTGGCTACCGGCTGCTGCAGCGATCGGATTCCGGCCTGGCCTATTGGAACACCCGCCTGGTCAGGCGCGACTCCGGTGCGCGCTACCATGGCGTGACCCATGAATATCTCGACGTGCCCGACGGTGTGCTGGAACTGCGCAGTGCCTGGTACAAGGACCACGCCAGCGGATCGAACCGGGTCGACAAGTTCGAGCGCGACGCGAAGCTGTTGCTCGAAGCTCTTGAGACGGATCCTGAAAATCAGCGCTATTGGTTCTATCTGGCGCAATCCTATCGCGACGCGGGGCGGACGGCTGAGGCTGCGGTGGCCTACGCCAAACGCGCTGCCATGGGCGGTTGGGACGAGGAAGCGTGGAACGCACGCCTGCAGGGGGCCCGCTGCTTGCGCAAGCTCGGCGACGAGCCAGGCTTCGTTGAGCAGGCGCTTGCCGCCTTCAATCAACGGCCGCAACGTGCTGAGCCGCTCTATGACCTGGCCAGGTTCTACCGCGACAAGGGAATGAACGATGCCAGTGTGCTGTTTTCCGAAGCGGGGCTGGCGATCAAGCGGCCCGAGCAGGACATCCTGTTTCTCGAGGACTACGTCTACACGACAGGCCTGCTGGAAGAGTTTGCGATCGCCGCGAACTATTCGCGCGATCCTGTGCGCAAGGACCGCGGCTTCGCGGCTTGCAACTGGCTGGCGCTGAACCGGACCATCGGCGACGGCCCTAGGGAACTGGCGTGGTCCAACCTGTTCTTCTATGTGCAGCCCGCCAAGACAATGATGCCGTCCTTTAGCGCGCGCGAGGTTGGCTTCGAGGCACCGGACGGCTATCGGCCTCTCAATCCTTCGGTGACGCGATTGGGCAAGCAGATAGTGCTCGCGCAAAGAGCCGTGAACTACACGATGACCGAAAACGGGCTCCAATATCAGACCAAGGACGGCGATGCGATTCGCACGCGGAACTTCCTGCTGCGATTGAGCAATGAACTTGATATCGAGTCGGCGACAGAAATCCTGCCGCCGGTAGACATGCCGGAACCCGTTTACAAAGGCGTGATCGGCTTCGAGGATCTGCGTCTGTTTGCTTGCAACGGCGAGTTGTGGGGCTCGGCATGTGTCCGCGAATTTACGCCGGAGGCATGGTGCGAGCAGGTGGTCGCGCGCATCGATGAGACCGGCCCCTGCCGGTTGGCCGACTGGCGCGTGCTCCGTCCGGCAGGATCGCGTGTGCACGAGAAGAACTGGATGCCGCAAGTCAAGCCCGGCACGACGGGGGCAGGGGCAGAGGCAGAGATGTTACGGTTCATCTACCTCTGCGATCCCACCCGGATCGTGGACGAGCGGGGCGCGACTCTCAGCGAGACTTCTCCCGCGATTGCCGCCCAGAGTTTCAGGGGTGGCACCCAGCTCATCGCATTCGCCAGCGGGTGGCTCGCATTGATTCATGAAGTTCAGTGGCGGGCCGCGGAGAAGCGGCGCTACTACCTGCATCGGTTCGTCTGGTTCGACGATGCCGACACCTTGCGAAAGGTAAGTCGTCCGTTCTTCTTCGACAAAAAGGGCGTTGAATTCGCTGCCGGGCTGGCGTGGCACCCGGACGAAAGGCGTTTACTGATTTCCTACAGCGTCACCGATAGCGAGTCCTGGATCGCCACCGTCGAAGAGGCGGAGGTGAGGTCGCTGCTGGAGGATGTGAATGGCCTGCCATCGGGTGTGGCTGATACAGCGTCGAGGCTGACGCCGGCCGGTGGGCACAGCAGCCCGCCAACGAAAGCAGGGATCAAGCCTGACCGCGCTGAAGACAATGGGGCCATGGGTGCTGCCAGCCAGACGGCGTCGGAAGGCAAGGACCTCGGCGCCAGCGGAATCAAGTCGACAGACGAAATCTTTCATGAGCTAGCGCCCTTTCTGCGCGACGTCGATTCTCCGCTACAACGACGGGAGCGATCGCGCCATTTCGATGCGCGGATTTCTCCCTTCCTTGGCAGCGACGATACAGCACTTCCGCAGATCAACTGCTTCTACCAGGTGATGTCCGACAAGGCCGAGCATCGTACCTTGATTGCCGCCACGACCTCGATGCGGGCGGCGGGCCATCCGGTGCGGGTGTGGAGCTACGCACCAGAGAAGCTGGAGTTCCTCGTCGCGCACGGGATCGAAATCCGCAATGCCGACGACGTCATGCCGCGGGCCTTGTTCGAGCGGATCGTCGCCGGCTCCGAGATCAGGTATTTCAGCGATATCTTTCGCTACGCCGTGCTATACGAGCATGGCGGGCTATGGATGGATTCAGACGTCATCCTGCTGCGGCCGTTCCCGTTTCGCGGCGATCATTTCTTCAATCTGCAATGGCGCGGATCGCACAAAGGTCATTTTGTCTGCGGCAACGTCATCTATGCCAGGCCCTACAGCCGCCACCTCAGGGCGCTGTACGAGATGTCGATCTCGCGCTTCCATCACACCAGCGGAAAGGAATTCGGAGACATCGGCCCCAAGCTGCTGTCCGACTACATTGCCTCCGACGCGGGAGCCGAGCTGCGGGAATGGGTGTTCAGCCCGATGTTCTTCAACACGATCGATTGGAACGAGATCGACCGGTTCGAGAAGCCGATAACGGAATTGGCCGACTATCTGAACGATGAGAGGGTGTTCGGCATCCACCTGTGGACGGCACGCAACGAGGCCCGGCCGGGCGGCGAAGGGGCGACGCTGATTTCGTCGCTGATCAGCCCACTCGAAAGCTTCCCCACATTCACAAGTCTCGCCGATCGCTTCAACACCGACAAGAACAGGCACACCGGCAACCGTCACTGCTACGCGAGGATCTACGATCGCCTGCTCTCGAGCCGACAATTGTCCATGCGGCGACTGATGGAGATCGGTCTGTGCCGTGGTTTGGCCGAAGGCAACCAGACCGAGACGCCTTCCGTCTCATTGTGGCAAAGCTATTTTCCGTTTTGCCAAGTGATTGGTGTCGACCTGACGGATTTTTCGCGGCTCAACAACGAGCGGTTCGTTTCCTTCGTCGGCGATCAATCCAACCTGGACGACCTGCGTGGGATCGCATCGGAACTCGAGCCGGGCTCGTTCGACGTCATCATAGACGATGGCAGCCATGCCTCCCATGACGAGCAGCTGACGCTGCGCGAGTTCTTTCCGCTGCTAGCAGATGGTGGGTGGTATTTCATCGAGGATCTCGATTGGCAGCCGCCAGGCGAGGACGCAGGCAAGATCATGCTGACCAAGACATTGCTGCGTGAGATCAAAGAGCACGGAACGGCTCGTTCTGTCGATCCGCTAGGTATGATCGCACTTGCCGGCGAGATCGCCGAGATTCTCTTCTTCGACAGCCACTATGAGCTGAGCCGGGCAAAGCTGATGGGCGGTCTGGTGGCGATACGCAAAGGCAGACGGCCCGATGCTGTCGATCAGAATGGAGTTTCCTCGGGCGTGTGATATTGGGGACGGGAATTGAAAGTCGCTGTTTACACCATTGCCTTGAACGAAGCGGCACATGTCGAGCGCTGGGCGAACTCGGCAGCGGAAGCCGACTATCGCATTGTCGCTGATACCGGCAGCACCGACGATACCGTCGAGCGGTTGACGCACGCCGGTGTGACCGTGCACCGGATCGCGATCCGCCCTTGGCGCTTCGAAGACGCACGGAATGCCGCCATGGCCCTGATCCCAGCCGATGTCGACGTGTGTTGCACCATGGACATGGATATGTTTCTCGATCCCGGCTGGCGGCCGAAGCTCGAGTCAGCGTGGACGCCAGAGACGACCGCGCTCTACTGCCAAATGCTACTTCAATCGAGTGTCGATGATCTACAGCCGTCGCGGGTGTACCCTTCAAAGAGTTTTCACAGGCGGTGGGGATACCGCTTCAAACGGCCGGTCCATGAGGCGCTGTTTTTTAACGAGAAGGAGGTCACGAACAGCTGCCTTGATGTCGTTATGCGCCATCTAAGGACCACAGAAACGAACCACGAAAGATATCTGTCGATGATGGAGCTCGCCCACAAGGAAGAGCCGGGTGATGCGCAAATCTGCTTTTGGCTCGGACGCGAGTGCATGTGGGCCAACCAATTCGAAAGGGGTGGCGAATTATTGCAGCAGTATCTCTCGCTGCCGACAAGCACGTGGGCGGACGAGCGCTCCGAGGCGATGCGTTACCTGGCGCGGATGCAGGCAGAGAAGAGGATGTTTTGGCTAGACCGGGCACGCGTAGAAGCACCGCATCGGCGTGAGATCTGGCTCGATCTAGCAGAGGAGTTCCATGGCAATGCCGACTGGTTGAATCTGTTCTGGGCCAGCACCAATGGGATCGAGAAGACGCACCGCACCGGTAGCTATCTGGACGACGCGAACTGCTGGGGTTTTCGATTGTATGATCTTGGTGCGATCGCGTCTTGGCGGCTCAATGTCATGGACCGGGCGGTGGAATGGGGGCAAAAAGCGTTGGAGCTCGATCTGGACAATCGACGCCTCAAAGACAATCTCGATTTCTTCATCCGGCGGCGGGAAGAGATTCGAGTACAGCAATGAACGAGCCGTCACATTTGCCCCGTACTCGGCTGTTCACGGCCTTTGGCACCGTCCTCTATGTTGAGCCCTTCACGGGTGAATTGCGACACGGCCCTATCGAGAGCAGTCCGGCGAATGCATTTCTTGAGCCGGGCAAGAGTTCGCAAGGAAAAAGCCGGCAAGGTCAACTGATCTATACTGTCGACAGTACGCCCGAACCGATCGTCTGCTATCCTCACGCCTGTTTAACCGTGTCGCAGTCGCAACTCCAAGATCGTGCAACCGATCCGACGCCGCTCGAACTGATCACCCTCGAACGTGGTTTGCTGACGCTGAAATCCAGCGGTCTTTTTTTGTCGGCAATACCTGACGGCCAAATAAGGCTCATCGCTCCTGTTTGCAGTACGTGGGAGCTCTTCTTGGCAACGGAAGATTGGTGCACAGATGCGCTCGCGATTAGCAACGAGTCGAAAGAAGCCGTGTCCGAGTTGAATTTTAATAGGAAAAGCATAAAAAGCTACATCGTCCATCCGACGATAAGAGCAGCAGCAAACAGAAATCCGAAGGCTGCCAAGCTCTTGATATATGGGTATAGCAGGTGGTCGCACGGACGCGTTTATTATGATCTTTGTAGAAATCTACACGATCTTGGATATGTAGTAGATATACTTGATTGGCAAATAGATCATAACGAATATATCGCAGAAATAGTAAAATACTACGACCTATTCATGAGTGCGCTCGACGGTATCGGCACACTGGTAGATATATACCGCGTTCCCTATGACAAAATCATTGCGCTATCGCATCATGAATTGGATATACGGATGCTAATCGAACAAAAAGGGGTGGAAGTATTTGAGAAATTTGCGAACTACGGGGTGGTGAGCGAGTTCGTGTATTGCGCGTCCTTGATGCGAGGCGTGCCTAGAGTCCCAATGGTCGCGTCGCTGGGCATCGACTATTCAGAATTTCATGCAGATGTTCCCGAGCGTCTGACAACGGTCGGCTACGGCTCGTCGATGTCGGCCAAGACTTATGGCATCGAGTGGAAGCGCGGCGAGCTCGCCGAGGCGGCTGCGCGAGAGGCAGGGTTGGCTTTCAAGGTGGCGGGCTCGACCGGAAGTCAGATATCATTCCACGATATGCCAGACTTTTACAGAACTGTTGACGCTCTTTTGACAAGCTCAATCAGCGAAGCTGCTCAGTTGCCGGTCATGGAGGCAGCGGCGGCGGGTAGGCTCGTGATCGGCACACCTGTGGGTCATTTCCCACTCAAGGCTTATCATGGAGGCGGCATTATCGCGCCCATCGAGGCCGAAAAATTCAAGAGCTTCACAGTGGCCACTCTGCGATACTACAAGGAAAATCCAGCCGCCTACGTAGATAAATGCTGCTCTATACAAGAAGCCTCAAAAAAATTTGATTGGAAATATTCAATCGGCGAATGGGTCGATTTGATCAAAGAATCTCTGTGACGTTACATTCGGGGAAACGCCGATGAAAGTAAGCACGCTACGTCAAATCAACCTCGAGGAGGAGTTTCGAGACCTCAAAAACAATGGATTGCCGCAACGGACGGAGCTTTGCGATCTGATGTCGTCCTTTGGCAGCGACAAGTCGGGGCCGTTCCATAATTATACGCTGGCATATGACTGGTTGTTCTCGAATTATCGGGAAGAAAATCTCAATCTATTCGAACTTGGTCTGGGCACGAACAAGGTTGGGGCGCCTTCCTCCATGGGCCCGGATGGCAAGCCAGGGGCATCCCTCCGAGGCTGGCGGGCGTATTTTCCCCACGCATCCATTTATGGCGCAGACATCGATTCCAATATTCTTTTCGACGAACAACAGATTCGGACATTTTGGACAGACCAGAGGGATCCTCAGGCGGTTCGTGCGCTTTGGGACGAGGTCGGCGATCTTGAGTTCGATATCATCATTGACGACGGGCTTCATGAAGCGTCGGCCAATATTTGCTTCTTTATGGAGTCTTTTCGAAAACTGAAACAAGGTGGCATCTACATCATTGAAGATATCCCGCCGATCGATGCTGACCTTATGCGTTCTTTTGTACTCTGCATCAGTTGCGTATCCCAAAGTATCGTATATGAAAACCTGGAGCATCCCCGAAACAACGTCGATAACCGACTTGTAATATTTCAAAGGGCGTAGATCAGCCTCTGGATTCCATTCGGAATCCAGAGGGCGGCAAAGGACCGTCCATTCGGGCGGCAAGGCTCCCGCGACACCACCTGTGGTTCTCCAACATTCGCACGGAGCGACATGATACTCTGACTTGAGTGATCAGACGCCGGGAGCCGAAATGCGGCGACGAGATGTCGTTATACTGTTTGGGAGCTTACAGGCCGGTAGCCTAATTTCCGCTGTGTTGACCGGGCGGGGCCCGCCTGGGAAGAGCTATGCTGCTATGATGCCGCCGCCCAATCCATCTCCGACCCTCCTCTCCGCTCCCATCGAACTCGCCGGCGATTGGGGCCACATGCTGCCGCGCGCGGCAGATATGGTCATCGAGCGCATGCGGCACGCCTGCTTGGACGGCGTTCGCCTCGTCTCCGACCGCCAGCCGACGTGGCTGCGCGTCGACGAGCACCCGACGGGGTCCCCGGCCGTCTGGTTGCACGCAGACGGCACCACTATGGCGTGGATCATCGTCCACATCGGCGAGCGCGATTGGTCGAAGCTCGCCTATCAGTTCGGCCACGAGCTCGGCCATGTCGCGGCCAACAGCTGGCAGGCCGATGCCAAGCCGGCGCCGCCCTGCCAGTGGCTCGAGGAGGCGATGGTTGAAGCCTTCTCGCTGCGTGGCCTGGGACGCCTGGCGAAGGACTGGAAGCAGAACCCGCCCTTCGCCGGCGACAACGCCTTCGGCGATGGCATTGCCGAGTATCGCCAGAACATCGTTCGAGGCTATACCACGCTTGCCGACAGCCAGGGGCTCACCGGCGACGCCGCGGCGTGGTTCGCCGACCATCGCGGCGAGATCGAAATACCCGGCCTCAATCCTTTCGCCCAGGCGATGTCGGTGACCCTCCTCGCCGAATACGACCGCGCGCCGGACTGTGTCGAGGCCCTGGGCGCACTCAACCGTTGGCCCGGCCGCACCGGTGTGCCGATCGCCGAGTATCTAAAGCTATGGGAGGCGAGCTGTGCCGAACTGCAAGCCTCGCCTCGACTGCCGGTCCGCCTGCGCGAGTTCCTGCGCATATCGTAATCAGCCAAGGGGTGGCTGAACAAGGTCACCCCGCAAGAGCAGGCGCGTTGATAGCTTCTCCTGCCAATTGGGCAGTCCGAGCGCGTCGTCTTGGACGCCGATGCTACGGTTGTAGGTGAACTTACGATGACCTCTTTGCGTCGCTCCTTACGGACACGTTGATCTCAGGAGGCGGCAGATCCTCCCTGAAGGCATTCGGGAGGCTCCAGCCCGCCTCCGCCATCCATGCCACCGCATCGCCACCGGCAGCGACGCGCGGTGTTGCAAAGGGATCGTTGGCGGCCCGCCAGGGACCGGGTCGTCGGACCCGAGCTGTCCCGGATGCCCGCCACGGTGCGCTCGATCATCGGCCCAAAGTCGGCATTGTCGCGGCCGCGCTGGTGCAGACGCCGCAGGCTCGGTCGCATTCTCCCGGCTTATTGCGGTACCCACGCCACTGGGTTATTTTACGAGTTGTGGGAACAGCACCTGCCATCCATCGCGGGTGCGACCTTGCCGTTTTGGGCAGATTGTGAAGTCTTTAACAGACCAGGTAGTCGCAAGCTGTGTCTTGTGCCCTCCAGGTCATGAGCAGTTAAGGATGCGCCATGCTGCGATGTTTTGCGTTCATTGCGGCCCTGATGCTCGCGAGCTTCACGGCATTCCAAGCTTGTGCCGATCGTAGGGTCGCCCTTGTCATCGGCAATTCCGAATACCGCGAGATTCCGGCCCTCAAGAATCCGGACAAGGATGCCGAGGACGTGTCGAACACCTTTCGGCTGGCCGGGTTCGATGTGTTCGTCGCCAAGGATCTCACCAAGATCGAATTCGAAAAGCAGTTCCGCAACTACCTCGCGGCAGCGGACGGTGCCGACCTGGCAATCGTGTATTATTCCGGCCACGGCTTTCAGATCGGCGGAGAAAATTTCCTAATCCCGGTCGATGCGTCGCTGAAGAACGCCGCCGACATTGAGGTCCAGGCCGTCAAGCTCGACGATGTGCTGCAGCAGTTGCGGACGAAATCGAAGATCCAGGTGATCATTCTCGACGCCTGCCGAAACAACCCGTTTCCGCGCAAGGACTACTGGTTGCGAGACCAGCTGATCGTTGCTGGCAACACCGGCCTTGCGCAGGTGAAAAGTTCGCTGAACACGCTTATAGCCTTCGCCACCGAGCCCGGCGCCGTCGCTTATGACGGAAATGGCGACCTCAGCCCCTTCTCCTCCGCCTTTTCCCGTCGCGCGCTGGCACCTAACCAGGAGATACGCTCGGTCATGGCAGCCGTTCGCAGGGATGTGGTCCAGGCTACAGCCGGTAAGCAGGTACCTTGGGAAAACTCATCGCTGATCGACGAGGTCGTCCTCATGCGTCGCGCCAACCGGCCTGCACTGCCGCCGGTCTTGGAAAAGGTCGTGCCGTCCGGCGTCGGCCCTGTCGCGCTCGACTTGCCGGAGCCGGTCGATGTCGATGGCGGTGCGGTCACCGTCAGCATCGACAGGCAGCCTTCGCTGGGGCGTCTGATTTTGGACGGCAAGCCGGTTGCGGCGGGGGAACCGATTGCCGGCAAGGATCTCCCGCGATTGCGAATGGACGTGCCCAAAGGTGCCGGTGCCCAGGAAGAAGTCGACATGCTGGCCTATTCAACGCGCGACAATTGGGGTGGCGAATCCCAGGGCATCCTGGTGTTCCGGGTCAAGAATGGTGAGGGTGCCGAGGGCAAGCAACTTATCGCATCGCTTGAGTCCGAGCAGAAGCAGCAAGCGGTGGAACGCGGCATTCACATTGCCGGCGCCGCCGAAGCGATCGAGAATCGTGAAGTCCATGTTCCAGTTGGCGTCGGCCCGGTTCCGTTGCAACTGGATTTTCCAACCGCGGATCCGGCGGTCAGCCTGAAACTTGCGGGCTATCCGGCAACGGGAACGCTGTCGCTGCCGGATCGGACCTTGTCGCCGGATTCGAGCCTGATGGCCGATGAAGTCGATCACTTACGCTACGAACCCCAGATCGGCGCCGTCCAGCCACTGATCGTCGGCTTCGAGATCAGGGCCGACAACACGTCTTCGAAGCCGGCGACGATGAAGCTCTCGCCAAGCGTCGACCCCTGCGACAGGGAGGCCGGTGAGCCACTTGACCTGCAGGGCGTCGGCCCCGGTTTGTTGCCGAATGAGATCAGCAGCAACGCCGTGGACGTCTGCCGGGCGGCGGTGAAAGCCTATCCCGATGTTGCTCGATTCCACTACCAGCTCGGCCGGGCATTGCTTGCGGTTGGTAAGGTCGATGAGGCCAAGAACGTGATCCAGGATGCTGCCGACAAGGGGCATGTGCGCGCAGTGTTCGAGCTGGGCTACCTCAACGCGACGGGAACGGGAATGCCCGTCAATCGCAAGCAGGCCAATGACTTCTATGCTGAAGCGTCCGACAAGGGCGATCCCTATGGGATGACCTCGTGGGGTCGCGCCTTGTTCAACGGATACGGCATCGAACGTGACACCGCCAAAGGGTTGGATCTGCTGCTCAAGGCGGCGGCGATGGGGCACACTTATGCCATGAACGATCTCGCCGCCATCTTCACCGAAGGCCGTAATGGTGTGCCTGCCGATGCAGCTCGCGCCGTGGCTTTCCTCAAGGCTGGCGTCGAGCGGCAGGACATGTACTCGATGAACCTGCTCGGCCGCAATTATCTCGCTGGCACGGGGGTCGAGAAAGACCCCAAGACAGCGCTCTCGCTTTTTCAGAAATCGATGGATCTCGGCCAGCCCTACGCTCCCGGCAGCCTTGCGCGCATGTACAGGGACGGTGTCGGCGTGCAGCAGGATCTTGAAGAAGCGCAAAGATTGTTCGAGCTGGCGACGGCGCGCGGCGATCAGTCGGCTGCGTATGATCGCGCAGCTCTGGAGATGCAAAGGGGCGAAAAAGCGGACCAGGCCGTGGCGGTGCGCTATCTTGCCTTCGCGGCCGCGCTCGATCTTCGCAATGAGATTCCCGATGCCAGGAATACCCTGGCGAAGTTTGGCGCCAAGGCGAAGTCGGCGGCCTTGAAGCAGATGCGTGGGGACCTGAAGGCGAAGATTTCGGCCAACGGTTCGTTGGACGATCAACTGATCAAGACCGCCAGGGCGGTCTGGGAGCAAGCCAACCCGCGCCGGGACTTGTTCTGACAACATGGAGGCAACAGGTGGGCTGGTCACTAAAACAGGTAATCGTCGCAATCGTCCTATTCCTTGCGGTGGCAGGGTGCACAACCATCGCGCCTCCCGTTGAGCCTACGACGCCGACACATCGTACGAAGTCGGTTGGTACGACGACCGCGCCAAAGGTGGTGAAGCACAAAAATGTGAGCGCCAAGAAACTGCTCACACCGGTCAAGAAGGAAACCGCGCCCGTCATTGCGCCCTTGGGCGGCGGTGGCGCCGGCGGTAGCGGCGGGGGTGGCGGTGGCTGGGGATAGCGCTTCTACCGCGCGAGGCAGTGCAGGCCTATCGTAGTCACTTTCGCCAACGCTCGCCAAGCAGGGACAAGTGCTCTATGGTTGCGCTGTGCCGTTAGCGAGATCGGTGCCTGGCGGGGGCGTTCCATGTTCGAAGTCGTTGCATTCTGGCGAGCGCGAGCAAAAGCGCAGCGTCCTGGCCTTATCGTCCTAGCGATACTTGGATTTCTGTTCCTCGCACCGGAATCGGCGAGTGCCGCGCCGAACTGGACGCTCGATCCGGACGCTTCGGTACTTACCTATCAGTCGGTCAAGAAGAACACGATCGTCGAAACCAACAAGATCAGGAATATCACCGGCACGCTGACTTCCGCCGGTGATGCCAAGGTCAGCTTCGATCTCAATTCCGTCGACACCGGCGTCGACCTCCGCAATGTGCGCATGCGCTTCCTGTTCTTCGAAACGTTCAGGTACCCGACGGCCGAGCTGACGGCAAAGGTGGACCCGGCGGCCTTTGCCGACTTGCCAGCCAAGCGCCGCATCAAGGCAAGCTTGCCCTTCCGGCTCAGCCTGCATGGCGTCGACAAGGATCTGGAGGCGAGCGTCGTCGTCACCATGATCAGTGATACTCAGGTCTCGGTTGCTTCCGAGGCTCCCGTTGCGGTGCACGTGGAGGACTTCGGCCTGCTGCCGAACGTCGACAAGCTGCAGCAGGCCGCCAATGTGACGAACATAGTGCCCACTGCGTCGGTGTCCTTCGACTTCGTCTTTGTTGCCGAGGGCAGCAAGCCGGGTGCTGTGCAGACAGTCGCAGCCAACGCCGCCGAAGTCGGCCCCGTGGCCACCGACGCTGCGAAAGCCAACTTCAGTGACGAGGAGTGTCTCAACCGGTTTGCCGTTTTGTCGCGCACCGGAGCCATCTACTTCCGTGCAGCCAGTGCCAGGCTCGATGCCAAGAGCCGTCCATTGCTCGCCGAGGTCGAGGGTGTCGTCGGCAAATGCCCGACCCTGAATGTTGAGGTCGCCGGCTACACGGATTCGGACGGTTCGCCAGAGGCCAACAAAGCGCTCTCCGAAAGGCGCGCCCGGGCGGTTGCCGACGCGCTGGTCGCCGATGGCGTGCAGCGCCGCCAGATCAGTGCCACCGGCTATGGCGAGGAGCGGCCGGTTGCCGCCAACGATACGGCAAAGAACAAGGCGCTCAATCGGCGCATCGAATTCTCCGCCACGAAGCTCGCGAACTGAGGTCAGGGTGGGCTCCCGTCCATTGGCGTTTTGCGCAGGCTTGTTTCGCGGCACTGGCCTTGTCACGATGGTCTTGCTTTTCACCTTGACCGCCGCCACTGCCGAGCGTCGTGTCGCGCTGGTGCTGGGCAACTCGCAATATCAGCACGCCGCGCCGCTCGCCAATCCCGCGCGCGACGCGCAGGCCATGGTCGAGCGCCTGCAGAACCTTGGTTTCGAGGTGGTCTCCGGTTTCGACCTCACCAAGCAGCAGACGCAGGCGACGGTCGCCCAGTTCGCCAAGCAGGTGCGCGGCGCCGATGTCGCCTTGTTCTTCTATGCCGGACATAGCTTGCACGTCTCCGGCAAGAATTACCTGCTTCCGGTGGATGCCGCACTCGAGGACGAAACCTCGCTCGACTTTGAGGCCGTGTCGGTCGATCTCATTTTGCGGCAGATGTCTCGCGAGACCAGCATCAGGCTGGTATTTCTGGACGCTTGCCGGGACAATCCTTTGGTCGATGTGCTGGCCAAGACCGCGGGCATCAAAGGTGCAAGCAGCGGGCTTGCGGAAATTGGGATTGAGAACGGCGGTGCCGGAACGCTCATTGCGTTCGCTGCCAGTCCCAACCAGCTCGCCTATGATGGGTCCGGCGCCCACTCGCCCTTCACGACGGCGTTGCTTCAGCACATTGGCGAATCCAATGTCTCCATTACCGAAGCGATGAACAGGGTAACCAGCGACGTCTTCAGGGCGACAGGCGGTAAGCAGCGCCCCTGGACCAATGTCTCCCTGACCACCGAGGTTGTCCTGCACAAGGTCGATCTCAACGCGCCGCTGATCGTGGGTGAAGCGAGCACCTCGCCTGATGAAGCCAGCTCCGGGACGCGCAACACCGGCGGCTCGTCAGCCCAGACTGACGACCAGCTTGCGCTCGATGTTCTTCGAGCGAAGATCCCGAAGCTTGCCACTGACGGGCCAATCTTTTTCGATCGCCCGGTCACGTTCGGGGATCCGGTGATCGACGGCAAGAGCATCGCCCAATTGATCAAGGGCGAACCGCTTTTCAGTCCGGTCGAAGGTCTCGACAAGTCGGTGTGGGAAGGCAAGCACTGCGACAGCTGCCATGAGTGGAACGAGGCCCGGCTTTGCGAGCAGGCGAAGAATTTCGCTGCCAACGACGTCTCGGTCCTTCGCCTGCAGCATCCGCTGGGTACCCGATTCAAGGTCGCGCTGGCCAGATGGGCGCAAGGCGGCTGCCAGTAGTAGTGCTGGGCTGGTGCCAGCGACGAGGGAGGGCAAGC
This sequence comes from Mesorhizobium sp. B2-3-14, assembly GCF_006442175.1. Classification (NCBI taxonomy): domain Bacteria; kingdom Pseudomonadati; phylum Pseudomonadota; class Alphaproteobacteria; order Hyphomicrobiales; family Phyllobacteriaceae; genus Mesorhizobium; species Mesorhizobium sp. B2-3-14. The sequence goes on along the minus strand of NZ_VFVP01000015.1, from coordinate 120,509 downwards.
AGGGGAGGCGAACGGCGAACCCGTTACGCCTCAAGCTGAGCCATCTCGATGCCCATTTCGACAAAGGCGGAAAGCAAGGTAAATCGGTCCGCCAGCGCCGCGCGGGCCAGTCCCGCCAGGATTGCGGCATTGACGGCATGGGCGGCGGGGAATCCGCTGGACTCCATTTTGAGCGTCGGGTGACGCCATACCGCTGCCAGTGCGATCCAGGCGGCCGGGGTTGCCGGCGGCAGCTGCAAGGAATTGCTCAAGGCTGCTTGATGTTGAACATTGTCAGGCTCGCCGACGCGGGCATGGACAAGCGCTAGCAATTCGAGGTCCTGCCCAGCGAGCAGCTCGGCGACATTGCTCAAGCATTCATGTCCCCACCAGACGGCGGCTCGCTCGGGTAGCAGGTAGGCACAGAACGTGACTGCTTCTTCCGGCACGCGCCCGGCAAGCAGGCTGCGGCAAAAATCTAGGGGCGGCTGACCCGTCGCCAGCGATTTCATGTCCCTGGCGATGGCGGGACAAGCAATGAACAGATCCCGTGCCGTTCTGTACCCGAGTTCATTAGCCATGGCTGCCACATCCCCACGAGCCAGCAGAGAAGCACTCAAGCCTGTGGGCGAGCGCCGGTCAAGCGTCAGACCTCAACAGGTGGTCGCCACGAGCAGCATGCGTTTGGTCACAGACAATCGCTTCCCAATTTGCTATGGTAGGCGCCAGCAAATCCACTCACACTGGAGTGACGGTCATGCGATGGGTCAGTTCAGCCTTGGCATTAGCGGCCATGCTTCTTGCAACGCACGTCTGTGCCGATCCGCTTCAAAATTCGGAAGACATCGTGAAGTTCTTCGCCAATCAGCCCGGCAATCTCGGTGCCTCGCGCGGCATCTGCGTCGGTACGGAGGAAGAGTGCAAGAGCAAGGCGGAGAAGACCGGTTCAGCCCCACAAAAAGCTGGTCTCGACATGATGATCAATTTCGCCCTTGATTCGGCTCAACTCGACCAGATCGCGCGCACCGAACTCGATGAGTTCGCAAAGGCGCTCAAGGACAATCGGTTGAGCACGTTCAGCTTTGTCGTCGAGGGGCATACCGATGCGACGGGCTCGGATCGGTACAACCAGGACCTTTCGCAGCGAAGGGCGCAATCGGTGGCGGCATTCTTGACAGCCAACGGGGTAGAACCTGCCAGACTGGAAGCAATCGGCGTTGGCAAATCGCATCCGCGGGTCGCTAACCCTTACGATCCGGTCAACCGCCGCGTGGAGATGCGTGTCAGGACCGAGTAGGCTCGCCGACCGGCCGATCCTTAATTAGCCCGGCTCAAGCACACCTTGGATCGAATTGAGCAGCGCTGTTATCGCCTGCTTGTATTTTTCGAACTCCGGTGACGTCTGCCGAACTTCGGTGGTCGTCGCCGGCTGGCCCGCATCCGTCACCACGCGCGGCACTTTTTGACCCATCTTCCGCTCGGCCCAGTCGATGACATAGCCAGCGGTCTTGCCGATGAGGAAGGGATTGGCCTCGATCACCGCTGAACCCAAAACGGCGCTCAATTGCGACGTGCCGGACGCGGCCAGCACCTGGTGCGCTCCTTCCATGCCAAGGAAGTGGCACAGGTAAAGGCGACCCGCCGTTATCTGGTGGCCGCGGGCGCGCAGATAGGCTTCGCCTTCGCGCGCCAGATTGCGCACCATTTCACGCGACAACGTCACGTCATAGCGAAGCGCGAGCAGGTCGGCGGTCGAGAGCGAACGGGCTAGATCGGGACGATAGGTGTTCATCATCCGTATCCAGGTCTTGGTGATGAACTGGCCAGCCCCGGTTGCCGACGAGTTGGGATTCTTGGCGCGGGCGCTGCCGCCGCTTTCAACATGTACGATCCGGTCGGTTAGCGTTTCGACCGCGGCATCGCCAGAGCCTGCGGATCGGCCAGAGCTGGGGGACTCAGCGCTGGCAACCGTGGTAACCGTCCCGAGCGGATCGATCGCCTCGCCGTTTTGATAAAGTTCGAAATGCAGATGCGGTCCGGTCGAGAGCCCGGTCGTGCCAATATAGCCGATGACGTCGCCTGCCTTCACTTTGGTGCCGACGCCGCTGGCAATGGCGAATTTCTGCATATGGGCGTAGCGCGTCTCGCGCCCGTTTGAATGGGTGATCTTGACCAGATTGCCATAGCTGCCGCCGTCGCCTTGGAAGCTGATCTCGCCGTCGTAGGCGGCCATGATGGGCGTGCCCACGGGGGCTGCCCAGTCGACGCCTTTGTGGATTCGAACCGTTCCGAGGATTGGATGCCTACGCGGGCCGAAGGTCGACGTCATCACCCCGCTCACTGGCGTGATCATGCCGTTGGTGACGGTCTGCGAACGAACCTGATCATCGCCGGTGACGCAGGCATACTGCCCGTCGGCTTGCTGGTAGACGAAGCAGTCGAGGTTTTTGTCCTTACCCAGGACGCCGACGTAAAGCACCCGTCCGGAAATCTCGCCTTGGCCGCGCGGGGTCTGCGAGTAGATCAGCACCAGGCGTTGGTCCTCACCGGCGAAGGCGTCCAGATCCTGTCCTCTCGACAGATACATGATCGCTTCGCCGATCACGCTGGTCGGCACCTTGTTGCGCGCCGCCGTCGAGTAGATTGCGTCGAGCAGACGGTACTGCCGCTTCGGCCCACCCTGATCCGAACCACCGGAATAGTTGAAGAGGTCCTCGCGCACCCAGGGATCGACGCCTGCAACAAAGGCGCCCCCGACATTGCGGGTCAGTGTGCCGACGTAAAGGTTCCTTGCGTAGACGGAGACCTGCATCAGCGACATGGTCGTCGTCTCACGGTTCGGCCGGAAACCGCGCAGGGCCACCACAAAACCAGGCTCCAGCCGATCGCGGTTGAACACCGCTTTCAGCGCCTCGCCCGCAAGCCTGGCATCGTCCGCGGAGAAATGCGCGTCGAGCGCGACGCTGTCCAGACTGCGCTCGTTGAGAACTTTCACGAAAGTGTCCTCTGTTGCCTCGTAGCGCTGATAATCGCTGATGACGGTCGCGACCGTGGTGTTGTTCTCAATGGCGGTCTTCTCAAAGGCGGGCAGCGCTTTCTCGCCTTGGTCAATGGTCTCGCCCCAGCCGGCCTCGGGGTCGTCCGCGTCAGCTTTGAGCGCCGAACCCGGGGACATCTCCCCCCCTTCAGGCGCCGCCTGCAGGTCGTTCGCCAGATCATCGCGTTGATCCTCGGACGCGACGGCAGGTTCGGGCGCGGTCGGCTCGTGGCCCTCGGGTGCCGCGGCGGAGGGCTTCGGCGCAGCCTGCCGCTGCGCCTGGAAGAAGGCAAAGTCCTCCTGCGTGGAGGGGATCGTCGTCATGAACTTCTCGCTGGCGCTCAACATCACGTCGGACAGGATCTCGATCTGCGGCGAAGCCCCGGAACTGTCGAGTTCGGCCGGGCGCGCAATCGTGCGGCCCTTCGTGGCGGTCTCGTCATCGGGTGCCAGCGTGATCCACATCGGGTCACCGGCAAGATCGATGATGGCCGGCACATAGACCGAGGCGTCGGGGGGTATGTCATCCATACCTTCGACGGGATGCAGCTCTTCATTCTCGTCGCCGAACGACCAGTCATCCCGGGTGAGATAAAACCCGGTGGCAATCGCAATGACGATGAGCGCGGCAAGGCCAGCAAGAAAGCGGTGCCAAAGTTTGCGTCTGCGCTCACTCTGGCGCGCCAGCTTCTTTTGTTTGAAGCTCGTGTCGATACGGTGCGTCACGGGCCGTTTCCGGTCAGGAAATAGGTCCAACGCACCTGCTCGAGCGTATCGACTTCGACGAAACGGGCCGCGATATGACCGCGCTGCCAGCACTCGTCGATGCCACGGATAGAGAAGCGGTGTCGATCAACACACATTTCGGTCGATCCGCTGAGGATCGCATGGCCGAACACGTCGGTCGCGTAGAGGTATACGTACCGGTTGGTCAGTTCCTCGCGGATGACGTTCACGCATTGGTTGGCGCCAATGGTCCACCAGCCGTCGGTCTGGTCGGCATCGTCGATCTTTTGTCCGACGGCGAGATTGACGACGTCGAGGGTCTGGTTGCAGACGGTGAATTCCGCATGCGCGCTGTCGGTCGAGACGGCAAGGAGCAGTGCTGCGCCCAACAGCGCGGAAAACGCGACGCGGTTGGCCAGCAAGCGTCCAGACCAGCTACGCTTTATGCGTGCGGAAGGCGGGCAAAATAAATGCAGGGCGCGAAGGTCCATCGGCGTTCATATCTATCCGCCGAGCCTGAAATACTTCGCGGCGGCGGAGAATTGCGAGCCGTCGGCCTCGATCTCCTCGAGGATCTTTGGCAAAAGGTCGGAGGCTGGTGTCGGCCTGGAGAAGCTCGCGGCCCGAATGTCGTGCGGTCCGGTGATCACCAGCATGATCTGCGGCAGGGCTTTGCCGGCCGCCTTGTCGGCGGCGCCCAAACCAATCGGAATGCTGAAAGTCGCCTTGTCAGCCTGCGCCACCATGCGGTCATCAAGGTTGAAGGCGATGCCTCTGTGGTCGATCAGCATAACGTTGGAAACGAGCCCGCCATGGGTTGCCAGCGTGCCCCTGATCGGCGCGCCGTCCGGCACCGCCGTCCGGTCGAGAACCAGTTGCGGCCTTTCCACCTGGTTGCGGTCGAGCAAGCGCAGGAACCTGGTCACTTCACACTGGGGCTGGTCGATGACACGGACGCTGATATCGGGCTCGAGATGGAACCTCGACTGAAAGTCATTGAGCATCTGCTCGAAGGGCTGCACGGCGGTTGCGAAGCCTTCGATTGCGGCGGCGCTGGCGCTTTGGGATGTCAGCGACGCGTAGAAACAGTCGCCGCCACTGAAGTCGCGCACCCACAACGCACGTTGCGCCGTCTCGTCGACTGCCGCCGCTGGCGGCACCGCCGGCTTGGGCATGTTGATGGCGACGTCGGTGTGTTCGGGCTGCGTGGTCAACGGCGGCCGCGGTTGCTGGGACGGTTGCGGCGTGTTCGCCGCTGCGGTCGGCGCGGCTGGCAGCGGCTTGCTGGCGATCGCAGTCGGCGGCACCGGCTGAGCCGGCGGGCTGACCGGCAGAGCCGGCACTGGGCTTTGCGCAATCGTCGGCGATGAAGCCTCCGGCTTGGCCATTTTGGAAAGCTTATCGACCAGCTCGGTTGCGCTTGGTTTCGTCGCCGGCGGGTTTGCTTCCCGCGCCGGCTTGCCCTCTGCCTGCGTCTGACTTGCCGCCGACGTCCCCGGCGGCTCGCCGACTGGCTGCGGCGGGTTCGCCTTCGCCTCGGGCTTAGCCACCGACACCGCGTTTGATCGGGTCGCGGCCGGCGTCTCGGCAGGCTTGATCTCGACCGGCGGAGTAGCCGTTGCTTCGGGTTGAGCCATGGATGGTGCGGTCTCGCCGATGGGCGGCACCATAGGCGCCTGCCTGTCGGCGATCACCGGCTGGCCCGTCGGCTCCTGGCCGGCGACCTGCTGTGATTTTGTTGCCGATGGCAGCTCGGGGCGCGGGGTCGGCACCGGCATTTCGGGGGGCTTGGCCTGCTGCGGTCTCTGCTTGCCTGCTGCGTCCGCCTGGTCCGCGGCCGGTATTGTGGTCTTCACCTGAGCATCCGGCAGCGCAGGTGGCATTGCCGTTTGTTCGGTGGCAGCGTTGTCTTGTTTTGACGGCTCCGGCTGCAGCGGTGATGATGGCGCCGGCTGCGATGCTTCCGGTTGCGGCGTCTGCACCACCGGTTTTGATGTCAGGGGCTTGAGGGTCCCTTCGGCCGGCGGCCGCGCCAGGATGCCACTGACATAAAGGCCGCCTCCCAACAGGACCGCCAGCGTTACCAGGCCGGCAGCGATGGCTGGCATCCGCCCCGACTTTCGCGGCTCAGCCGGAACGGTCGTGCCGGGCGTCGACGCCGACGCTGCTTGCGACAGATGCGCCGGCCGCACATGCTCGACAAAGCGTTGTTCGCCCGGAGATGCCGAAGGCTCGAGCCTGGAGGTGGGCAGTGCCGTCCAGCCGGCGCGCGGCAAGCCGGAGCGTTCGCGCGAACCATACGATACGGGCGGCAATGTCAGCTCGACATCCTCGCCACGCGTTGCCCTGGCGATCTCGGCCATGCTGGCGGGCCGATCGCGCGGGTCGGGCTGCAGCATGGCGCCGAGGAGATCGTGGAACTCGGGATCGATGTCAGACAGGTCTGGGACGTTCCGGCGTTTTTCGATGACCTCGTACTGCGAGCCGCTCATGTCGAGTGGCTTTCCGCGCAGTGCGGCGGCGAGTACCAAGCCGAGACTATAGATATCGGACTGCTCACTGACCTCGCCGCCATAGAGGCCGAGCTGTTCGGGCGATACGTAATTGTATTTGCCGGCGAACTTCCCACCGATCAGCGTTTCACCGCCTGCGGTCGCCGAGCGAGCGATACCGAAATCAATGATCTTGGCGTGCTCCACCCGCCCGCCAGGCAGGATGATGTTGTCCGGCGAAAGGTCGCGGTGAATCGCGCCCGCCTGATGCACAGCCGCCAGCCCCGAGGTCAAGCGATGGCAAAGGCGCCGCACGTCTTCCCCCTGCATCGCTCCGTGACGCATCACATCAAAAAGTGATTGGCCGTCCACGAACTCCATTGCCAGGTAGGGGCGGCCGATCTTCGGATCGATGGTGAAGACGTGATAGCGAACCACCGCGTCATGCGACAGATGGTTGAGGATCGATGCTTCCTTGCGGAACAGCGACAGGATCGTCTGGTCACGGGCGAATTCGGGCAGGACGATCTTAATCGCCACGTGATCGCCGGTTTGGATGTTGTGGCCGCGATAGACTTCTCCCATGCCGCCGGACGCGATCCTCTCGTCGAGTTCGTAGATGCCGCTGAGCTGCGTGCCGGCGCCGGCATAGGTGACGTTGGTCGATATCCGCGTTTTATCGTCGTCGCTCATCTCGCGAGGCTCTCCGGTCCGGACCGATCCGGATGGGGCGCACGGTTGCGCCCGCCGCCGATCTTCACGAGTACGATGGTCACATTGTCCGTGCCGCCCCGCGCCAGCACCGTCTCCAGCAGGCTCCGGCACGCCGCCTGCGGCGTTGCCGATCTGACTGCGGCTTCGATCTCGGCGTCGCTGACATGAGCCGTCAGTCCGTCGGTGCTCAGGACGAAGACATCCCCCGCCATCAGCTCGCCCTGCTGGAAATCGATCTCGAGCTCGTCGCTCACCCCGACTGCATGGGTGATGACGTGGCGGCGCGGCCAGGTAAGCGCCTCTTGCGCGCTGATCATGCCGCGATCCACCAGTTCCTGGACCTCGGTGTGATCCTTCGAGACCTGAAAGATTGTCCCGTCACGGATCAGGTAGATGCGGCTGTCGCCGGCCCATAGGCCCGCGAACCGTCCATCCATGGCAAGCAAGGCGGCGAAGGTCGAGCCGATGGTGATGCCGCGGGATCGCGAGATCTCGCGGATCTCGGAGTTGGCGCGGCTCAGCCGGTCCTCGAAGCGCGCACGAAGGTCGGGTGCCGAGCTCGCTATGCCGATCGTTGCCAGATGGTCGACGATGCTGGCCGACGCGACCTCGCCGGCTTCGTGCCCGCCCATGCCATCCGCCACCACCCAGAGACCGGTCTGCGGCTCTATCAGATAGTTGTCCTCGTTGTGGTCGCGCACGCAGCCTCTATGGGTCACGCCGAAGCTTTCGATGGAAAGGGCGACAGTGCTCAATTTGCCACCTAGCGCTTCGCGAGCGTCCCCTGTGACCAACCCCGGGCAGCGTGCCCAGGCCACTTTGCCATAAGCGCATCCATTAGAGTACCAAAATGAGTGCCGCAGCCGGCGCTGCGCTTGTACAGGGCCATGTCAGAACGCCTTCGGACAGCTGAAGTCGGCCAGGGCTGGCAACAGGAACGGATTTGCCGCCGGTCCGGTCTGGATCATGTAAGAGACGTCGCGTCCGCCGATCACGAAGCGGGCTTCGCCGCTGGCGGTGATGGTCGCCTTGTCCAGCAGACGCTTGAACGCCCACGGTCCCTCGAATTTGATAGCCGAGTCGCGGCCGGGCATTTGCGGCATCAAGGTGAGGCTGGCGGAAGCCGAGGCTGTGCTGTTTGGCCACGTCACCGTGCTCGGCGCGTTGTCCGTCTGGCTGCTCTGGATGGTCTGGCCGTCAACGTTGAGAAAGGCGTTGTCTGCGTCTCCATTGAGCGTAGACGGCGTGATGGTCATCGAAACCGAGGGCACAGAGCCGCCGGACGGGAAGAAGGCGCTGCGGATCTCTGCGGCCGACTGAAAGGATTTCAGGGTCGACTTCGCCAAGTCGTGGCCGGCGCGGGCATCCTGTCTCCAGGTCCATTCCTGGCCGCTCATGTCGATGAGCGACGCAAGGTTCTGCGCAAAGAAACGGTCAATCAGCCCGCCCGGCGCGAAAAGCTTTGCGAAATCCGCTATCGAGATCTCTTGCGTAGCGTCCCTTGCGAAGGGAAAGCGACCGCCGACCGCCTCCTCGCAGGCTCGTGTGACCGTCTGGTCGAGGTTCTGGTTGAGGTTGGCCAGCGAGGCTTCGGCGACACTGCCAGCAAACTCGTCCGCTGCCGAGTTGACCATGCGCGCAAGCGGCTTTGGAAGACGCGAGACATTGGCGCGCAGTGTGGAGATCTGCAGCTGCAGGTTGGCGTTGACGCGTTCGGTCTGTGAAGGATCGTCGGCCGAAAGCCTCAGGCTTTGAAAGATATCGCGGAAATTCCGCGTCAACGCATCGATGGGCCGCCCTCCGTTTGCGCCGCTGACCAGGGACTGGAACGATCGAAACTGCGCCTCGACGTTCGCCCCGGCACTGTGTGCGACAGCCGAGCCAGAGCCGGCACGGCTCTGCGACTTGCCGCCGGCGATCTGCAGGCCGATGCGAGCCAGGCCTTTGGCCATGCTGGCGAGATCCTCTTGCGCCGCGCCGCCTTCGCCTTCGACCATCTTATCCTTTGTCAACGCGGTCTCGTCGGCGATCGCCGTGGAGAGCTGAGCAAGAGGCGAGTCCGGCGCGGCGAGAGCGGAAAGCGACAGATATCGCGGCTTGTCTTCGAGCAATGCCTTGAACATCAGCTGGTCAAGGACGCCGTTCCACGCGGCGGAGAATTCCTTGCCGTAGCGGTCGATCAGTTCTGGACCGAGCTTGGGCAGATCCTGGTCGATGCCGCCCTGTTCCCCGCCGCCGCCAAGCACCCATTGGTCATTGACGAGGATTTGCGCGATGCGCGAGAGCTGCGGCAGGAAGAAACGGTTGAAGCCATCGCGCGTGTAAAGCCCGGGAACGTCCAGATCCGCGAGATCGCCGCCATCCGCGCGTTCGAACACGAGCTGTGCCTCAGGGCCGGCTTTTGCTGCGACTGGGAAGCTCTGCAGCCTTGCCGCGTAGACCGCCGACTTGATCAGCGCTGAAGCGCGGTCGGCAAGGCTCATGCGGCCAAGCGAGCGCTGCGCGGCTTCGATCAATGGCTGGTTGAGCTCGAAGACGGGATCGTAGGCGTCATCCAGGGCAAGCATCGCGCGCAGATGCTTTTCGAGCTGCGCGCGGCCCTCGCGGTTGTTCTCGCCCGGATAGCGGTTCACTTCCCAATCCTGCTTCATCCAGGAAACAATCAACTCGTTATCGACCTTCGGAGCCTTTCCGCCGAGCATGAGATAGATCTTAAGCGGCTCGTAGAGTGCGATTGGATCGGCAATCTTGGCCTGGATGGTCCGCTCCGCCTGCACCAGGAGGCGGGAGCGGAATGTCCGCTCGAGCGCTTGCCGATAGGCATCCTTCGAGGCCGACAGCAGCCTGTCGCGCTGGCCAAGCCCGAACGTCTCCTCGATCGGCTTTCCCTGGTCGCCGGTCTCGAACCCCGCTGGCAGGTTGCGCAACTGGTCGAGCGGACCGATGACATTTTCGAGGTCGACGTCGCTCACCATAGTGCTCTTGAGCAGCGCATCGGCGCTGTCGCGATAGTGGGCCATGGACTGCCTGGTGGACGTGATCAGGGACTGGTTGGCGAAGAAGCTCAGCCCAAGCACGCCGAGCGCCGTCAACGTCGCCAGCGCAATCGTGGCGAGGCCACCCAATCTCGCAAGTCTGGCGCGCCGCTCGGCCACCCGGTCGACAGATACCCAACCTGATTCCGGGAAGATCACCTTGGTCAGGAGATCGTGCAGGAAGAAGCTCTTGCCGGTCCCCGAAAGATGCGCCTGCGAGGCGGTGCCGAAGCTGCGCCCGATTGTGCCCAGTACCTGGTCGAACGGTGTTCCTTCCTGAGTACCCGAGGAGAAATAGAGGCCCCGCAAGCTGACATTCACCCGCGATCGGGAGGCATCGAACAAACTGCCGATGAAATGCGCGGTCCGGTTCCTGAGGGCGCCGAACTGCGCCGGGAAGTCGAAGATGGCGATGCGCGCCACCGGGTCGGCCTCTTCCTGCAAGCGCTCGACGAGTTCTTCTGCCAAGCGCTGCGCCAGGCCGTCGAACTCAGCCGCTGCCTCGCCGGCCATGTTCCTTGTGCGATCGGCGGTCTGGAACGTCGCGCCCCATACCTGGCGCCTGCGCACGTCATCAAAGCCGCCGAAATAATCCATGAAGCCCGACAAGAGGTCGGCTTTGGTGAAAAGCAGATAGACGGGAAACTGGATCTTGAGCGTCTCGTGCAATTCGCGCAGACGGCTCCTTATCTCGGTGACATGCGCATCGATATGCTGGTCGTCGAGGCTGATGAGATCGGCGAGGCTGATGGCGAGGATCACCCCGTTGATTGGTTGCCTGGGGCGGGTTTTCTTAAGCAATCCCAGGAATGCAAGCCAGCTCCCCTGGTCGCGTTCGCGGTCCGATTCGTGCGTCGTGTAGCGGCCGGCCGTATCGATCAGCACGGCTTCATCGGTAAACCACCAGTCGCATGACCGCGTGCCGCCGACGCCAGTCACCGGCTGGGCGTTGCCGGAGCCCGCAAGCGGAAAGTTGAGGCCGGAGTTGACCAGCGCCGTCGTCTTGCCGGCGCCTGGCGGACCGATGACGATGTACCAGGGGACATCATAAAGGAAGTTGCGCTTGCGGCTCGTCCGCCTGAGCGTCGCGATGGCTTCGCTCATGCGCGCTTCGAGCACCAGTGAATCGTCGTTGCGCTCGTCGCCGCGCACAATGGCCGTTTCGAGCGCCTGTTGCGCCTTGCGTCTTTGCCAGAAGCCAATGCCGTAGAAAGACGCAAGCACGATCGCGGTCGTGCCGATGATGAGTGCCCTGAGCCACACCGACCCAAGCGGGCGGGTGTCGGCGAAGCGGATCAGGGGTCCGGCATACCAGACGGCGGCCGAGAAGCCGACCAGGGCAAGCGCGCTGAAGATCCGCAGCACCCAGCCGATCAGCTCCTCGCCGCGCCGGCTCATAACTCGTCCTGCTTTGGGAGTATCACGTCGACGCGGCGGTTCTTGGCCCGGCCGTCGGCGGTCGCATTGTCGGCAATGGGTTCGTCTTCGCCCTTGCCTTCGACGCTCAGGCGCGACGGGTCCTTCAATTGCTTGGCCATCATGGCCTGCACCGCTTTTGCACGTGCAACAGAAAGGTCGAAATTCGACTTGAATGTGCTCGACTTCTTCGGCTTCACGTTGTCGGTATGGCCGACGATTTTGATCGGTCCGGGTTCGGCATCGAGCGCCGAGGCGATGTCTGTCGCGATGGGCTGGAACTGTGCCGTTACCCCGGCCTGGCCGGGCACGAACAAGAGCTGGCTGCTGATCTCTACGACGATGAAGTCGCCCTTGGTGCCGACGCTCAGTCCACCGCCCGCGACCTCCTTGGCGAGTGCGGTGCGGATGCGGTCGATCTGCGTGGTGTTCGCAGCCGTAGGTGGTGGCGGGTCGGCTCGCGCCGGCTCGGCGGGCGCCTCTACGCTGGCCCGTTCAATCATAACCGGACTGGATGGATTGAGCGCCAGCAACTCGCTGGCAGTGACATCGCCTTCGTCGGTGATCAATATCCTCAGCCAGAAAAAGGCTACCGTCACCAGGGTCGCGGCGGCGGCTGCGATCGCCCACAGCGGCAGCCGCCCTGCTGGCCTGGGCATCGCCGCCGCCATGCCTTGCCACCTGGGCGAAATCTCGTCTGCGGCACGTGGCCTAAAATAGCGCAGTGTGTCGTAGACGTCGCGCCGGACGCGCTCGAGTGTGTTGCGCTCACCCGACAATGCCCGATACTGGCCTTGGAAGCCCAGCGAAAGGCAGGCATGCATCAATTCGAGCAGGTCGCAATGCCCTTCAGGCTTGGCGAGGATATTGTTCAGCGCCTCGTAAAAGCCCGTCCCTGTCGGCTGCGTGTGGAAGAACTTCATCACCATACTGTGCCGCAGCCAGGTATGTTTGTCCGGCCAGGGCAGATTGCCGATGAGGTCGTCGGCGGTTTCGCAAAGCGCAAACTTGGCGATCCGCGCGTCTTGTTCGGCAATTCCGGCTTTGGCCGTGGCACGGTCGAAGCTATCGATGTTGTCCGCGATATGCTCGGCCAAAGCGGCCGCTTGGCGTTCGACCGGCATCAGCCGCAACTGGCCGAACAGCATGAGCAAGGGGGCTGCGGTGGCAAGGATGGGATTGGCCGCGGCATACTTCACGCCAGCGGTGGCGTGGAGCAAGGCATCCTGCTGCAACACCGGTCTTTTTGCAGCAACCGCTTCGTTGTCCTGAACAACCACGGTTCCCGACGACCAGCCGGGGGGCAACTGCTGGCCGGCGCCGGGGTCGAACACTGTCGATTCCCTGGCGGGTGAGGGGAGAGGGGGCACGCTTTGCAGACCGGAACCAGCGGGAGCCACGAGCGGCCTTTGCCTTGGCCGTGGCACGCGGATGACGGTTTTATCCGGAGGCTCGGAGGAATCGTCCTTCGAGCTCATCGGCGCACCACCGACGAAGTCCAACGGGCGTCTTTCAGACAGGAGGAAAGCGGCATAGGAGGCTCAGTATCAGCAGCGAGCCGGATGGAAGGTCTGATTTTGCCGAAACATGACATTCCTGCACACGCCCCAAGCCGCGCCGCTTGCCAGCTTGGCAAGCGCTCCTATGCCATTCTAGTCGCACAGGAAGCCGATTGAAATCGGAAAGCAGGATGTCAAGGAAGCGGCTTTTCCATGAAGTTGCATAGCGAGTGCTACCAACGCCATCTGGCGCGAGGCTATTTCTGCTTGCCAGCCTTGGCGTAGGCTTCGGCGAAATAGGCAAGAAAGACATCCAGCATGCCGTTTTCGTGCTTGTCTTCCATCGTCCGCCACGTCGCGACGAGCGCATCCCAGGCTTGGCTCTTCCTGGATGAAAAGGAGGCAGGCGGGATTCTTCTGGCGATTGCCTCCGGCGACAGGTCGTCGAGCAGCCTTGAGAGCGCGGCCTGCATGGCTGCGTAGGTTGCGATTTCGTGGGTCTTCAGGTCGTCGAACGCATCCTCGATGCTGCGTCTGGCATCCAGATAACCCGCCCGCCGCTTGGCAAACATGATTTCCAGCATGTCGTCGGTGCCCGGCACGAATTTCAGCGGGTTGTTGTCCGCGGCGCCGATCATCGTGCGATGCGCGCTCTTGGCGAGCACCTTGGCCGCCGCGCGCGCCTTGAGCAGCAAGGACAATTGCTCGACTGTGGTTCGCAAAACCGCGCCGATCTCGGCAGCGACATCATGCGGGTCGCGCGACGCCAACAGCTCCGGCGACAAGCCGGCCGCCCTGGCGATATCACCAAGTATCCGGTCGGCTTCCGCCGGCTGCTTGACTGGGACATCAGGGCCGGGGCTCGGCGCCGACGACATCGACATTTTCGCTGCCTGGCCCGGGCTGTGTTCTGCCGGTGTGGGCAACGGTGCGCTGCCGGGCTCAAGCGACCGTCCCGTCGAGGCCGGCAACTCGCGTTGCGTCGAGCCGGTCCTGGCTTGCGGACGACCGGCGCCAACGCGCTCTTCGTCGATCGAGACAGTGATGACATACTGGCCGATCAGCAGCCGGTCGCCTCGGTCTAATCGATGGGGCGCATTCAGGCGCTGGCTGGAGCCGTTGACGAAAGTGCCGTTGCGCGACAGGTCGTATAGCCAGAACGAGCCCGTCTGATAGCGGATTTCGCAATGCCTCCCCGAGATGAGTTTGGCAGGGTCGGACAGCGTCCAGTCGCAGTTTTCGCGCCCGATTTCGAAGCCGCGGTCGCGGGCGGCATAGCTCGTCGCGACCCCTGGCGGCAGCCGGTCGACATTGCTGATCTGAAGCGAGATGAACATTGAAAGCCACTGTCCCCTGAAACCAAGGCATTCTAGCAGCTTGCCGGCGCAGTGGGAGAGGCGCCTTCCACGAACAATGCTCGCCAGGTTCATGCGTTGCTTTTATTTGGTCTCCGTCGAAGATATGCTAGCTTGCGGCGGTCAGATGCTGTGAACGTGATGCCGTTCACGGAGCGGGGCTTCAATCCATCATCCCGGCGGCCGCGTCGAGGAGGGGCACGACCCATGCCGAATGAACGTGCCACGGTTCTACAGACGCCGGTTGGGGCCGATGTGCTGACCTTTACCCATCTCGTCGGCCGGGATGAGATCAGCCGATGTTTTGCCTATACCGTGGGGTTCGTCAGCAAGAGCCGTGAGATCGATCCGCTGAAGATGCTAGGCGGCGTCGTTTCCGTCGAAGGCGAATCCGATCCAAAGCGTTGGTTCAGCGGTCTGGTGTCAGACTTCAAACTTACCCGCATAGAGGATCGGTTGACCTATTACGAGGCCAGTGTCAGGCCATGGCTCTGGTTCCTCGGCAACACCACCGACTGCCGCATTTTCCAGAACATGACCGCTGTCGAGATCGTTGAAAAGATCTTCTCGAAATACGGCATCGCCAAGTTCGAGAAGCGGCTGCAGGGGTCTTATCCCTCGCGCGAATATTGCGTGCAGTACGATGAGAGCGATCTCGATTTTGTGCAGCGGCTGCTCGAGCACGAAGGGATCTTCTATTTCTTCGAGCACGACGAGGGCAAGCACACGCTGGTGCTGTGCGATGCCATGAGCAAGCTGAAGCCGGCGCCAGGCTACGACAAGGTGCTTTACAATTTCGAGGGCCACGGCTCGCGCCGTGATGTGGAATACATTACCGAATGGATTCCGGGCAGCGCCGTGCGTCCAGGCGCCTACGTTCATACCGACTATGATTTCGAGAAGCCCGGCGCTGACCTGATGGCGAAATCCGCTCAGCCCTTCGCCCATCAGGAGGCTTCGGGCGAAAACTACCGTCAGCCCGGCGCGCATCTCGATGTCGGGCGGGGCGATAAGATTGCGGGTATCCGCCGTGAGGAACTCCAGGCTGTGCACCAGCACAGCACGGCGGTGGGAACCGTCCGGGGCCTTTTTTCAGGCTGCAAGTTCACGCTCGAAAGTTTTCCTCGCGACGACCAGAACCAGGACTATCTCGTGACCAGCGCCGACTACCGGCTGTTCGATCCGGGCTACCGGACCCAAAACGAAGCCCACAGCGAGAATTTCAAGGTCGTGCTTGGCATCGCGCCCACCAAACTGCCCTACCGGCCGCCGCGGATCACGCCGCGACCGCTCATGCGCGGGCCGCAGACCGCGACCGTCGTGGGCCCGTCGGGCGAGGAGATCTTCACCGACAAATATGCTCGGGTGAAGGTGCAATTTCATTGGGACCGCCTCGGCAAGAAGGACCAGAACTCGTCTTGCTTCGTGCGTGTGTCGCAGACCTGGGCCGGCAGCGGCTGGGGCTTCATCCAGATCCCTCGCATCGGCCAGGAGGTCATCGTCGATTTCATCGAGGGCGATCCTGATTTGCCGATCATCACCGGTCGCGTCTACAACGCCGCTGAGATGCCGCCCTACGGACTGCCGGCCAATGCGACACAATCGGGCTGGAAGTCCAACTCGTCAAAAGGCGGCGGCGGCTATAACGAACTGATGTTCGAGGACAAGGCCGGCTCCGAGCTGGTCAATTTTCAGGCGCAGAAGGACCACCATCTGCTGATCAAGCACGATCGCAACAAGACCGTTCAGCACGACCAGTCCGACCGCATCGACCACGACGCCAAGCACTCTGTCGGCCATAACCTTGACGAGGACGTCGGCAACAACAAGACGGTCAAGGTCGGCGTCGACCAGACCACCAACATCGGTAGCAACGACACCGAGACCGTGGGCGCGAACCGTTCGCTGACGGTCGGCGCCAACGAGACCATCCATATCGGCGCCAATTCGTCGGAAACAATCGGGTCCAACCATTCTCAGACAGTTGGCCTGGTGCAGACGGTGACGGTGGGCGCGGCGCGAATCGACACGGTGGGCGCCACCGAGACAAGAAGCGTCGGCGCGGTGCAGACGAACACCATCGGCGCATCGAGAAGCGTCACCGTGGGTGCGGGGCAGACCCACAGCATTGGAGCCTCGGACAACTGGACGGTCGGAGCCAGTCAAATCGTACAAGTCAGCGCCGACCAGAACTTTGACGTTGGCGGAGCGCAGGCCCTGCAGATAGGGAAATCCCGAGCGACCAAAATTGCCGACGACGACGCCGCCGATGTCGGCGGCGGCCACAATCTGAAGGTGGGTAAATCCAGTGCGGTCGACGTCGCCGACGACGGCAGTTTCAAGATTGGGAAGAATTTCGCGATAGACGCCGGCGACTCGATTTCGCTGACATGCGGCAACGCATCGATCACGATGAAAAAGGACGGAACTATCTTGATCAAAGGAAAAGATATCACGGTCAGCGGATCCGGTAAGATCAATATCAAGGCGTCGAGCGACGTCACCATCAAGGGATCGAAGATCCACGAAAACTGACGGTGGTTTGGGTCGGGAGAGGCGGCGCTGTGCTCTTCGCCGGTTTGCCTGTCCGGCCCCGGCGATGCGATTGGCTGGTTGCCTAAAATGACGGTGCTGGAAAACATTGTCGGGGAACATGCCGAGCGCTCCGCCGCCTTATGGGCGCAGCGGGACAGTTTGGCGCTCGACGATCCTCCCGATCTGAACGCCGTAAGGGCCATCGATGACAGACTGGAAATTAATCTCGATGGCCTGAGGGTTGCTGGCCTCGCAGCTTGGCCGTGCGTCCTTTCTATGGACGAGGAAGCGCCTGGCAAAGGCGCGCTTTTTGTCGTGTCTTGGACGGCTTTCGAATTCGAAACCGCCGATCACGTCGCAAAAGTCGTCGAGATCGGTCGCACCGCAATCGATGGTCCGGCTGGCTTGCTTGGCGCCTTGGCATGGCACGAACCACGCAAGATTGGGGCATGGGTGCGGACTTGGATTGATGAGGGCGACTCGTTCAAAAGGCTTCTTGGAATGTCGGCCTGTCTGGCACACCGCGTCGATCCAAAGCAGGTGCTTTTGCTGCGACTTCGCGACCCCGAGACATCGGTTCGTATCGTCAGCCTTCGCCTCGCCGGAGAGCTCCGTCGTGCCGATTTGACGGCCGAAATCGCGAATGCGCTTACGGATGAAGACCAGCAGGTGCGTTTCTGGGCAGCCTGGACCTTGAACGAACTCGGCCAAAGCGGTCCGGGCCTTGCGGAACTTAGAAGGACGGTTGAGCGAGGTGACCACAATGGTGTGCTCGCTCTCCGAGCCGTAGTGAAGGCGACTCCCGTCAAGCAGGTGCGAAGCTGGATCGGAACTTTGCTCCGCCTGCCGCAAAGCGCCCCTTTCGGCGTAAGAGCAGTCGGCATGCTCGGGGATCGCGCTATCTTGCCGTGGCTGATCGAACAGATGGGCTGTCCCGCCCTTGCCGTGGCGGCAGGCGCATCGCTGTTGGAATTGTTTCCAGAGGCGCGGTGGGTGGGCGATCTCTTCACCAACGATCCAGACGCGGCGGGCACTCACTTCCGGGAGTATTTCGGCGACAGGATCGCTAGGGTGCCGCTTAAGGACGGGGTACTAGACTGGGCGCGACGACAGGGCTACGTCGAATGACGTGGTTTTGCAACGACCTAGCGTCAATCCGCCGGATGCAAGCTATTCGAAGCAGCGAGCCGAGCTGTTGACAAGCGGAGTCTCCGGCGCGCCTAATGCCAGGTCCAAAGCGGCGCCCCGTCTTGCACGCAGCGTCCCCTGGGCGAAGGTCTGCGCCAGAGTCTCTGCTCCTAGAGGCTTGCCATGCAAGTATCGCATGCCCTGACCAAAATTCGTTTGGTTTTGCCGCCACCATGCTCGAATCTTACCGACATCTGGCCAGACGAGGTTCTCGTCGCGAGAATAGCCGGGCGGCAGGTTTGCGAGGTCCATGTCTCCAGGCGCCTTAACATGCATTGCTCGTTCCTCAAGCGAGATCCCGGTGATGGTCGCGAAACTTTCGCCGGCCAGCCGGGACAGATCGTGGTCGCGCATTCGTGTAGTCAGCCAAGGTACAAAGATGGGGTCCCCGACAACGGCTGCCCCGGCCGCGATCAGCCTCTCCTTCGAACGATCGCCTCGCAGTCCCAAAAGCCATTCCACGGCGTTTTGATGATCGGCTGCGCGCAGCATAAGTTGCGCGCCTTTCCAGCCGATCCCGTCCGCGCTGGCGTGCATGCGCAGGACCTCCAGTGCCTCACATCTGTCCCCTAAAAGCACGCAGGACCAAGCTGCCCAAAAGCCACATGTCTCGTCGGGGTCATGGAGAGCTGCCTTTATGTCTGAGAGTAGGTCGACGCGCCCAATCTCTCCCGCAAGGCGCAAGGCTCTGGCGCGCACTGCGGGGACTTCGTTGAACAAATTTGACAGACGGGTTGCCGGATCGATGCGACGAACCGAACATGCGGTTATCCCAAGCAGGCGCCTGGAAGGGAGCGGGTCCTCCAACAGCCACGGGATCCATTTCTGGACACGATGCGGCTCTACCCAGCCCAGCGCCGATACGACGGCGCGCAACAGCTGTGGTGATGCCTCGGCAAGATTGAGGATGTAACCGATCCGGTTTTCTGACATGCTCTCGAAGGCGAGAACAGCGGCCACGAAAGTCTCGCCTGGCTCATGATACCGGTCGAAAGCCGTCTCAGCGGCTTGCCACCCCCATTCGCCAGCAACACGCAGACCATCCACATGCGCCTCGATCCGATCGTCCACCCGTCTTAGATTCTTGAGATGCTGATCGGGAGCATCGACTGCTCTGTCACGTTGCAACCAGAGGAATGCCGCGTCTTCGGCATGTTGCTCGACGATATGCTCAATAACGTGGGGTGACATCCGAGGCTCTAGTTAAGCTGGATCGAGCCTCCTTTGATCTTGTTGGGACCGGACGAACGGCTGAGGATATAAGTGCCCCTCAAGATTATCTTGCCGGTGCGGGTCAGTGTAATGCTGGCTTTGCCGCAGCGAAGGACGATTTCGCGCTCAGCACAAAGTTCCAGTCGCTCGCCATCGAGGGTTGCGGCCACGTCCTCGGCGTCAACCGGCTTCGGATGCTGCAGGCGCCCCAGGATGATCGCCTGGTCCGGATCGCCACCCGCGAACATCACCACCACGTCGGCCCCAAAGTCCGTGGGCTCCAGCAAGATCGCTGCGCGAGCGATTGCTACCCTTGGTTCGATTCCGTCGGGAATTGATACCATTGCTTCGCCGGACTGGTCGCGTCCGATGAAGGTACCGATGATGAGGCCATTGCCGAGATTGCTGCCAGCGCTCGAAAAATTAGGGCGATCATTCATCGTGCTTAACCCCTTTCCAGACTTGTCCAAGCATAGTCGCGCACGAAAAACCAGGCAACTCCGCAAGGCTCACGCGGCCAGCGCGGCATCGGGAGCCGCCATTTGTACACACAGAACGTAGTTTTCCATTGTGCTGTATTTCACCTGCAGCGAATATTCCACGAAGTGCCAGGTTGCATAGCCGTCGAACTCTTCGTCCAGCAATTGATCCGGGGCACGGCCGATCTTTTGCGTTACCTGTTCTGGCGAGTCGTCGAACGAAAGCTCCTTCGGCAACTCCCCGGGCCAGCGTGCACCCTCTGCCTCGTGCTCCCGGTAGAACAAGACGTTTGCGAGCGACTGCTCGCGACCTCCACCGAGATAGCGAAAGCGTAGCTCTATGCCGAGGTGCCGTGTGAGGCTGGCGACCGAGCCGGTTTCGTCTTCCTCCAGATTCTGCTCCAGCCGTAACGGCGCAAAAGTCAAACGAACCTCGGGATCCATTAACGGCTTGGCCATCACGCGCGCGATCTGGGCGATGCTTGGAACCAGGGCGGCATCGTCGGCGTCGGCTGGCATGGCAGGGGGGCGCAGAAGGCAGAGAACAAATCCGATCCGCGCGCCTTCATCGACGTAGCTGACGGTCACCCGACACTCTGGCAGTTCCCAGGTGTCGCGCAGATAGGAGCGCCGGGTCGGTTCGTAAGTTGCGAACTTCGCCCTTACACCCTTCCTGTCATCGTCAGGCCCGATACTGAACGGCAGCCGTCCACGATACGGCTTGACGTCGGCATGATTGCGGTAAAAGTACACCTGCGAGAGCACCATGGGTTCGGTCGCGGCATCGAAATCATCTTCGCCCAGCAAGTATGCGCGCGCCACGAACCCGAGTTCCACGCCAAGCTGCAAATTGGTCAGCCAGTCTTCGGCCGAAAGTATCCGACCATCGTCGCCTTCGTCTATGTCCACCGAGGGCTGACGAATAATCTTCAGGCCGGCGAGAAGCGCCTGCACGTCGGGGTCG
This sequence comes from Mesorhizobium sp. B2-3-14, assembly GCF_006442175.1. NCBI lineage: Bacteria > Pseudomonadati > Pseudomonadota > Alphaproteobacteria > Hyphomicrobiales > Phyllobacteriaceae > Mesorhizobium > Mesorhizobium sp. B2-3-14. The sequence goes on along the minus strand of NZ_VFVP01000015.1, from coordinate 99,878 downwards.
GTCGATAGTCGACCAAGAAGGTAAACTGATCTGCTGAAATCCATGAATTATGATCGCAATCGCGGTTTAAGCGGGTTCGGGCAGACTCAACATTAGGGCCTCGATCGAGGACCTGTCGCCCGTGTATTGCGCGGTGAGGGTGAGATTGTCTGATATGATCCAGCGGTCCCAGCCGATGTCGCTTTCTGTTTCACTTGGTTTTCCAAACTGAGCGCGCAAATCGGCCTGAGAGGAATCTCTTTTGATGCCGTACGGCAGTGGTCCGCCGTACGGGGCCGCCTTGTTCTTCTCCAGGCGGAGAACCACTCCGGTAAGGACGCAGTTGCCGGATCCGACTGGCGGCAGGTCCTCGAAGAGCTCAGCGTCCTGGAAATTCACGGTCATGCCCGTAATGTCGACGAGAAGATCCAGTTCGTCGCGAGGCATGACAAGCCTCTTGGTGACCCCAGCCGAGCGCAGCAGGGCTTTCACGGCCGGGTCTTCTGCGGTATGACCGAAAAGGCCAACCCAATCTTCGTAGTTCGTCTGAGCCATCGGAGTTCACCCTGTTGTGTGACTACTTGCATTCGTTCACGGCATCTCTGATCATCTGATCGAAGTCGAACTTCTTGAGTTCCTTCACCGCCTCCGCATAAGCTGGACCGCAGTCGGTGGTGTCCAGATGTTTCTGCAACGCCTTTGTATCCCGATTGACGGCCGCGGTCATGCTTTCCTTGGATTTTGCGTCCTGTCGGATTTGCGTCTTGGTGTTCTTGCTGCCGCAGGTCTTGCTGAACCCGCGATGGGATTTGCGGGGGATCACTATCGCCATGCCACGCGATTCGATCTTTCCTTTTGCGCATTCGTAAACGGCTGCAGACATTGTGTTGAACATGACTTTGGCTCGCTTGAAGAGCGTGGCCTTAGCCGGAATATGATCGCGTTCCCACACTCTCGAACCATCGGCTCGGCTCGCCTTGCCGTCGTTCTTGAGGCCGCCATAGCTTCCCACCTCGCCGCACTTGTGCATCGGCTTGGTGTCCGGAGCCTGCTTGTTTCCGGTCGAGGTGGCGGAGTTAGCTCCCATTGTTGGTCATCTGATCGCCGAGCAGTTGGATATTCTTGCCTTCTGCCTTCACGTCCATCGAGCCCGGCGCAACGAACTCGGTCTTTCCTTGCGTAGCCGACGATACCACGCCTCCGCCGGTGCCCTGGCTCGCCACGTCCGGCGACGGGGCGCTCATGTAGTAGCTGCCTTTAATGGCTATTTTCTTCCCTTCGATCATTACCGTCGAGGTCGCGTCCGACAACCGGTCGGCGGAGCGTCCAAAGTTCGGTAGTGGAACAGGCACGAACGGCGCTGGCGGCCCTGGCATCTTGCAGACATTGGGCACGTCCGCAGGTGCCATATCGATACTTCCCTCAGTCACCGGCGTCTTGGGCGGATTGACCCCAACTGAAACCATCACGCGCCCTTTCTTGGGTTGCTAGGAAAGTCCAGCAGCATCACCGCCCGCTGGCCGCCTTCGGATCCGGCCCAGAGCGCCGCCCGCGAACCCCAACTGTAACCCTTGCTTGCGGCGGCGTGGGCAAGCGCCGCGAACAGCGGCCCCGACGCGGCGCCGACATCGCCCCAGCAGTCGGCCGGATGCAAAAAGTGCGTTGCCTGATCTGAAAGATGCTGTACTCGCAGGATTGAGTAGACCAACTCCTCGCTGCGGTAACGCTGGCCGTTGAGATCGCAATATGTATCGGTGATCTTGCGGTGGTCGCTCTCGATGGCGGGGCCAAGTCCAAGGAAGGCGGAGCTCAGCCCCTCCCCGACGCAAACCTCCTCCCTGCCGTGCCGCTTGATAGTAATCCGCTCGGGCGCGGCGCTGACCGCGGTTAGGCGTCCCAAGAGTGCCAGGCCCAATTCTGATATCAGACTTTTGCTTGCCAGCAGGCAGGCGCCCGCCGCTTCTCCCGGGAAGAAGCCGTCTCGATTCGCCTCGGATTTGAGTTGCCCCGTCTCATCCATCCATTCGAGGGTCTGGTACTCGTGATAGGAATCCACCCCTGCTACAACCGCCAGATCCGTCTTGCCCTCATCGATCGCCTTGGCGGCGACACCAAACGCAAGCATGCCGGCAGCGTGTCCGTGGGCAAGGTATTGCACGCGGATATTCGCCGAGCCGAATCGTCCCATCACGGCACGGCCGAGCGTTTCGGCGACGCCGTCCGGTAACCCCGGCCGTGGCTCCGGCGCACAGATGATCAGGAGCGTTCTCAGGGCGTTAACTGATTGCGTCGCTGCCTGCGGCAGTTGCAGCAACGTTGAAAGCAGCAGTTCCTTCATACGCTCTGGCAGCGGCATATCAGGGCCCATGACCGCATCCTGCGCCAGTCGCATGGGTTCGCCATTGCGGTCGACGAAGAACGGATGCTCGGAAATTCCTGATATCCCCGCCCGCACCGCCGCCGCCGCGCTTTCTGGGCGCAGGCCAACCGGAGTCCGCGCTGCAAGGCCTGCCAGCCAAATTGGCGTCCGAGGGAAATAAGCTGCGAGGCTTGGCGGGGACATCGTCAATACCATCACATCAGCTTTTTCAGGCGGACAGTGGTTTGATCAAGATAGTCGATGTCCTTGTTGCATACGAGCCAACTTTGCCAGGCAATAACCACGCGCGGGGCATCCGGCTCTAGGATCACGGTTGCCAGCGTGCCCCGAGTATGAATCGTCTCGCGTTTAATGCGGGTGGTGAAGCCGAAGACCATTCGCGGCAGATGGAAGCGTATCGGGCCGTTGGGCGAGAGATTGATGATGTGGACGGGCTCGCCGCCGCGCAGGTAGCCGGCTACTTGTTGATCAGGCGGCGCACAGCAATAGTAGTGGGCATCGAGATCTTCCGCCCAGAGCGGGAAGCGAGTTTTCTGCCAGGCCTCATCATAGGTTCCGGCGAGTTCCCGGCGTGGTGACCAATGACAGGCCACGGCGTTGAAGCCAGCCGGTGCCGGGCGACTGGCGACGGACGAGACCAGGTTTGCAGGATCTTCTATGTTGGGGAGCGGTCGCCCGAGACAGCCATTTGGGTTGGAGATGAAGCCCTGCCCAACCGGATTCCTGGCTTCCAGTCGATGATCCTTCGGATTGCTGGCAGTACGATCCCAGCCACCGAAAGCGCGCTCATACTGAATCGGCATCGTGACGAACGGATCAGGGCTCGCAATAACGCGCTGTCCGGCAAGGTTCACGGTCCACCAGCGATTGCCGAAAACCTGCAGGCGCTTTTGCACCGGACCAACCTGAAATCCAACGTCGAGCTCCGTGGTCGGTCTACCATTCGGTGACCAGGCGGTGCCGTTGACGAGCACGTCAGTGCACGGCTTCACCCCAAAAAAATCGGCCTCATAGATCAGGCTTTTCTCATAGTCGCCGTCGAGGGGCTGCCCCTGTATAAACGGTGACACCTGATCGTCCGAGGGTCGCGTCCTTCCGTCCGGCAGTATATCGAAAGTGGCCTTCACACAGACTAGCCAGATCTTGTTTGCGGCCTTGTCCTGAACCCAGCTGCCCATAGCCGGGAATCCTGTGGTGTTGGAGACCTCCCACATCAGCCGGTCTTCCAGCTGCAGGCCAGCACCTGCTCGAGCCCGGGCCGCGGCGCTTGTCTGTCGACGTCGAAAATGTCCGTGTATGTGGTCCACATGACAAGATCGTCGATGAGATCGTCATTCTGTTCGATCAGCGGTACGGGCAGGGCTGCAAGCCGGGCGTCCAATTCGTCCGGTGTCAGCTCCCCCCGTTGCGCCGCAAAGGCCGCTTCCTCGATACTGTCGAACCAGGTGTCCGCGTAAGCCAGCTGAAGCGGAGCCGCGGCAAGCTGCGCCACGACGTTCAGCGGGAATTGCCTGCCAACCCCGTCGGCGCTCTGCAGGACGACGCCCGCCGAGGCGCCGAAGCAAGCGGGGCCAGCGAGAAAGCGAAGCGCCTTGTCGTGCGGCCAGGCTTCCGAGCCAAACATCGGCACGATGTGCTGCGCCAGCCAGCGGTCCCATCTGCGCACAAAATCGCCAGGCAGCCGCCGGGTCACGAAATCGCCGGTGGTGGGCATCTTGCCGTAGAAGCCGGGCACGATCAGATCTGTGGCGGACATGTGAACTTCTTGAACATCTCGAGTGTGTATGGGTTCTCGACACTGGCGGCCTTGAGCTCGAAGTCGGCCCACATCCCCTTCGTGCCGAGCCGCAGACTGTAGACGTCAGTGAGCTTGGTCGCCGCGAAGCGGCCGCCGCGCAGCATTCTGAGCCAGGCCCAGCTGCCGGTTTCGTTGAGCATCACTTCAGGCGAGCCGTCGACCGGCTGGAAGGCAAGCGAGATCACCCCGGTGCCGTCCTTGCCGGGCCACGTCATCGGCTGCGGCCGGGTGGCATTGTTGTAGTAAACGAGGTTCTGGCCATCGAGGTTGAGCGTGACCCGCGCCGCGCCGGGTGCAAGGTCCTTGGGTTCCAGGGTGAAATTCATCACCGGGCCGGTGCCGCCTGGAAACAGGTCGTCGCGGATATGCCTGGCCTGCTCGAAGGCTGCGAGCGCCGCCGGGTCGAGACCGAAATCGGCCCGCCATTTCCACGGCTCGCTGGCGGTGTCGACGTAGTTGATCAGATGGTCGTTGATGAAAGCATCGATCAGGCCCGTCGGCCCGAACAGGCGCTGAAAGTCGCGCACATTAACGTCGACCGCGCTGTCGGCGCTGAATGGATAGCGGTTGTTGAGCGCCGCCTGGCAGAAGGGGAGTATGTCGGCCCGCCAGATGGCATTGAGCTCGTTGGTTACAGCCTTCTGCGACAGGCCACTGGTGTCGCCGGCAATACCGCCCAGCCAGTCGTTGACCGGCGAGGGCAGGATCTGTGCTTGTCTCGCAACCGCGCCCGTCAGTTCGGCAAGGCCGCCCTGCTTCTTGATCGCATCCTGGGGGTTGGGATTGGCGGTGACCGTCTGCAGCACGTTCGACAGCGCGGTCAGGGCCACGATCGCCGCGTCGAGCGCCGGCGGCTGGCCGTCGACCTGTGCGATGGTGCCTTTGAGCGGCTTGAAATGGTCAGCCACCAGGCTGCCGGTCATGTCCACCTGGTTGGCGGAGCCGGCGCGAGGCAGGAGCTTGGCGCCTGAGGTCACCACCTTGCCGAGCTTGCCAAGCTTGCTCAGCAGCTTCGAACCGGTCTTGGCGGCAGCGCCGCTTTGGCCCTCGGCCGGCGCCTCGTCGGAGCGGGTGAGGTCAGTCTCCTGCACCACTGCCGTCAACAGGCGCTTAAGCGCGGAGTCGGCGCTTGACAGATCCTTGAGGTTCTCACTGGCAATGTTGAGATCGGTCAGCGGTGAAAGCCGCATGTCCCGCAGGAAAGAGTCCCACTGCGCGATATAGTCGTCGTAGTAGAGCTTCAGGATGTCCTGGGAGAGGGCCGAGACCGACGTCTCCGAATTCTCCGCGCAGCCGCCGGCAAACACCGCTCGGTCCAACGCGGCCTGGCCGGCGACATCCTCGACTCGGTCGAGGATCGCGTCATGGAAGCCGGCATAGGTATAGGGGCCCGGAACGCCAACACGCAGTGTTTTGTCGGAACGGCGCGCAAACACCTTGGCGCCGTTCGGCCCGGCGAAATTGGCCGGCACCCATTCCTTGATGGCTGCTACTTCCGGGTCGGCCAGGAGTTGCCTGTAGGCGCGCTCGGGCAGCGAGATCGTGCACACGGTCTTCAGCGCCTCTGCGACCAGTTGCTTGTCGGGGGCGATGTAGCTGTCATCGACTGCCATGCGGCCGATAGCGGCAAGCTGGTGCTCTTCGGCGTCGGCCGTGGGGAAGGGCGGCGCCGGCGCGAATTGCGGCAGACTGTTCACCCACCAGTTCTGGACGAAATCGGTGTCCATTTGCGACAGGCCAGTCATCATCCGGTACGTCTTCAGCGCGCCAAGCATGAAATCCGGATCGCGGATTTGCCGCCACATCGTAGCCTCGAGCAGGGCGACCATATGCGGCTCGAGCACGTTGCGCAGGGCATGGTCGTAGGTATCCGTCTGTGCGCGCATCAACTCCGCCGACGCGGTCGGCCCGAGCAGGTTATGGACGCCGTCTGGCGGCGGCGTTCGTGCCGTCGCGACTGCGCCCATCGCCGCCAGCGCGCCATCCAAGGTCGGCTGCTCGACCGCAGCCGGCATGGCGGCCACCTCGGTGAGCGGCCGCTGTAGGGCTTCGAACTGGCCAGCCTGTTCGGCGATCGCATTGCGGTTGTCGAGGTAGGACCAGGTGAACAGGCCGCCGGCCAGCAGAGCCGCGAGCGCACAGGCGGCGGCAGCCCCGCGCCAGATCCAGGCGCGGCGACGCTGCGCCAGCGGATCGAACGTACCAAGGCCGGCCTCCTTGAAGATAACCTCGGTCAGAAGGTTCCTGAGGAAGAAGCTGCGCCTCTCGACCCGCGCCGCCGGCATGGCGCGGCGCGGCGGCAGGCCGAAGGAGGACGACAACGCCGCGGTCAGCCGGTCGATGGGAGCGCCTTCCTGGGTCGCCGATGTTAGATAAAGGCCGCGCAACCAGGCGGCTTCCTCATAGCGGCTTTCGCCGAATATTGCCTCGATCAATGTCTTGATCGGCTCGCCGAGGCTCGCCAGCTGGGCTGGAAAGCGGAAGATCTCGGCGCGCGAGGCGAGCTTGTCTTCGTCTTCCAGGCGTGGCACCAACCTCCGCTCCAGCTCGGTGGCAAGCCTGGATAGCTCCGCCTGGATCGTGCCGGCGTTGACTTGGGCCTCGAGCGGAAAGGTTGTTCCCCATACCTGCTCGCGCGCGCTTGTCGACAAGCCACCGAAGAAGGCTTCGAAGCCTTTGATCAGATCTGCCTTGGTCAGCATCAGGTAGACGGGCAGGCGGATCTCCAGCCGATCATTCAGCTCGGCCAGTCGGCGGCGGATCTTGCGGCCGTGCGCCTTGATCGCTTCCTCGCCCTCCGAGAGCGCGTCGATCGACAGGGCGACAATGACGCCGTTGAGCGCTCGGCGGCCGCGGTGCTTTTTCAAGAGGTCAAGGAAGCCCAGCCATTCCGCGGCATCGACGTCCGGCTGGCTCTCCTGCTGGACGTAGCGGCCCGCGGTGTCGATCAGCACCGCGTTTTCGGAGAAGAACCAGTCACAATTGCGCGTGCCGCCAACGCCTTGCAAATCATCGGTGAGGTCGATTGGAAAATTGAGACCCGATTGGCGCAACGCCGTGGTCTTGCCGGTGGCCGGAGGTCCGACGATCACATACCACGGCATCTCGCGCAGGAACTTGCGTCCGCCGAGCTTGCGCCGCTTGAGCTCGGCCATCACCTCGCCGAATTTGGCGCCGACGGCTGCAACGCTCTCCTCGCCAGGGGTGAGCTGTTTTTCGGCTACGGGAGCTGCGATCTCGGCGACAAACATGCGATTGGCGCGGATGGCGCGCCGTTGCGCGATGATCAGCCAGATCAGCCATAAGATGATCAGTCCGGCGACAATGGCGATGCGCACATTGTCGGATTCGAATGGCGCGTAAGGACCGACCCTTACGATCGGGCCGAACACCCAGATCAACAGCGAAAGCAGTGCAATGCCGATCAGGGTCCACAGAAATCGCGAGGTGATGACCGCCCACAGGAAGCGCAGGATGAACATCTCAGAGCCTCTTCTCGACCAGGACCTCAACGCGCCGGTTGAGCGCGCGGCCCTCGCGCGTCGAGTTGTCGGCCACCGGATCGGTGTCGGCGCGGCCTTCGGAATGGATGCGCGCCTGTGGCACGCCAGCCTGCACCAGGAGGTCCCCTATGGTCTGCGCGCGTGCCTCCGAGAGCCGCTGGTTGCTCGCCAGCGGGTTGGACCGCTGCAGGCGAACATTGTCGGTATGGCCGATGATGGTGATCTTTCCAATCAGCTCCTGGTTGGCGAGGATCACCTTGGCGATCGAGGCGATCAGCGGCTCATAGCCTTGGGACAGTGTCGGCCGCGAGGACTGGAAGAGCTCTGGGTTGGAGGACTGGATGATCAGCTTGGCCAGCGAGACGCTTTCGGTGCCGCTGAGCGCGCCCTTGAGGCTTGCCGGCGCTTCAGCCTTGAATGCGGGCAAAAGCGCGAAATCGACCGCCTGTGGCGGCTCAGGTTCGGGCGCATCCTGCTTTGGTGCGGCGCGGGTAACGTCCGCGCGAGATGCCGGCGGCAGGGTGCGCACCAGTGCGGACAATTCAACCGCCAGGCTGCTCAAGCTCATCGATAGGCCGATATAAGCGGCGGCGGCGATGGCAATTGCAGCAAGGGCCATCACCCATATCGGGACGATGAAGCGCTGTGGCTCGTCGGAAGCGATTACGCCTTTCCAGTTCGGCGATAGCGGCGCGCCGTCCGCGTCCGCATTGCGCAGGACGCGCGCGGCTGCCACACGCACGCCATTGAGCGAGCGGTCGCCGGCTCGGCCGGGCACCCGATACTTGCCGCGGAAGCCGAGCGCCAGGCAGTAATACTGAAGCTCCAGCATCTCGCGGTCGCGGTTGGGATGGCGCTCCAGCTCGTCAAGGCGGGTGAAAAACTGGGTGCCGGCATCGACGTCCCCACGCAGCATGACCACCAGCGGCTGGCGCGGCCAGGCGCTGGCGCCGCCCCATGGCGTGTTGAGCGCAAGGTCGTCGAGCAATGCCGCCACGGCCCATGCCGCCTGATCGGCGCGCTCCAGCGAGGAGCCCACTGCCATAACGGCGTCGCGCGCCTGAACCAACTCGTCGAGCAGGCGTGTGCGCATTGCTTCGGGGTTTTCCGGCGCCAGAGCGCTTTCGAGCTCGGGGGCGAATTCGAGCAGTGGCGCGAAGATGTTGATGAGCGGGTTGGGATGGAAGCGCGCCCTCTTGACTGGAGCGCCTGGCGTCAGCGGCGCGAGCGGTCGCGGCGCAACGCCCGCCAGCCTGATGCGCGTGCGCTCGCGATCCTCCGACAGACCGAAAGGATCATCCCGGCTCATCACCTGTTCACCGAATAGCAGTCGACCTGGGGCTCGCTGTCCAGGACACCCGACACCCCAATGACGAATCCGGGCGCGTCCAGCAAGGAGGCCCAATGCTCGCTCTTCTGATCGAGCTCCAGGCACAGCCGGTCGCCATCATAGGGAATCTCGCGTGGCTGCGAATGGAGCGGTTTGAGCGGGATGCCCGGCAGGCGCGACTTCCAAAGCCCTTCGAACTGGTCCGCGGCGCCGACTGTCGCCTGGTTGACGAAGATCTTGCGCAGCGCGTCTTCCGAAAGCTCCGATCCGACGCGGATGACGATCCGGCTGGCGAGCAAAAGCTTGGGGTTGTCGATGCGTACTTTCCAGACATTGGTTGCGTGCCGCATCACCGGCAGCGCGCGCGATTTCGGTTCGATGTAGCGCAGGCTGAGGATGAGCGAACGCAAGGCGTCGGCCAGTGCCATATAGGCGGGGCCGGGGGCCATGTGGTCGTAGGCCGGCAGGTCGCCGAGCCGGCGCGAGCTCGAGCCGTAGGTTGCCATCTCGCCGGCGAGTCCGGCAAGTTCGAGATAGAGTTCGGCGGGATGAAAGACATCCTGCGCCAGCATATGGGCAAGGCGCGGGCGAGCGGCATTGGCCAGGTGCAGCATCAAGAGGTCTTCGACGCTACGGCCGGCGCCGCCCATCACCATCTTGCCATGCGCTTCGCCGATCTGCTCGAGGCCGGTGACGACCTCCTGCAGCAATTGCCTGTACCAGTGGACGGCGCCGGTGATCAGCGTCGGCGGCAGGAACGTCTCGTCGAGCGAGATGCCGCCGTCGGCGCGTACACCTTTTATGTCGGCGATCGGCAAGGCGGTATAGCCGCCGACCGATTTGCCGGGCGCAAGCAGCGCCGCTTGCGGCCTTGCGATCTCGATCTCCTCGGGATCGCCGCCAATTTGGACGGCATCGCGCACCGATACGATCTTGCCGTGGTAACGCGCGCCCGTCGAGGCCGCATGCGCCGGGTCGAATCCCACGCCTCCGGGGGGCTCGAGCGGCAGTGCGACCAGCACCGGCCCGGCGCCCGTGTCGGGCGTGACCGATAGCGGCTTCGGCGCATCCATCAGGTCGGGAATGGAAAAAGGCGTGCCGTCCGGGAAAATGCCCCGGGCGGACACGATCGAAACCTGACCGGCGTCGAGCAGCGACTGGTCGAGGGCCAGTTGCTGGAACCCGAAAGTATGGAGCTGGCCGGCCCGCAATGCGCCGCGCACCATGCCTTCGAAGAACCGATCCTGCTGCTGGAAGTGTTGGGTCCTGAGAAACAGGCCCTCCGACCACAGCACCCTGTTTGCATCGCTCATGCCGCTACTTTCTGCATGCAACTATATGCTGCCTTACCGCTAGGCGGAAATGCCGCCCTTGCCCAGGCTGACGTTGACGGTGAATTTCGACCCTGGCGACACCGACTTGGTGGTGCGCCAGTTGCGTCCGCCTGGCTCGCGGATCAGCGCCACGAAGCCGAGCGCCGTCGCATTCGGCTCGACCGTGATGGTCTTGGCCACCGTTTTGCCAGGCGCAACCGAGATCGCGTCGGAGCCGATGAGGTCGGCACCGAGGGCCGAGCCCGCGTCGCCCTGCAGCGCGAAATAGTCGGCCGAGTTGAACTTGCCGGTGCTGGCAAGCCGCATCACCAGCACCGTTACCGGCCGGTCGCCGCCGCCCGGCCCTGGATTCATCCCCGCACCGCCGGTCACATTGACGGAGATAACCGATGGTTTCGGCGGGCCGCTCTGGCAAGCCGCAAGCAGCCCCGTAGCGCCGAGGGCAACGACGAATTCGCGTCTGTCGATCATGTTCTACTCCTCCTCATATGCGTCCCTGAAGTCTGCGCCGATCTCGCCCAGGAAACTCGATTCGGCACTCTGGGCGATGTCGCGATGGCGTCTCTGATAGAGCTCCCACAGCTTGGCGTTGCGCCCGCCCGAGAGCAGATTGCTGATGGCGGAATTGGATTTGAGCTCTTCTTCGATGGCGGCTGGATCAAAACGGTCGATCATGCGCCGAAGTGCCGCCTGAACGCCCCGCCAGGCGCGTACGTGATGCTGTGCAAGGTCCTTCACCGCGTCGCTGATCGCCGCCTCGCCTGAGAGAAAGCCCGGGCTGCGTTCGGAGATGATGGTGACGACGACATCCTCGACCGTGGGCAGGAATTTAAGCGGATTGACCTCGGAGGCGCCGACCACAGTCTGGGCGACGCGCGCGCTTCCCTTCTCCTCGGCGCGTTTGCGCAGCAGCTGCATCAGGCCATCCAGCATCAGCCGGTATTCACGCCCGAATTTTTCCATTTCGGCGATCGCATCGCGCCCGGGAAAATCAGCCTCCTCGACGCCTATGCCGCGCAAGAACGCGGCACGAAGCGCCATATCGCTTGGCGCTGGCTGCGCAGCGGGCGCCGGCTTCGACGCTGGCGCGGCGCGGCGCGGCGCCGGCGATGCGGCTGCCTGCACCGGCATGTCCCAAGGATTGTCGGCGCGCGGCTTTTCAACCTGGTGCTGGGCGCGTCCTAGCGGATCAGCGCCGTTGGTGACAGGCGGCGTTGCGGGGGGCCCGAAACTGAAGTCGTCATCGAAGCTGGCCGGCTTCACCGGCTGCCAGGACGCATCGTTGCGCGAAGACATGTCACCCAGCCCAAACGGATCCGGCTGACCCGCAGCCGGGCCGTCACCGGCCTGCGGCGTGGCCACAGGATCGAGGCTGAACGGGTCATCGAAGGCAGGCGAACTGCGCTGGTTCGATGCGCGATCGTAAGCCGCAGGGACAGGCTGCTCGAACGGGTTTGGCAGATCCGCCGGGCGGGGCTTGCGCGGTTCTTCCTCGATCTTGACCGAGAAGAAGTCATCGCCGCCGATGCTGGCCGGCGTTCGTGCTCCCGGAGGCGACCACGCCGGTATGGGATGGCTGGCGGCCGGGGCCAGGCCGACTGCGGTCTGGCTCATTTTGGACTGAACCTCGACGTGAAACACGTAGTCGCCCATGCGCAGCCGCATGCCGTTCTTCAGCCGCATCGACCTGCCAGGTCCAAGAGGGCTGTCGGCTTCATCGACGAACAATCCGCTGCTCGATGTGTCGGTCACGAAATAGCCGTCCCGGTCGCCCTTGATCGTGCAATGCGCGCGCGAGACGAACATGTCCGGGTCGTCGATCTGCCAGCCCGCATCGGCGCTGCGCCCGATCACCAACTCGCCCTCCTCCAGCCGGCTCTGCCGGACGACTTGCGAGCGGGGGCCCTGTTCCAGGGTCAGCAGCAGGCTCATGCGGCCGCCTCCGGCATTTCCGGCCGCCAGCCGACGATAGTGTGCAATCTCAGATCGTCGGCGTCGCCCATACTTGCGGGCCGATCCAGCCAGGCCGTGCGGCCAAGCTGGACGGTCCCGACCCGGGGCGGCGGTACAGCATCGCGCGCCAGCACGATGCGCAAATCGACATCGAGCGCCTCGCCGATCATATCGCGCACCGCCTTCTTGAACAGGCCGAGACGCCGCTCGCCAGGCAAGAACGACTTGAACTCGTCGAGGCTCAACGGACCGACGCGCAATTCGATCCTGCTCTGGCGGCTGAACACCCGCGGCCCGATCGTCGCGCCGCGTCCAAGTCCGGCATAGGCCTTGCCGAGACGCGTCTGCAATGCCATTGGAATGGTGATCCAGGCGGCAACGAACTCCTTGATCCGCACCGGAACCTTGAAGGCGGTCGCAAGGAACAAAGTAAGCCGCTCCACGCCGTCGACCTGACTGGCCAGCGACCCAGCCTGTCGCAGTCGCACAGCGTCGAGTTCGGGATCCTGCGTGCCGGGCAGGCCGATGCCGGACATGGCCTCCAGCATGGCGCGAACGCGCCCGCCGACGGAACGCTCGACCTGCACCGCTGGATGCGCGTCGGCCCAGGCGCGGTAGTAGAGCGCCATCATGCGGTGCTGCAGGATGTTGACGAAATCGACGAAAGTCGTGTCGCTGGTCTGCTCGGCATCGGCTCCGGTGAACCAGCGCTGCGAAAGCCGGTCGAGCACCCAGCGCGTCAGATGCAGCGGCATCGGTCCTTCCGGTCCAAGCAGCCCCAGATTGGCGACGGTCACCCTTGCCAGGGCCTTGTCCCCGCCCTCCTGGAACTTGACGACGTCGCGCGCCGAGAAGCTCAGATGCACATGCTGGCCCAGCCTCGCCGGCTCGCGCTCGGCCGTTCCGGAATGGCCGAACAACCCGCGGCGCTGCTCCAGCCGTCGCAGCAACTCGAAAAAGTCGAAGTCCTCCGACAACATTTCGGCCGCGACCGTTGCGGGCTGCGCTAGATCAGGTAGCGATTGCCGGGCGTCATCGGCCATGGCACATCCTCCTGCTTCTGCAGCAACCGCGTACGGGTCCGCACAAAACCGTTTATCCCCGCATGGCGGGCGAACAGCCGCGAAAGCAGGGCCGAAAGCAGCAGTGAGCTTTGCCCCGCCAGCACGGACTGGTCGACATGCAGCGTTACCTCGGTGCCGCGTCCAAAACACATTGGCCCGTCAATTTGCAGCCTCTCAATCACCGGGCGCGAATCAATGCGCACGATCGAATGCACGTTGCGGGCAAGGGCCGGATCGCCCCGATCGGCATAGAGGTCGAGCAAGGCATGCAGCGGATCGACTCCCCGGCCTTCCTTGGCAAGGCTGAGGAAGTTGAGCGAGAGCTGGGCCACCAGACGCCAGGCGAGATTGTCGGCGCGCGATTCGCCTTCAGCGCCGCCCGGCAGGGATGCCGGGATCGCCGGCTGCGGCGGCCGCAGCGCTCCAAGCAAGCGAACCGCTTCGACTGGATCTGCCGTCTCCAGCGTCAGCGTCGGCGTGTCGTCCAGGATCGGCAGGTCGCGATTGGTGCAAAGCGCCACGATGCCGAGACGCTTGAGCAGCCGGTTTGGCACGCTTCCTGCCGGCCGCGAGACGGCGATAAAGACGTCGTCGCCGGTGTAGGAGGTGCGGGTCAGGCCGTCGCGCCGCTCGTCCTCGGTGGCCCGGCGCGGACGCCGCTCGGTCGAATAGACCCAGCCGCTGCCGCGGTTCTGCCCCAGGCTGAACAATTCGGGAATCGTCGCCTCGCTGCTTTCGGCGTCGGCATCCTCGACTTGTGTGACCCGAAAGATCTCGAAATCCCGCGCCCGGGTGCGGTCGGCATGCAGCACCTGACGCGTTTTGCGCGGATCGATTTCGATGTCGTTGCATTCGCGTTCGAAGAGATTGATGACCGGCGTCACGAACAACTCGAAATCGGCAGCCGTCACATCGGCGAGTTCTGGCACCGCACGCCGGAACAGGAAGATGATCTCGATCGCCGCCTCGCATGTGCGCACCACCGGCTGGAGGCCAGCAACCCGTACGTAATGGAAGCGCTCCGGGATCATAAAATATTCGCGCAGCAGCCGGTAGCCCTCGAAGGTCGTACGAGTTCGTGGCATCAACGCTTCGTCGTCGCGAATGCCTATCATTTCGGGCTCGGGCAGCGCTGATAGCGGATTGGCCTTGCCCTGGGCGCGCGCGCCGAGCGCCGAGCAGGCGCCGAAGATTGCATCGAAAAGCACCGGCGCCTTGGCGCGCCCGGCGAAATAAAGGTCGAGACGGTCGAGCGACAAGTCGCTGAGCTTTCCTTTTCCTGTCCGGGCGAGCGTTACCCGGAACGCCGCCTCGGCGCGCACGCCGCCGATCGGCGCGATTGCGGCGGCGGCGAGCGCGCTGCGATCCTGGAGATAGCTGACCGAGGTGACGGCGATCGGCCACAGCGTCACCTCCTGCGCGGTGGTAAAGGTGGAGCGTGTCGAAAGCCCTGGATGCAGGGCAGAGACCAGCCGTGTGCCGCGCGCGATGGCGTGACCTGCGAGCATCGACTGCACTTGCTGGCCGGGTTTTAGGACCGCCATCGCCGTCGCCGGCGCCGGCGCGACCAGATCGGGATAAAGCACATCGAGCACTGCGCGCGAGAAGCGCGAGCGCTCCGCGTCGACCTTCAGACGGGTCCGCGCCGCCAGGAAGGCGACGCCGTCGAGCAGCCGTTCGACATAAGGGTCGGGACATGGGACCGTGTCGAGGGAAAGATTGCGGGCGACCGCCGGATGCATGTCTGCGAATTCCGCCGCCAGGGCGCGGATATGGGTCAGTTCCTCTTCGTAATACTCCACAAAGATCCGATCCATCTCAGGTCTCCCTGAATTCGGTTCGTGCCAGCCCGTTGTCGAGATTGATCGTGGTGCGCAGCCGCATACGCTCCGGTGTGGGGGCCATGATCAGCACCGCGTCGATCTCGATCTTCAGGCCGATGTTTTTGTCGCCGAGCGTGACGTTGACGATCGTGGCACTCTCCTTCAGGCGCGGCTCGAAGGTGGCCAGCACCGCGCGGATCTCTCGTGCCAGCGAATCGCGGTCGAAATCCCGCGACGAACGGCCGGAAAAAGAGGGCACCCCGAAATTGACCACGCTTCGGCGCACCTGCGGAAAGTCAGTGAGCGAGGGCAGTTCGTCCAGGGGCTGTTCGTGTTCGGCGTCGGAGAGCATCGGTACGGATTCGAAGCGCTCGGTGTTGAACAGGGCCTCGATGTCGCGGCGCACGGCCTCTCTCAACACGCGTGCCGAAACGACCACGCC
Organism: Mesorhizobium sp. B2-3-14; assembly: GCF_006442175.1. NCBI lineage: Bacteria > Pseudomonadati > Pseudomonadota > Alphaproteobacteria > Hyphomicrobiales > Phyllobacteriaceae > Mesorhizobium > Mesorhizobium sp. B2-3-14. Next base: position 84,272 of record NZ_VFVP01000015.1, on the reverse strand, counting down.
GCGGCCTTCGATCTCGGCGCGATGCTGGCTCTGGAAGACCAGCCGGTGCAGGCGCCGTTTTTGCTCGGATGTGAGTTCGGCGTCGGCGTCGATAGCGCGTGCGCTGCCGGCAAGAAGACCCTCGACGCGCTCGGCGCCGAGTTCTTCATCCAAGAGACGGCGCAGCCCCTCGATCTCCGACGTCAGCCCAGGCAAGTCGTTGACGAGGCGATCCCAAAGGGAAGGCTGGACCGCCTCGCGCCTTGCCCGCGAACTGCCGCCAGGCTGCGCTCTCGCGCCAGGCCGCCTGGTCTCACTTGCCGACATAAACGTCCATTTCGATCTCGTCGTCCTTGTCGTAGACGAACTTGATCTTCTTGTAGGCGAAGCTGACTTCTTCCTCGATCAGGTCCGCCTCGTCGGGAGCCTGCCGCATGTCGTATTCCATGATCGACGCGTCGGTGAGCGTCACAACCAGATAGTCGCTGGTCTCGCCGTCAATGGTGCGCCGTGCCGAAAACACCACCTCGTCGAGCGCCTTGTTCTCGAACAACGCCTTCTTCAGATATGGCGACGACTTGTCGTAGTGCTTGAAGAACTTGATCATTCCCATCGACACACGGCCGCGTCGCGAAAGCGAATTCGGATCATAAGGCGCCATCATCTTGTAATCGACGCCATGCACTTCGATCTCGTCTTCATGCCCGTCGCGCTTGCTGGGCCCCTTGATGTCGGGAACTTTCAAAAAACCATCAATCTTCATTGAAGGAGCATCGCTTCTGTCTGTGGTCGGCATTGTCTTTCTCCACCGCTTTCAAATGAAACAGGATGATGACTTCGCTGCGCTTCAGCCCTTCACGGACGGCAGTTCCGACACCAACCGCAGCGAGGCGTTGATGCCCTCCAACTGGTAATGCGGACGCAGATAGAAACGGGCGTTGTAGTAACCGGGTCTGCCTTCGACGCTGTCGACCTGAACCTCGGCCGCGGCAAGCGGTCGCTTGGCTCGCGCCTTGTCGTCGGCAAAGGCGGGATTGGCCAGCACGTAGCGGTTGATCCATTCGGTCAACCATGTCTCCATGTCGGTGCGTTCCTTGAACGAGCCGATCTTGTCGCGCGCGATCGCCTTGAGGTAATGCGCAAAACGCGAGACCGGGAAGAGATAGGGCAGGTTGGCGCTCAGCCTTTCGTTCGACTGGGCGTCGGGGTCGACCAGACGCCCGGCACGCGTCTCGTCGTCCTGAAGCGAGTGCGCCCCGATGAAGGCTGCGAGATCGGTGTTCTTGCGGTGCAAGATCGGCATCAGGCCGAGCTTCGCCAGTTCCGCCTCACGCCGGTCGTCGATGGCAACTTCGGTCGGGCATTTCATCGCAATCGAACCGTCGTCCGTCGGGAAAGCGTGCACCGGCAGGTTGAGCACCGTGCCGCCATTCTCGACGCCGCGGATCTGCGTTCCCCAGCCATAGAGCTTGTGGCTGCGGTTGATGTTCACGCCCATCGGGAAAGCGGCGTTCATCCAGACATATTTGTTGTGGTCGCCGCTTACCTCTTCCTCGAAGGTGAAGCCCTTCACCGGAACGGTCTCCGAGCCGTAGGGCAGGCGTGCCAATACGCGCGGCATGGTTAGGCCGATATAGCGGGCGTCCTCGCTCTCGCGCAGCGACTGCCATGAGGCATAGGCCGGGTTGTTCACGATCATTTGCAGGTCTTGCGGGTTCGGCAGTTCCTGCCAGCTGTCCATCCGAAACAGCCGCGGCGAGGCGGCCGCGATGAAGGGGGTGTGCGCCGAGGCACAGACACCCGAGATGTTGCGCAGCAGGCCGACGTCGCGCGGGTGGTTGGAGAACTCGTAGGCGCCGATGATGCAGCCGATCGGCTCGCCGCCCAGCATCGAGTACTCGTCGGTGTAGACTTTCTTGAAGATTGGGCTCTGGTCCCACATCTGGCCTTCATAGTCTTCCAGCGTGTCGGCCAACTGCTCCTTGGAGATGTTCATCACCCGGATCTTCAGCTTGGTATCCGTCTCGGTGTTGTTGATGAGGTACCAGAGACCCCGCCAAGTGCCCTCCATCTCACGCACTTCGGGGGCATGCAGGATTTCGTTGACCTGCGTCGTCAGCATCTTGTCGATGCCCGCGATCAGCGACTTGATCGACTTGATCGCGTTGGACGAGATGGTCGTCGTCTCGGATCGGGACTGAGCGGCCAGCGCCAGGTTGCGCACCAGTTGCTGCAGCTTCTCGGTGTCGTCCTTCCTGACCTTGAAATCCTTTTCAAGCAGGCCGCTGAATTCACCCAGATCTATCGCCTCCGCCTCGGCGGTTGCGACTGCGGTCTTTTGCTGTTCAGCCATGACTTACTCCTCGCCCTTGCCGTCGGACATCGCCTGGCTGGCGATCTTGCTCAGCAAAGGCTCGTTGTTGAGAAGCTGCGCAATGCGCTTTTCAGCATCGACGCGGCCATCCATGAAGCCCAGCAGTTCCTCGAGTTGCCGCCGCATCTTGAGGATCTCGGCCAGTTGCGGCACCTGCTCGGCGATCTTGTCGGGCGCGAAATCACCCATTTTGGAGAAGGTGAGATCGATCGCCATTTCCTCGTCCCGCTCGGCACCTTCGGCTTGCGGCAACGTGTTCTTCACGCGCGCCTTCACGCGCGGTCCCATCGCTTCCATGAATTTGGGAAAGCGGTTGGCGTCGGTTTCGACGAAATTGCGATCCAGAACCGACTTTGAAGCTTCCTTGGTCTGCGAGGCGCCGGAAAGGTCGGCAATGACAGCCATGACGAACGGCAACTCGATAGTCGTCGGGCTGCCGTAGGTTTCGACGTCATAGGCGATCTGCACGCGCGGGGCGCGGTTTCTTTCGATGACCTTCGCTTTGCTCTCTGCTGGCATGATTGTTACCTTTCATCCTTCTGGGCCGGCTTCTTGGGATCGGGAACACCGGCAAGCAGCCGGAATTCCTTCAGCCCCGACGGGGCGAGATCTTCCATCAGTTCCACGAAATCCATATGCACCATGCGGCGGACGCGCCGGGCGAGATGCGGGATCGGGCTGGACGGCTCGGTGCGATCGTAGAATGCGACCACGAGGTCGAGGCATTTGACGACTTCGTCGCGCGAATTGAGGCGCTCAGGCAGGCCGATGCTGGTTTCCGCCAAGTTTGCCACACTTGCCATCGTCTCGGCTCCATGGCCATTTCGGGTGGGTGTCGATGCCGGTTGAGACGGCTGCGCTGCAGGCTTTGCGGCACCGTTGGCGACCGCGCTGGCACTGGTATTCCACTCCAGCGTCGTCAGCAGTCGCTGCAGGAACTTCTTCAAATCCGGAACGGCTGCACCATTGCCGTCGATGCGGGCATTGAGCGCAGCATCTACCGCCTGCAACGCCGAAATGGCGGCGCGCGCATCGCGCAAAAGCGTCATGATGGCGTCGGCGTCCTGATCGGCCTGCGCCGCGCATCCCGTGCGTACCCGGTTCAGCATCTGGTTGTGGGCCGAAGTCAGCGCCGCCCTTTCGGCCGCCCCCAGGCCGGACGCAGCTTCCTGGAGCATAACGCGCTCGTCGAGCGCGGCCTGTTCGAGGTCTCGCCCGCTGATCGGCCCGATCGCACGCGGTGAGAAGAACACGGTCTGCCTCAGGTTGGCCAGCAGGCCGTCCTGGCCGTTTTGGAGCTCAAGCAGCGCATTGATGCGTCGCAGCGCCGCGTCGCGGCCCGTGGCGGCCGTGCGCAAAGCCGGGTGCATCGTATCCCAATACTGGTCGAACGTCCTTGCGATCAGGTTCAACCCCTGGGCGAGGCCCGCGAGCCTCTCCTCGTTGGCCAGCGCGCGCGTGACGATCACGAGAAGGCGCAAATCCCGGCCGCGCGATTGTAATTCTTCGGCTTTTTGCAGGACGGTCGCCCAGTCGACCGAAATGGTTGACTGCGAAGCCTTGCTGCCGCCCTCGTGAACGACCTTGATCTGTGCTTCCGTCAGCCGCTCCAGCTCGTGAAAAGCCGGGTCGTTGCGCAAATCCACTCCCGACGGGTTGTCACCGTCCAGAGGATTCAGCCAGAGTGCGAGATCAACCACACTTACCCCCCGCAAGCCGCCCCGTGCCCTCCATCTGACGTAACGTTATCATCGGTCCCCTGCCACGACAATTGAGCAGATGCTCGAAAACTAACAGAAGCTGAATGCTCAGTTATCTTTCAACGAAACCCATGGGCGATCGGAGGACCCGGTATGCGCAACGTCGTTGGCATCGCAGTGCTGGTTCCTATCGGGAGTTTGCTAGTCTTGTGTAACGACAAGGTGCCGCCCGAACGGGCCAAAAGGGCCCGCTCGTCACATGGCTTTGTCAAGCAGCCGCTTCTGTGGCAGGGTAGGGTCAGCAGATTTCGGGGGCAGGTTCGAATGGAACAGCGCCGGTCGTCGCAGAGTTTCAAGCGCAAGGAACTCGTTGCGAAGCTCAATCCCACGGGGGTGCGCGCCTTCAAGGCCGCCGCCGACACGGCCAAGTTGCGCGGCAACCCTTATGTCGAACTGGTCCACTTCGTCCAGCAACTGGTGCTATCTGAGCGCTCGGACGTGCAGATGATCGTCGCTAATGCCGGGCTGGATGTCAGCCGGCTGACGGCAGATATGACCCGTGCCGTCGACAAGCTGCCCTATGGCGCGACCTCGCTGGAGGAATTCTCCGATCACATCTTCCACGCCATCCAGGAAGGCTGGAACCTGGCCACACTGGAATTTGGGGTCGAGGAGGTGCGCAGCGCGCATATTCTTCTGGCATGCCTGAAGACACCGGTGCTGGAAGGTCTAGTTTCGAAGATCAGCGCTGAATTCGACAAGATCGACGCGGATGGGGTTATCGCCCGCTTTTCGGATGTGGTCGAAGGCTCTCTCGAAGCCGGCTCACCGCCTGCCGCAGTTGCCGCCGAAACGTCGATGAATCGGGGCCGGGGGGGCGACTCGGCACTCGCCAAATACGCCACCGACCTCACCCAGCGCGCCCGCGACGGCAAGATCGATCCGGTCGTCGGACGCGATGCGGAGATCCGCCAGATCATCGACATCCTGATGCGGCGCCGGCAAAACAACCCGATCTTGACCGGCGAGGCGGGTGTCGGCAAAACGGCGGTCGTCGAGGGCTTTGCCTTGCGCATTGCCCAAGGCGACGTGCCGCCGGCGCTTCAGAACGTCAGCGTACGCATGCTCGATGTCGGGCTGATGCAGGCGGGCGCCAGCGTCAAGGGCGAGTTCGAAAAGCGGCTGAAGGCCGTCATCGACGAGGTCCAGCAGTCAGAGATCCCGCTCATCCTGTTCATCGACGAAGCCCACACGCTGATCGGCGCCGGTGGCGCGGCGGGAACCGGCGACGCCGCCAATCTCCTCAAACCCGCTCTGGCGCGCGGCGAGCTTCGCACCATCGCCGCCACGACCTGGGCCGAATACAAGCAGCACATCGAGAAGGACCCGGCGCTGACCCGTCGGTTCCAGGTCGTCAAGATCGACGAGCCTTCCGAAACGGTCGCCGTATTGATGTTGCGCGGTGTCGCCGGCGTTCTCGAGCAGCACCACCAGGTGCAGATCCTCGACGAGGCGATCGAGGCCTCGGTTTCGCTTTCGCACCGTTATATCGCGGCCAGGCAGTTGCCCGACAAGGCGGTTAGCCTACTTGACACCGCCTGCGCGCGCGTCGCCATCTCGCAGCACGCGACGCCTGCCGAGGTCGAGGACATTCTGCGCCGTCGCCAGGCGCTCGAGGTCGAGGAAGGGATCATCTCCCGCGAGGCGGCGATCGGCATCGACGTGACCGACAGACAGGCGCGCGTAAAGGCCGGGTTGGCGGAAGCCGAGACCGCGCTTGCGGCAGCGCAAGAGCGCTGGGACCGAGAGAAGGCGCTTGTGAGCGCGATTCTCGATCTGCGCGCCAAACTCCGTGGCGAGGGCATGCCCCTTGAGGCGCAGGAAAGCGGGGAAGCTCCGGGGCAAGCTGTCGACGCGCCAGCGGGCGAGGCGCCTAGGACACAGGCTGCCCACGAGCCTGCTCCTGCGCCCGATACCGCCGCTGATCTGGCGCGGCTTCGCGAATTGATGGCGGAACTCGCCGCAGCGCAGGGCGAGACGCCGTTGATCCTGCCCTCGGTGGACCGTAACGCGGTGGCGGCGGTTGTCCAGGACTGGACCGGCATTCCGACCGGAAGGATGCTGTCCAGCCAGACCGAGAAAGCGCTCAAGCTCGCGGCTACCTTGTCCGAGCGCGTGGTCGGTCAGGACCATGCGATGGAGATGATCGCGCGGCGCGTGCAGACCAGCCGCGCCGGTCTCGGCGCACCGGAAAAGCCGGTCGGCGTGTTCCTGCTTTGCGGCCCCTCGGGCGTCGGCAAGACCGAGACAGCCCTGGCGCTGGCCGAGACGCTCTATGGCGGAGAGCAGAACCTGATTTCGATCAACATGTCGGAGTTCCAGGAGGCGCATACGGTCTCGACGCTGAAGGGCGCGCCGCCCGGTTATGTCGGCTATGGCAAGGGCGGCATCCTGACCGAGGCCGTGCGGCGCAAGCCCTATTCGGTGATTCTGCTCGATGAGGTCGAGAAGGCGCATCCCGACGTGCACGAGATCTTCTTCCAGGTCTTTGACAAGGGAATGATGGACGATAGCGAAGGGCGCAGGATCGACTTCAAGAACACGCTGATCCTGCTCACCTCGAATGTCGGTTCCGAGGTCATCATGGACCGCACGAGGAACGGCACCCTGCGCACCGGCATCGACGATCTGGACACTGCTTTGCGCGGTCCGCTGCTGAAAGTGTTTCCGGCCGCTTTCCTCGGCCGCGTGGTGACAATCCCTTACTACCCGCTTTCGGACACGATGATCGAGGCGATCACCACACACCAGTTCGGCAAGATCGCGCGGCGTCTCAAAGCCAGCAACCAAGCAGAGCTGGTGATCGGCGAGGGTGTCATGGACATGGTCAAGGCGCGCTGCACCGAGATCGAATCTGGTGGGCGCATGATCGACGCCATTCTCACCAACACGCTGCTGCCGGAACTCAGCCGCAGCGTGCTCAATCGCACGCTCGAGGGCAAGAAGATGACAAAAGTCATCGTCGGCGCCTCGGCGCAAGGATTTACCTACTTGTTCGAATAGAGCCCGAGATGGGATTCGCGGTCACGCATTCGCGCAATCTAAGATCTTGAAGCACAATGCATGGACGGACGCCGTTAATCAACGCACCTTCGCCGCCAATCGGAGCTCTGCGTGGTCCGCAAATGACGCGCAGCCGCAGAGAGCGTGCCGTGCTTGGCGACCGCGAGCACAAATCTGAAATCATCCCAGTTCAATGTGCCCGCCACCTTTGCGGCTTGGACTGTCGGCTCGCATCCCGGCCGAAACGGCGTCTCATTCGTCAGGCGAGCCTCAGCCCAATTCCTCTCCGCACTGTCACAGAATCAACGAACAAAGGAGCGCCATCCGTAACTCGTATCGTATGATGTTCGTTCTCTGGATCGACGCTAGACAAATACGCTCACCCTTGAGCAGTGCTGGACCAGCGTTCACTCTCGACGGACGCGCTCGAACCATGGGGGCCGTCCTCTCCCTCCAACGCGTAAGCGCCCGGCTGATCCCTGCGCCTTCACCCGGGTGCGACACCGCAGGCCGAGCAATCGGTTCGCGCGGCTCAATGAGCAGTGGGAGGTGGCGATCTGGTAGCAGTGGCGAAATGCTGGCGCGAATGCGCGCACCGCGCCAACTCATTCGGATCGCAGAGTCACGCGACTAGAAGGCGACCTTCAGTCCGAGCTTGGCGCCCATAGTGGAACTGTCGGACGACACCTTACCACGGACTTCGCCGTTGACGGTCGTCAACTCCGAGACCTTCAAGTTGAAGCCGGCCGACAGCGCCGCGGAAAAATCGGCATCGTCAAAGGAGATCGTCCTGGTGTCGATTTCGGTCGTGTTCTTGTAACCGAAACGCTGCTGCAATTCGGCCCGTGCATAGGGGCTGAACACCATCCCGTTGCTTAGCTTGTAGTCGCCATAGATACCAGGCTCGATCTTAAACGCGCCAAAGGAAAGCCGGCTCTTGCCGAACTGGTTGCCGCCGCTGTCGGTAAAGGAATCGCCGCGGAATGACACGCCAAGCAGGCCACCACGCAGGTCGAAACGGGTGCGCTCGCCCAAGGTGAAGATGTGGCCGACCGATCCCGTAGCCGCATAGCCCTCGGTGTCATAGCTGCCTGTGGTGCCGAGCACGCCGTTGGTCACGTCGCTTCCGCCGAAGAAACCGGAGGCGGAGACCAGGGCGTAATTGGCGTCCTTGCGCAACAGCGCGTAGCCGCCGAACATGCCGGCCTTGTTGGTGCCCTCGCCTATGGCGTCAAATCCACGGAACGCGCCAAGGTTGACGTCTGTCGAGGCATAGCCGGCGAAAATACCGATGTTGAGACCATACTCATTGTCGAACTGGAAATGCTTGGCGGCATTGAAATCCAGGCTGATCGCGGCCGAAAAATCATTGGCATCGAAGCTCGGACCGGGGCCATTCAAACCGCCGCCACTGATAGTGTAGCCGTCATGCTCGCTATGAGCGAATTGGCCGGAGGCAAAGACGCCGAAGCTGGACGAAACCGGCACCATTCCGGATCCCGATGCGGGCGAAAGGGGTAGGTCAGCATCGATCGCGTCGCGGTTTATGCCGTAGAGAGCATCGATTGCCACCGTGACCGCCCCGGCGTTGGTGGCGCTGATCGGCGCCGCCGCAATACCGAAATTGGCCGGCGTTGCGCGCAGGAACAAGCCCCCATTCGGGCCAGTGACGATCGCATAGGTGAAAAGTGAGCCCAGGGTGCCTGGAGTGCCTTGGATGTTGAAAATCCCGGCGATCGGCCCGCCGGTCGAGACGATGATCGGAATATCGGTCGCCTGCGTGAATTGGGGCGTGCCCAGCAGGTTGACGATGATGGTGTTGACCCCGGTGGCCGAAAATGCGTTGGCGACGAGTTGATCCGACTGCAGCGTCTGTTGATTGATGTCGAGGCCGATGCTTGCTCCATTGAGGGTGAGGCCGCCCAGCGTCAACACGTCATCGGCGGCACCGTCCGTCAGGTTGATCAGCGAATTCGTCGCGATGATCGAACCTGGCATAGTGACGTTGCCGTTGATGAACAGCGTCGAGCCATTGCCGAGATTGAGTTGGTTGATGCCTTGCGTGCCACCGCTGAAACGGAGCGTGGAATGGTCGGCGGAGAAACTATCGAACCCTGCGAAATTCTGGCTTTTGCCGCCGGCAGCAAGGTCGGTATCGGTGACGGTGCCCTTGGCATTGGTTCCACTGAAAAGAACGTGATCGCTCAGATTGAGCGGATCGACCGCGCCGGATCCGTTGATGATCAGCGTGTCGGGTCCAAGGCCAGTGATGTCACCGCCGATGGTTCCGCCGGAGAGCTGGACGTGGTCTGCGTCGATGCCACCCTTGATGGTGCCGCCGGAAACCGAAACTTGGTCGAACCCGGCTCCGCCGCTGACATTGCCGTCGACGGTGCCACCAGATACCGTGATCGTATCATTGCCTGCGTCTCCGGTCACGGCGCTGTGGACCGTGCCACCGCTGATAGCCAGCGTGTCGTTGCCATCGTCACCGCTCAGACTAGCGTCGAGGACGCTCCCGGTCATGGTGAAGTGGTCGTCGCCGTCGCCAAGCCCGATGGCACCTCCTCCTTCCGAATCGCCGTGAATAATGGCGCCCTTCTTGATGGTGACGCTGTCGGCGCCGCCATTTGTCAAAACAGAACCCGCGACAATGCCGCCGTCGCCATCGGCCAAGCTTGTATCGTGTCCTATGATGATGGTGTCGGCGCCATCGCCACCGATGACTGAGCCGCCAATTTCACCGCCGGTCAACTCCAGCGAATTGTTGCCTTCGCCAAGGGAGACGCTCAGAATGGTGCCGCTGTGGATGGTGACCGTGTCATCGCCCGCACCAGTGTCGAGATTGGCATCGACTTGCGGCGCAAACGGCTCACTGTTGAAAAAAACCCCATCGGACATGTCGAACCGGTCGTTGCCGCCAAGGAGTTGAATGGTCCCCGTGCCCGGCTGCAAGGAGGTCGTTACCTCCGAGCTTATCGGCGGCAGGCCACTTACGCTGGGTGTCGCCGTACTGTTGTTCAGGATGCCGCCAACGATGTTCACAACGTCGTCGCCATTGCCGTCATAGTCGTTGACGATGACAGTCGACGAACTGTTGTCTTGCCCTTGGTAACCCTCGAACCCCGTCGTGAATACGCCGCCGAAGTCCTGGACAGTTCCGGCTGTGTTGCACGAGGCCGTGACCGACGTCGTTTGGAAGGTCGTTACGGCGGAGACGCCAGACCCGACTGTTGTCGAGGCGCCCTCGGCGGTGGCGGTGCAGGCTGCCGCGCCAGACATTTGGAACGTGGACGCTGCCGCTAACGCAAGCAACGGGACACCCCCCAGTTGATAAACCCTGCGCGGCACTCTCATTCGACCTCACTTACGAGAAATCGATACCGTCACAAATTAGGCTATTAAAATCGCTCGGCGACCCATCTGGTGGGTTCGATGCCTTGCTGACCGGAAGTGTACGCGGCGCGCTGCCCTATGGCAATGGAAAGGCGTTCGCCCTCAGACCATTGTAACGCCATATGTGGCGACAAGGTCACTATCGAAAACTCCGATCGAACTGCTGACATGGCAGTACATCAACGTCAGAGGAGACTGTTACAGCTCAGAATAGGCTGCCGAAACGGTCATATCTCCTGCATGGGCGACCTTGCGGTCAAAGCTCGCCCATATTTCGCCGCCACATTGCTGCGCCCAGCGGTGGCAGAAAGAAAAATCGGTCGGCAAATCCACATCGGGCGTCACGATCTTTGAAAACGGCGTCAGAAAGCTGTCGAACTGAGCGGTGTATTTGTTGTTTTTGTAGCGAGACCGGTTCACCGTTTCCGGAAGTTTCTCGATTATCTCGGTGACGCAGTCGCGGGACACCAAAAAGACGCCCGTGCCGCATAGCGACACCCGGACGAAGCCGCTCATCTCCTGGCGGGGTTCGATGATGGTTCCGACGAACTCCAGACTCCGTGCAAAGGCCTTTTCGAAGGGCAGTTTCGACAGCGAGTGAAGTCTGCGGAGATCGATCAGGCGCCGAGGATACAAAGTGCCGACCACCGGCTTCTCAAGCGCCAGCATCGCGGCGATAAGATCAGGCGAAAAGCCCATATCGCTGTCGATCATCAGGATGTGGCTGCAATCCGGTTTGTTGTAGTAGAAATTGGTCAGCAAATAGTTCCGGGAAAATGGGATATCCGTGTACTCGATTTCGGACAGCGTGAAGGCGTAGCTGGACAGGCTCTTGTGGGTCAGGGCTGCGAACAGGCTGCGGACGAACACGCTTTTGTAAGCGGCTCCATAAACCGGCAGCGCAAGGTTGATCTTGGTTGGCATTTTGTCCTCCACAATCCAGCGACTGAGCGCATACAAATCCCTTTCACCTATCTTTGATACGATTCTTGGTATAAAAATCTGCTGGCCTTTGGGGGCGCAGGTCCAGACGCTCGGGCAGGATTGCGTTTTGCGTCGTGGTGCGCTGTTTGGAAGGCTGCGAGATCAACATTGACGCAGGCCGGACCGAGCATGCTGACATGACCCATCGCCTCAGACTCTTGTTTCGTATCCCGCTGCTTCTGCTTCTGATGCTCCTTGGCTCGGCCGGCGCTCGCGCGGCGGTCGAACAGACCGCGTCGCCGCAACCACGCAACCGGCTGGCGATCGTCATTGGCAATTCGAACTATCAAAGCACCCGGCTTGAGCATCTCCCCAATGCAACAAACGATGCCATAAGGCTTTCAGGGAGCTTGAAGCGGCTGAATTTTGAAGTCCTGACTGGGACCGATCTTTCGACCCAAGGTTTTGCCAAACTCCTGCAAGACGCTGAAGCGCGGTTACCGAGCGCCAGTGCCGTTTTGATTTTCTATGCCGGTCACGGCGTCCAACTGAATGGCGAAAACTACCTGCTCTCGGTTGATACGCCCGATCCTGAAAGCCTGGAAAAACTGACGGGCAGCGCCATCAAGCTAAATGATGTGATCGCGCGGTTCGCGCGACGCGACCGCCAGACATTCATATTCCTGGACGCCTGCCGCAACAATCCGCTCGGTTCTGGCAGCGGCGCGAGCAATGGTCTGGCGCAAGTTGAAGTCGGTGAAAATACATTCGTTGCCTTTGCCACTCAGCCTGGAAATGTCACGGCAGATGGCGGCGGCGAAAACAGCCCGTTCACCACCGCACTGCTGAAGAATGTCGAGATCCCCGGGCTCAGCATTTCGGACATGATGATCCGTGTGCGCAACGAAACTGAGGCGCTGACGGTCGGCCGTCAAGTGCCTTGGGATCAATCCAACCTGCGCGAGCAGTTCTATTTCACCGAGCAACAGGTGCTCGATCCGGGACAGTTGAGCGCAAGCCTTTCACGCATCCTGGCAGACCCCACAGCAAAGAAGAGGTTGCAGGTCGAACTTGCCTCAAATGACCTGCAAACAGCCGTGGTCATCGTTGGACAGACGTTGCGGTCGGTCGAGATTCCCGCACCGTCATCCAGTTTGGCGCAGCCTGTTGGCACTCAGGTTGCCAATTTGTCGCCCGCTGAAGGGGTTGAAGACGCTCGCCAAAGTGTCGTCTCCGGTCTCGAAACCCTTATAATCGGCGCGTCCGCGGGCGTGGGGGACAAGGACAAGACGGCCGATCTTGCACGCAACATTCAGACGGAACTTCGTCGCCTGGGCTGCTACCGGATGCAGGTTGATGGGGATTGGGGCACGGGCTCAATTCGTGCTCTCACTGACTACTACAAAAACACCAAGCAGGTCGCAGCAACGACTGAGCCGAGCGTCGGACTGCTCGGCGATCTCTTTCTGCGCTCAGGCAGAATCTGCAAGCAACCGGTCATCGTCAAGGCCAAGCCGGCTAAAGTGGCGTCGGATGCCGCCCCGTCGCGCAACACCCCCAGGGGGATGACTGCAAAACGCTCGCCAGCCGCGCCGAGACGTCCCGCGGCTCCCCCACCCGACATTTCCGGGGGCATCGGCATTGGCGGTGTATTCTAGGCGGCCGCCTTTGCTCACGCCCTCACTTCCCACGGAGCGAACGGGAATGATGGGGCCTTGGGGGTGCTTCACCGCATCGTCTAGCCGCCGTTCCCTTGCAGTGTGTTGCGCCAGATCTGTGCAAGCCCGGCAACCCGGCCGGTCTACAGCGTCCATTGCCCCAGTCGCCAAGGTCGCTCAAGCGACACGAGAGCTGATGGATGAGTGAGGCAACGAAAACGAGACGGCGTATCACTCCAGTCGGAGACAGCTATGATCTGGCCCACTGAAACGGAGCGACCGAAGTACGTTTTGGGAAGGTTGGTGGAGCCCTGCTGAACACGGCCGATAGCGCCTGCGGACGCTTCGTGGTGATCGCGGATGTGCGTAACAATGTTTGAAGTTGCTAATTTCTATCGCCGAGCAGCCTATCATCCTAGTTTTTCAACGGCTATGCGCTGGAACCCAGTTGGAAAATGCACGTTTGTCTTATGGTCACTTCAACGACCACACGGAGGATCAAATGAACATCAAGATGCTCACAATGGGCGTGCTGACGCTTGCCATGATGAGTGGTTCAGCACTTGCCGCTAACAACACATCCGCTCTCGACGATCCGGCGAAGATGTCGCCGATCTTCACCGATGCAGGCATGAAAACGTTGAGGTCGGAGGCGGATTTCAAAACCGCTTGGATGTCCATGAAGCCCGATGAACAGAAGGCGGTACTGAAAGACTGCGGCGATACTACGCTTAACAAGGCGCATGCGGATTTCTGCGCTATGGCGAAAAAGATGGGCGGCTAAATTTAGCCTTTGAGGCCAACAAAAACGGGGGTGGACTGTTTGCCCGCCCCGCAGCGTGATCGCGCCCCGCGTCGCGATGATAGCGCGATCTTGGCGGCTCCATTGCATAGCTATGATCGTTCAACGACGAGCACCGCGCCATTGCTCGTTTGAAGGCCCCCTGGGTCTTGAAGCACGGCAGCACGGGTCTCAAGTCGCAATGACCTCGGTTCTGCGTCGTGGCGACAGTGCTGCATCTTCCGCTGGGGCCGTGCCGCGGACGCGCTGCTCATCGAGCAACCGGCGGCAATATAGGTAGATGCTGGTGTGAGGTAGCGTTGTCGAGGTCGGGAGCGCAATCAAACTCCGACAGAAATGACCCGACTAACCGCCAGGTGTGCTTTCCGAAGTGAGATAGTTAGCCCTGCCGAGCATCGCCGAAATTCTGGGCTGCACTTGAAAGGATTTTACGAGATCGCTTTATAAGCCGCTGGTTTTGCTCGATAATCTCCTGAGTTTCCTTAATGCGGCGTTGCGTTTCATCCAAGCGGTTAACCAGCTTTTTGGTGTCGTCCATCTTTTGCATGAGAATGGCCGCCTTATCGTGATGTGTAACCTACTGCGTTAGCAACTCGCGCGGGCGGGAAATTGTTCCTTAGCCCAAGTCACGCGGCGCGGATGCAGCAGGCGATATCCCAACAGCAGCTACAATCTTTTGCATTTCGCCTTCCGATAATGTCACGTGCTCCCGATTAAGGAGGGCACTCGCGCGTCGAGAGTACGTGACCCTTCAGCAAAACGAACTCGTCGCTCAAAGCGGAAAAAGATGCGGACTTGAGCGATCCAGCAAGCAAGGCGATCCACTCGCCGTTCAGGCAGATCGTTGGAAAGGGAAGGTTAGTGGGGGAACATGTCCACTTCTTCGCGTTCTGTCGCATGTCTCAAAATCCAGATAGGTTAATATCGGTTCGCAGCAAATCAAGGTTCGGGAGCGGGCCGCACCAACTCCTGCGGCCTTCCCAAGTGACCCTGCCCGCTGGCTCCAGCCAGCGGGCTTTTTCGTGCCCGAAACACTACTCGAGGGAGGAGGTTAACCATACAGTGGTCGATTCCGACGGGATGTGCCACGCCCTATGGAAGGCCCGTCGCGGGAGCGGCGGGCTTTCTTTATGCTGTTTTCATCTCGGCACAATTTCCATGGCGCCGAATGGCATTCTATTCTCCGCATTGGTCACCAAGGTCCGGCAATTGCCTTGATTCTGTCTACAGACGCCGCCGCTGCCGTGAATAGACGCGGCCGGTTTGCGCTCTCTCCTTTGATCGCAGGCGGCTGACAAGGCTCGCTAGCTCGGCGCAGTTTCGCCGCCGCGGATAAGGCGAGGAGCCCCCAGGGCTGATCAAACGCGAGCGACTGTCGTCCGTGACTGCCCGGTCGGGGGCGTCGATAGTCCCGCCGCCGCCACCGGTCCCTTGATATAAGTGGAATGTGTTCAAAGCCCGCAAGCTCTCGCCAGCGGGCTCTTTTACTGCACCAGTGACATTGCACTTAGGTGGGCGTGCCTGGGTCGCGCGGCATCTGCTGGTTAAGGAGTGTGGCTAGTGCCGTTACAATCTGCACGACGGCAAATGGCTTTGAAATCATGACGCTGTTTGGGACGCCCTGTTCAGCCCAATGGGGGGCACTGTCACCGCTGACGTAGACAACTGGCATTGCTGGTGAGGCGTGGCGGAAATATCTGGCGAGTTCCCATCCAGATTTTCCGTTCCCGAGACGAACGTCAGTGACCAGGGCGCGGATATTCGACGGGTCTGTGTCAAACACCTCGATCGCAATTTCCGCGTTTTTCGCACGAACGACCTCGAACCCAGCGTCCTCTAACCCGGATTCGATATCCATTAGGATCAGCGGCTCATCCTCTACGACCAAAATCACAACGCCAACTCACCGGTTCCCCTCAATGGAGGGCATCTTGCGATCTATCAGAAGATTAGTCCATGCTAATAGCCTCCGCTATTGACGTTAAAGGCGTGGGTGTCCGTCGCCGGCGAGAATTACCGGTAGCGGACGTATGGAAGTGAACATCATGCTTTCGCCGCTAACAGGCAGCTGAAGCATGGATTCCATCAAGGACCACCTTCGCAACATCGTTCGCCGTGATAGCGGCGGCTCGAAAGTTACTGGAGCCTGAAATTCCGCAAAGGCCGCTCTTTGGCGGCTGCATCAATGAGCGGAACGTAACATCTCTCGGCGGCTTATGCCCCGATGAGCACTCGCGGCGTCAACTTCCTCGACAGGTGGCTAAGCAGCAATCTGTCAGGCCTCGCCAGTTCAGACGTGATTACGGTTGCGGAGGCGATTGAAAAGCCTTTCGCCGACGCGAAGGCGATCGGGATCAGTAGCACCGAAATTGAGGAGGAGACCGGCAGCGTTTACGAAACAGTGCTCGACGCCATCGTTCATCATGGAGCGGGCGGGCTGTAGCCGCGAACGAAGATGCGCAAAAGAGGGGCAGACGACCGGGCAAGCGGGCGGCGGCGTAAAGCCCCCCGGTCGTCTATAGGCAACGTCAGCTGAGCTTGGAGGCACGCCGGCGCGGAGGGATGCGCTTGGAACGGCGCTTCTCCACGCTATGCCCATCAGCGGCGCCTACAATGGGGTTGCCGGCATATGGTGAATGAGCCGCTGCTATCCACAGGCACGCATTCCACCATTCTTAAGAGCACGGTCGGGGGCCTGCACTGGCCAATGTCGGGGTTTGCCTCACGTCTCCATCAAACAGTGCGACAAGCCTTCGTCGCCTGGCCACCCGCTGGTGGGGCTTTGTTATTTCCGCTTTGGAAATGCGATCACCTTCGCCTCCAGGCTCCGGCTCCAGCGGCTCATGAACGCGCCGCTCATGCCAGAAGACTTGGCGCAGATCGCGCTGATCAACCCTTTGGCCACAGGGACGTGCAGTTGTAGAAGTGCAGATGCTCTTCAATATGCTGGGCGCTGTGCAACTTGCCGGGAATAGGCGGACCAAGCTCGGACAGCTTTGTCATGCGGGCTGTAACATCCCCCCCTGGTAAAGGTTCCGCAACCATTTTAGCCAAAACTGATTGAACTGCGGTTCGTGAGTGCTGTGTATGGGTTTGAAGGTTCAGTAAGCGGCTGATGCCGATCCTGGTTGAGAAGCCTCCCGAGGGCGAAGAATGGATTCGCGAAGTCAAGTGTGACGGCTATCGATCTCAGTTCACCAAGGATGAGGGCGGCGTGCGGATTTTCACGCGGCGCGGACTCGACTGCACGGCCAGATACCGAGACCTCGCCAAGGCAGCCGGCGACCTCAATGTCGAAAACGCCACCTTAAACGGCGAGATCATCGTGCTGAACGAGGCTCGGATCTCGGACTTCGGCCCGCTGCGCAATGCCATCACCAGCCGGCAGCATGACCTCTATTTCGTAGCCTTTGATCTGCTGCACCTCAACGGCCATGACCTTCGGGATGTGGCGCTGGAAGACTGTCGCGACATCCTGGCCGACTTGATCCCGCCGCACACCAGGATCCACTTCTATCAGCCTTTGCCCGGCGATGCTGCATTTTCCACCTTGTCGAGCAGCCCGGGCTGGAGGGCATGGTGTCGAAGCGCAATGACCGTATATACCGGAGCGGCCCATCGATGAACTGGGTGAAAGCAAAATGCCATACGGTGGCTGAATACGAGTTACTTGGCGTCGAACGTGAGCCGGGCAAGCCAGCCTTCGCTTTGATGGCCGATCGGAAGACCGGCCAGTGTGTCGGTTCTACCTTCACCAATTCCAGCCGAGCAATCCGAGAACGGCTGTGGAAACGCGTCCAGGAGCATGTGCGACCGGCGCCCAAGGGCATGAAGCGGCCGGCAACGCAATGGGTCAAGCCCGGCATCATCACGCTACATTGCAGAACTTTCGCGAGGAATGAGTAAGATGGTCGTCGCAAAGAATGATCAGGAGCGCATCACCTGTGCCTACGCCTGGATGTATGGCCAGCAGGCGCGCAAGGATGGCAAGGAACGCGCCGTGCCTGAGTATTGGCACGAGCATGCCGAGGCCTGGCTACAGGGCTTCGACGGACAGCCTTTAGAAGGGCCGGGTGCAGCGCCCCTTAGCAGAGGCGGAGCTTGACGAGGCCGCCATCGGCAAGCCGGGAAAGCAAAGCGCCGATCGACCTTATCGCCGAATGAGCACGCGCGGTGCGCCGTGCCATGGCCGCCCCGATCAATGATGCGGATTCAAGTTCGCTCATCCGCCGAGGTCGAACAGATGGGCAAACAGCTTCTCACTTTAAAACCACGCGCCAAGCCTGGACTTATCCGATCAACATCCGCGAGGAGCTCTCGGCCAACATGGCGGGGTTCCTGGGACTCGTGCCTGGTTGGGGATGGTGGCGGCCGCCCACTACCGGTCATCTCCCGCGGCGAGACCGGCGCCAGTAATGGAGGCCATTTAGGAAAAGTACGCCGACAGCACCACGGGCGCGTTGGTGCGATCCTTCGCTTGTCGGCCGAGGCCGACGGATCTCCGTGATGTTTGAACAACCGTCCTTTGACGCCCTCTCATCCGGACCGATGGTATTCCATTGGGCTAACCCACTCCCCTTTCTGAGCCGCACCGCGCTAGCACCCGAATCAGGTCAAATGTGGCGGAAATACAACTGCACGCGCCGGGAAGCTCTGCTACCAACGGACAGGTTATGGGGGCCACTATGAAAAAGCTGCTTCTTGGTCTGTCGCTGTCTCTGCTGGCGTCCTCGGCGTTTGCTGCCGACGCCATCGTCGGAGAAGCCGCGCCCGTTTTTATTTGGACAGGCGGGTATGTCGGCGTCCAAGCAGGATATGCTTGGAGTGATGGCAACATACACCAAAATAATGGACCGGGGTTTATTGAGTCAGACCCTGACGGGTTCCTTGGGGGTGTCTTCGCTGGTTATAACTATCAGATGTCAAACGACGTCGTGATTGGTGCGGAACTGGACTTCGTGTCCGCCAATGTCGATGGCAGCGGCCAAATATTTGCCGCTCCTGGTCTGCCATTTCCGGGCGGCGTCGGGACTGAGGAGCTCAACTGGAGTGGGGCGGCAAGACTTCGCCTGGGATATGCCGCCGATCGCTTTCTTCCCTACATCGCGGGTGGCGTTGCATTTGGAGACATCGGCATCAGCAGTAACACCGGCGTAAGTTCTTTCGGAGATACATTCACGGGATGGACGATAGGCGCGGGCTTGGATTATGCCATGACGGCCAATCTGCTGCTGCGCGCCGAGTATCGCTATACTGACTTCGGCAAGGAAGCATTGCCGGCGGGGGTTGTTGATCTGACTACCAGCGAGGTTCGCTTAGGCTTCGCCTACAAGTTCTAGTCCTCTGAGCCCAATAGAGCCTGTCGCTTACCGCGATGGGCCTTTTGCGCAAGGATTAGCCGCTGACTGGCTGTTGTGAGCTTCGGCGATTTAGAGCTCGCATAGCTTTCCGCCCATCTTCGAGATTTACCTTCATAGGCAAAGGTAAAGTTGACAGTCACGTATCGGCCTTCGCGTTAGGTTCGTTCGTCCAGCCTTCAGGCAATCGGTCAAAGACACCAACCCTACTTAAAGCTCAGTGGGGGAATCACGCCGAGCTGTTTTTGGGAAGATATGTGCAACGACCAAGCGCACGAGGGAGCTAGGCGCAACGCAAGTCCCCAAAAAAGCCTTCACTGGGTATTTGGCCCGTTCGGGGGAAGGGTACTCCGGGGCAGGCAAGGGGCGCTGGTTTAGGGCAGCGCCTCCTTCGATGTCGTCGTCGCAAGTAGAGCGATCCTGGCAATAGCGAGGACGCGCCGTCGCGGTCGCACCTTTGGGAGGCGCACGACTGCCTCTGCATTCTGCATCCTGGGGCGCGTCTGCTTCTTTACCACTCGCAGGCTCGTTCGGGTAGGGCAGGATCGGAAACCTGCCGGTCTAGGCAATGCCAGGATGCTTTGGCGGCGGCTTGTTGCTCGTTCAATAGCAACCGATTGAACCCCGGGAGCTAATGCGACCGCGACGCTTTGAGTTTATTGAATAATGTCGGCCCTGTTGACCGGGCAAAACACCAGGCGACCTCGTTAAGTGACGTCCGAGATGGTCTACCGATGAGCGGCTTTACGACAACTCGCAGCGCCCGTCGGGCGCAGGATTGCCTCATAGGAACCTTTAAGAAAACCGGCCGTTGTTGGCGGTCCACCAGACCACAAAGGGGGCCACTTGGACCAGGATGATGCGGCACCGACACCGACTGGCGTACCAGGATTGGACTATGTCCTGCGCGGGGGATATGCCAGATACAGATCGCATCTAATCGAAGGACGTCCAGGCTCAGGCAAGACGACGCTCGGCCTGCAGTTCTTGATCGAAGGCGTCGCGGCAGGCGAAACCTGCCTCTACATCACCCTTTCTGAGAGCAAACGTGAGTTGCTTGCGGTCGCAACTCGTCACGGCTGGACCCTCGACGGCATCGTAATCCTTGAACTTGTGCCTCCGGAATTGAGCCTCGATCCATCACAGTTGCAGACGCTGGTGCACTCTTCCGACCTGGAACTCGGCGAAACCGTTCGATCCGCGCTGGCGGAGATAGAAACGCTGAAGCCTGGTAGAGTTGTTTTCGACTCTCTTTCGGAGATTCGCCTTCTTTCGCAAGGTTCTTTGCGGTATAGGCGGCAGGTTCTGGCCTTGAAAAGCTTTTTCTTGCTCAACGACGCGACGGTCCTGCTTCTAGATGATCTCACCGCGGAGCATGACGACTTCAATCTACATTCCATTAGCCACGGCGTGATCCGCATGGAGCAGCTATCGCCAATCTATGGCAGTGAGCGCCGCCGTCTGCGGGTCATCAAGATGCGCGGTGTCGAGATCCGAGGTGGGTTCCATGATTTTGTCATCCGCCCCGGCGGAGTGATTGTGTTTCCGCGGCTTGTCGCGGCCGAACACGAAGAAGGATTGCACGGTCCCCCAGCCCTCAGCGACAGTTCTGTGGACGCACTCATGGGAGGCGGGCTCGCTAGGGGTACCAGCACCCTGTTGATTGGCCCCTCTGGTGTTGGGAAATCCACTATCGCCTCATCCTATGGCCATGCTGCGTTGTTGCGGGGTGAGCGCGTGCTGGTGCTCCTATTCGACGAAACCAAACGGATCTTTCTGACGCGTGCTGCCGGTGTTGGATTGGATCTGCAGAAGTTTGTTGACCAAGGGGCGCTTCTCCTCGAACAGATTGATCCAGCCGATTTGTCGCCGGGCGAACTATCAACCCTGATTCAAAAGGCCGTCGAATTGTCCGACGTGCGCATTGTTGTCATCGATAGCCTCACCGGATACTTAAACGCCCTAGCGGAACAACAGTATCTTGTCCTGCAAATGCATGAAATTTTGACTTACCTCAATCACAAAGGCGTTGTGACCATTCTGCTGCTTGCCAATCACGGGCTCATTGGCAACATGTCCGTCCCGATTGACATCACTTACCTCTGCGATGCGGTTATGCTGCTTAGGTTCTTTGAGAGCGGCGGTCGGCTCCGACGCGCGATCTCTGTTGTCAAGAAACGGGTCGGGCCGCATGAGGACACCATCCGGGAATTCAGGATCGGTAACCAAGGTCTTGCTGTGGGAGAGCCACTGGCAGAGTTCCGGGGAATTTTGACGGGCGTGCCACTTTTCGAGGGAAAATCCTCGGAACTTCTGGACGACAAGGACCGGGCATGAACGCCCGTGAGGGAGACGTGCTAATCCTTGCTCCGCTCGGGCGAGATGCCAAGCTAGCGGCCTCCATTCTCGCCGAAAGCGGGATCTCTACACATATCTGCAAAACCCTTGATGAGGTGGTGGCAGCACTCGAGACTGCCAGATGTCTCGTCGTCACCGAGGAAGCTTTGCTTCACGCTGATCGTACTGCGTTGGCAGCCTGGCTCGACATGCAGCCGGCTTGGTCGGACTATCCGATCGTATTGCTGGTGATGCGGGAGACGGAGTTCGACAAGCGGCTAAATTTTCTCGACCGGCACTTGATCGTCCTTGAACGGCCGTTCCTGGCCTCGAGCTTGGTCAACTCGGTCCGCTCGGCACTGCGTGCCCGCAGCCGCCAGTTAGAAGTCAAGTCGTACATCGAACAGAAGCAAGAAGTGGCTGATCGCCAGAAATTGTTGATCCGGGAACTCCATCATAGGGTAAAGAACACTCTTGCCAACGTTCGCGCCATGATGAGCGCCACAGCGCGAACGAGCGGGCGGGTGGAAGACTTTGTCCGCGACTTTTCGGCACGAATTGTCTCCCTCGCGGACACACATTCCATTCTGACTGACGACTACTGGCAGACCGCGTCTTTGCGCCAGCTTCTTGAGGGAGAACTTCGCCATTACGACACGAGCGGCTCTTCACGGGTCGTGCTTGAGGGGCCCGATGTAGCGCTGGTCGCCGACATTGCCATTCCTGTAGGCATGGCATTTCACGAGCTCGCCTCCAATTCCTCCAAGTACGGAGCTTTGTCCCGGCCGAACGGGCGGGTTGAGGTAAGTTGGTCGATCGAACGGGCCAGCGATCACCGGGTCGTTGCGTTGCATTGGCGAGAAAGGGATGGACCTACAGTGCAAGAACCAAAGCGAAAGGGCTTTGGCACGGTACTGCTGGAAAAAGTTGTCGCTGTGCAGTGCCAGGCGAAGATCAATTTAGTCTACGACCCCGATGGGTTGCAGTTCGACATGGAGCTTCCGGTGCGAGATACCCGGCTCGTTCCCGCCTACGGATAGGAACGACACGAATGCCTAAATCCTCTCGTCAGGCTCGAGATAGCGATCGAGCTCGGACAACCCTGCGTAGGTCTCGCCAGCTTCGCTCTCGCCAACTCCGTAAAGATCGCGCTGGCGGGCAATCGGCGATGCAGCTTTTCGACGGCGGGCTGTACCGCGGCAATGATACTGCCGGTATTCGAACGAGACCTTGTCGATCCATAGGCTTGGGCGCTTGGCGGCATGCTGGATCTGCACCGTCGCCGTGCCCATGCCCATTTCGACTCTCGCTGCCTCGATGAGAGCGCTGCCGTCGGCTGAGACGCGGAGGCGCGCTGCTCGCGCTCGAATGCGAGGTTGCCGCCGACGGGGATGGTTCAGGCACGAGAGCCTCGGTCTCAGTGCGACGGCCAATGGCTGATCGGCGTGGCGACTGCCTACTGTCCCGTCTCCGCTTTCCCACGACAATGCGCAATGCGCGCGACCGCATCGTCCGGGAAGAGCGAGCGCTTCATCGAAAGGCTTGTGCAGGTTGTCGTTCGACGGCCACCCCTGTGGGTTATAACCTGGTTCGGTCTGTCGACCTGTCTGGTGTTCATCCCTGCCTGCCTGAAGGACGCTGCCGGCGGCGGCCAGCTGCCCGCCGCCGGCGCCTGCCACGGGTTAGCTCTTGATGGCGATGCGCTTGACCTGCGACTGCGCTCTCTCGCTCTTGGGCAAGGTCACGGTCAGCACACCATTGCTGAAGCGCGCGTCGACCTTGTCGTCCTTGACCTCGTAGCCGAGTGGGATGCGCCGCTCGAAGTGGCCATAGAAACGCTCGGAGAACTGCCGGTCCTTGTCCTCCGTCTCGGAGTGTTTTTCGCCCTTCAAGGTCAGCACTCCGTCGTCGAGCAGGACTTCGATGTCCTTCTCTTCGAGGCCAGGTATCTCGGCTGTCACCTTGATCTCCTTCTCACTGTCGGAAATCTCGACGCTCGGCCAACCGCCGCTGAAGGCGGAAGGAGTGTTGAAAGAGGGAAGGTTCGAGCCGAAGCCGCGAAAGACGTCGTCGAACAGCCGGTTCACCTCGCGATGCAGCGACAGGAACGGGTCGCGCTCGCTATCGCGGAACACAGTTGGAGCCTGGTTGCCGTTGCCTCGGTTCCAGGGAATCAGATCACGGACATTCATTGTTCTTCTCCTTCTGTTTGTTCGTTTGTTTTCCCGCCGGCGCCGGGGAGTGCCCAACGCCGTGCCCAATGTGCGCTTTGGGGGCGGCTTTAGGCGGCCTGCTTCTCGGTCTCGATCTGCTTCGTCTCGACCTTGGGCAGCGCCTCGCCGGCCGCAATCTTGATCTTGCGGGGCTTCATTTCCTCGGGAATCTCGAGCTTGAGATCGATCGACAGAAGGCCATTGACTAGGCTTGCGCCTATGACCTTCACATGGTCGGCCAACTCGAAGCGGCGCTGGAAAGAACGCTCGGCCATACCGCGATGCAGATAATGGCCGGTGTCCTCACCAGCCTTTTGACCCGACACCATGAGCATGTTCTGCTCCTGGGTGATGGTCAGATCGTCCTGCGAGAAACCGGCCACCGCCATGGTGATGCGGTAGTCGTCCTCGCCAGTCTTGGCGGTGTCATAGGGAGGCCAGTTGTCGATAGTTTCGACGCGGCTCGCAGCCTCCAGCGCGTTCAGCATTCGGTCGAAGCCGATGCTCGACCGGAACAGGGGAGAAAAGTCGAGAGTGGTTCTCATAGCCACATCCTCCTTTGAGCAATATGGATACAAGGTCTTCGGCCGCCGGATGCTCTCCGGCCGGCATACCGGCCCCGATGGCGCCGGCGGTCATGATTTAGTTCACTGGATTGGCTGTTCAAGAGGCCGGCGTCTTACTACGAGGCCTTTAACCTGAACCCGACTGCGTGATGATGCGGACCCTGCCCCTAGCGACTCCTGCGACCGGCACGCCGGCCGAGGTGATGCGGGCGACGACGAGATTCTATGAGGTGCTTTTCGAAGCGGCTGACAAGCGAGTCGCGCTGCGTCTGATGCGCACGCCCTCGGTCCAAGGCACCTCCCTGCGTCGCGAAGGGTCGGTTCCAGTCGAATACCACAACCCGCTCGCCTGAACGCGCGGATGGAAAAAGGGGCAGGTGATCGGATTGAGATCGGTTCGATGGTGCTTGTGGGCTGTCTTCTCGATTGCGCTCACCGCATGCGCAGGGCAGCTCCAAGCGCCCTAAAATCCAAGCTCAGCGCCGCGGATGCAACGGTTCTCCACCTGACGAACGTCAAGATCAACGATCGGCTCAGGCATAGCAAGTTTGCGGAAAGCTCCGAAAATCGTGCAACTGCTCGGAGGGCGATTGGCTTCAGGCCAGACGCTTATGGATACAATGTGGGCCTCGGCGACGGACTAGGGATAGCGGTTGCCGGGGCGTTCGGAGCCGTCGGCAGGGTCGCGGCGACAACAATCACCAGACGCTTCCCGATTGGCAATTCTACCCAATCCAAATTCAAGGCAGCTACACATAAATTTGAAATCGACACGCCCCTTCGTATCAAGCCGACATTGAATGCATCGCGGATCGGCTTTAGAAAGAGGTACTTACAATCTTAGCTATTGGGAGGTAGCTATGATCGAAACCCGTACAGACATCGCGCGGGCGATGATCGACGCCACCTTGACCTCGCGCCACCGCTCAATAAATGACATCGCGTCAATTCGTCGTGATCTGGACCAGTCCAGGCGGGCAGTTGCTGCATCACGCGCCCTTCTTAAGCGGTTGCGCCAGCGCAATATAGACGAGGCGAACAGAAACGTTGAGCAACACCCGGTGTCCGCGTTCGATGCCGACATTCTCCGCAACGTCTTTCAGAATTTGGTTTTGGAAGCGAAGGCACCGGAGTGTCAATGGCGCGACCTCGCCCAGACCCTTGTTTACGAGTTTACCGGCTGTAAGCGGCTTCAATCCGGCTTGATAGACTGGATCGTCAGAAGATGATCGCTGGGGCCTTGAACCTCCAGAAAGTACTCGGGATGTCTTTTTATTGAAATACCGATTGCGGCGGACTTATTTGAAATCGACGTTGCCCGTCGCTTTCCAGGGAGGCTGTGGTGGATAGCGTGGTCGTGATGCTGAACGGCAAGGTTCTGCCTTGCATCGAAGTGTTCGAGGGCGGCGGAGAATGGTTCGTACGCGTGCTTGAGAAGGACCGGGAACTCACCCGCTCATTTAGACTGGAATCATTGGCGCTGTCCTATGCGCAAAGCCAGCGGCTACGCTTGGGGCTGGATGAGGGTCCTGCCTCCAGGCCAGCCGTAGGGGCGTAACAAAAACCCCCGGCGCTCGGTGAGTGCACCGGGGGCTTTAGGCATGTACAAGAAACCAAGCATGGCCACTTATGAGTCTGAGCTAATATCGTAAATGAATGGTGCAGGTCGGCACGTCGTAATGCTCGGCGTGACCGGGCTGCCGACATTGCAGCAGCGCGTCCGCGACCGTTACTGGCCCGGACGCGGCCGGCTTATGCGGGGCCTCGCAATTTCTCGACCCGGATCGAATGCACCCACGGCCAATGTGGACAGGGTTTCGACCAGCGACTGAAGATGGAACGGCGGCGACGCTAGGCTCCGTTTCTCGCAAGCGCATTGTGCAGACGCGCGCGGCGACCACGAGCGGGAGGAATGCACCACCTGGAACTGGTGCAGAATAACAACAGAGAACAACTCGTCCACTCTTCGGCCCGCTCCCTGACGGTGACGGGCTTTTCAGGCGGCGCTGACCATCACGGCATAGCCTGAGCCCTTAAGATCAGCGAAACAGGTATCCAGTTTAAGATCTCGGGCAGGCCAGCCATTGGTCAGCTGGCAAAACGGCAAAACCAAGCTTGGATTGTGAAGAGTTTCCCGGTGTTGACGATCGAGAACAACTGCCAACACCGTCCTTAAGGAACACTTAGGCCTGGAACGAAATTGTCGCCAGGCCGACAATGAGCGCCCCTTGTCTTTCGCCATAATCGACGTGCCGGAACAATGGCCAATAGTCCGCCCAGCCTCGCGGGATTCTATTAAAAAGTGAAACTCAGCCCGTGGCCTCATGGGGCGGGCCTGCCTCTTTTTATGGAGCGCCTAGAGTCCGAATGACGGAGTCCAAGGGCTGGTCTCGTAGCCAAGGCGCGGCTTCAGACTGCTGGAATCGGCGTGAGGTGAAATGGCCATTGCTCTGAACGTCTGATACGCGTTGTGAAGTTGTGAAGTGCTCGTGCCGAGATATAGCGCGCGTGCCGGGTCAGAGATCGTCTGAAGCACTTCGCGAATGCCGGCGTCTTCGATCTCGGAGAGGTCCAGCGCGATGGTCGCGCCGGGGACGGGTCAAATGACGGAGGCGTGAAGTTGTAGGTGCAGGTTCGGGTCATAGCGCCAGCGCCCGCTTGAGATCGTCGTGTTCGAAGGCGCTGGCCATCCGTGTAATCTCTGCAGAGCGGGCGCCCGCCGCCTTGGCGGTTTCACGCCACGTCGCGGTCACGGTCGCGACCTCTTTGACGATTGCGCGGGCCTGCTGCAGTGTGAGGCCGAAGAACTCCGAAGCCGCCTCAAGCAGGTCGAGCGAGCAGGTGCCCTCGTCCAGGTCGATGTTCGTCGTCAGCACACGCGCCTTGAGATCGGTGGGCACAGGATTGAGGTCGTAGGCGGGAGAGAGAGACCATCCCGCCTTGCCGAGCCAAAGGAAGCCATGGTTGCGCAGGTGGTCGTCGACATTGGAAATCAGCACGTTGAAGACGACCCGCCGATAGAGGACATGAGCGTCGGTCTTCCCCTGCGCGCCATGTTGCGTAAGAGCGTCAACGATCTCCGGGTAGCTGCCGCGCTCACCGTCCTTGGCGCCCATCATGGCCATCGCTGACAGGAAAGGAATGCGGATCGAGTCGGAACGATCGAAGCGTCGGGACAGCATCACCGCCTTGCCGGCAACCTCGATTAGCTCATGATGCGGCGTGGTAATGCCGGACTGCTCGGCCAGCCGCAGCGCGATCTCCTCCCATGTCTCCATGCTATAGTCGTCTGTCTCCTTCGGAAATTTGGCGATGGAGAGGTGTCCGTGCTGGTCGATGACCGATGCTTTCGGCCTGGCGCCGCCGAGGGAAGAGCCGGGGGCGAAGATGAGTTGAAGGTCCTCGTCCGTCTCCTCGTCCCGGAGGATCCGTTCGGTGATCTGCAGCAGCCGCCCGAGTTCGATCAGGGCGGGGACGCCGGCGCGGATAGGCGCCTGGAACGCCTCTTCGCCTGCCCAGCGGAATCTGAGGGCACCCAGGCGGGTCTCGTCGGCGACGCCCAGCAGGTAATCGCTTTCCGCAAGGGTGCGAACGGCGCGACCTTCGCGTTCTGCAAGACGGCGCTCGGCGCGCTGCATAAGACGGCGCCCCCATGTGTCGGGCGCTGAGTCTCCTATGGAGCCGAAAGTCACCAGTCCGGCAGGAGGGGCGAAGGCACCGCGGGTCAGGGCAAGGGCGGGCTCAAGCGAGAACCGGTCTGGATTGGCGAGCCACGCGCCATCGTATTCAAAAAGGATAGTCTCCGTGCCTCGAACGCGATTACTCCTCGCCAGGCCGATAGGGCGCGTGCGTCCGTCCAGGGCGATATGTACCTCGAAGTCAGCCATCGCGAGATGATCCGACTGTTCGCTTGAGATGGACGTGCTTGGGCAGTTCCGCGCTGGCCAGCGCTTGTCCAACCGGGTCGTTGCCTATGTCGGCTATCTGGCCAAGACCGTCGAGCAGGCCGAGCGCCTGAAGGACACCTGCATAAATGCCGATGCTGACATTGGTGTCCCCAGCCTCGACCTTTTGCAGGGTCGAGCGGGACGTGAAGGCGCGCTCTGCGACGACAGCCATTGGCAGCCGCCGACGCCGACGGGCATCGTGGATGTCTGCACCAAGCTTGCGCAGGACGCGCCGCACAGCGGCGGGAGGGTTATGTGGTGTAGGCATTTTGAAACCTTCACACTACAGAGTAGCGAGATATGTAGCATGAAGTTTACAATTCTCCTAGCCCTCGCGCGATAGCCATCCCATTGAGGGAGGGGGGTGGCGAACCAAGCACGTGACGCTATAATTCCGAGAGGCTGAATCGTGGCCGGCGTTGTCTAGCGTAGAGACGGCGGTGCGGCCGAAGTGACTTTCGGGGTGTTGTCGCCGCCGTGCCTGCCGATAGATGGTGGAACCACAATTTTCGCGATCTGGCAGAAAAAGCCAATGGTTCGGAGGCCGGTACTTTTGACGGCCTATGTAACAGTATGCGGAAATCGAGAAAATATTTTAGTCAATACATCCATGTGCTTAACGTTACGACTGATAATCGATTGAGCATGGTAGTCCTTTCGCGTGGCCAAGCGCGGATACAGCCTTGCCTGATTGGGACCAGATCGCGGCGGGGATCTGGCCCAGACCGACGACGTTGGGGAGGCCCGGTCCGGACACAGCCGCGTATCACGATCGGCGGATCGTACTAGGGCGGAACGATTGGGGGGCTGGCTTGATCCCTCAGTATCCGCCGAATCCCTGATCCAGCCGCTTCAGGCGGGGACACTGGGCGTGGACCAAGTGGGCGCACGAACCTGTCGGCGGCGGTGGTGAGGGCGCACCGATTCTCTTCATCTCCGCCCAGGTGACAGGTGAGCGGCGCCTGGTCGCTCACGACCTCCGCGGCCGCCGCTGACGCTTCGGCGGTGGTCGAGCATCTCGACTTGAGGAATGAGCCCCGTCGAATCCCTTCATCAAGGCCTAAGCAACGCACCCAGCCTTGCAAAGATGCCGCCATTCATAGCGGCGCGAACACGAAGTGCTACCCATCCGGCCTTCATCGTTGCGCCGACATGACAATGGCAAACAATGTCGTGCAATTGCCAGTTGGACAGTTCGAAAAACTTCCGGGCCGCACCATAAGTATCGTCCTCCAGGCCCTGCGCCCTCAGAATTGGGTCTTCGAACGCAACGCTGATCGGCGACGAAAGGCAACGCGCTTCGTTGCGGTCATGGGGGCTCATATATTCCGTGCCCGGGAGCGCTCCAAGGCATCGATCTGGTTGGTGTTCAAGGAGGTTTGCCCAGCGCTCAAGGCGTTGCCTACGAGTCATTGCTGGATATTCCGCGTTCACCTCCGCGATAACGTTCAGTTGTTCAAGTGTCTGGTGTTTCATAGCAAGCTGCTCCCATTGGGCCAGGTTTTCCTTGCTTTCCGAGATCGCGACAGGCCCGGTCGCCATCGCCAAGGCGTGAACCTTGCTTTCTCGGCAAAGTTCCATGGCGTCGAAAATTTGGGTGCCGCTGGCGGAGCCTCGCCGTCAACCCGGAAGTTGCCATCACCAGGCTCTCGAGCCGCAGGCTCAGAAGGCGCGAGCCACCAGGCTGGGAAAATCTGCCCTGGGCCTGCCGAACCATTGGGAGACGCAAAATATCTGAGGGACCGCGGGCGCGCGGAGCGAATCCGATTGGCGGGACAAAAATATTCCGGAGGCAACGGAGCAGTCGCGCTCGCCCAACAAGGTGGACTCTCGATTTCGGCCGACACACGGTTCTATGGTTGGCCATCAACCGCGCGGCCTCATTACTTCGGGTTCCGTTCGGCCGCCCGGCCGTTGAGGCACGGAAGAAGCGCTCTAGCCTGTTGGGCTTTCAAGCGCATATCCACCCAGTCTGACGGTGCGAATGACGTCGTGGTGAGGAGACTGCTTGATCGATCTTCTTAGCCGACTGATGTGAACGTCGACCGTGCGCGGGCCGACATAGACATTGCTGGGCCAAGCAGCCCCGATCAGTTCTTCACGGCTGAGCACCTTCCCCGGGCGCTCAAGCATATGCCGCAGCAGCTTGAACTCGATCGGCCCCAGCTCGATTTCCCGACCGCTGCAGCGTACATGATGCGTGTCGATCTGCATTTCTATGTCGCCATGGCTCAGCGATAGCGCGCTCTGCAGTTGCAATCGCGAGCGCCGGTCGGCTCCGAGCCTGGATCGCAGGTAGTCCAGCAGCTTGGCTGGCGCCAGCGGTCTGATGAAACTCTCATCGATTCCCGATTTCAGCAGCACAATGTGTTGGGGTTCCGCACCGGGCGCAATCAAGGCGATGACTGGAAGGGTACTGGTCCTGTCATCCTGTCTAAGCCGGGCGCAGCTATCCGCCATCTGATTGTCCGGCCGGCAGTCCAACAGCAAGGCCTGAACGGACAGTTCGGCGGCCAACTCGAGCATCTCGTCGACATTGGTTGCTAACGCGCTTTCAAAGCCGTCCACCGCAAGAATGTGGCTCAGGATCAGATAGAACTCCGCGTGATCCGAGCATATGATGATCAGTGGCTTCATGGCGTCGCTCGCGTTTCGGCGGGTCGCTCGGTAGGTTGCTGGTCCCTCGTGCGCACCCGTTTACCAACCATCTACCGGGGTTGCAAAACATCCGGCTTCGACCTTTTTCCTGTCGCTGGCCTGACGACAGTCAGCTCCTCAGCACGCGGGTGCTTTGCTGGTCCCGCACATCTGTGGGCCAGCCAACTCAGTTCAGTTGATGATTGGCAACTGCTCTGGAGAGAGCTCACTCAAAAACTGGACCCCGGCCTCGCGGATATAGATGACCTCTTCGAACTGGAAGACAGCGCCATTGATCTCCAGCTTGGGCTCCAGGTGCAAGATCATGCCAGGTCTTATCGTTTCTGGATTGGCCTTGGAGATGGACGGAGGTTCTGTGACATCGAGACCTCCACCGTGCCCGATACGTGAAACAAGCCCATAGGCGGGCGGAAGGCCGGCGTCAGACCAAAGCTGCTCGAAGGCGCCGAAAACATCCCCGCACGTCATCCCGGCCCTGACGCTTGTTGCAAGGGCCACGGTCAGCGCACGCGTTCGTTCGTAGGCCTCTATCTCCCAGTTTTCCGGCGCCCCGCCGCGAGCGATGCGGTTTCTGTCGGCAGGGTAGCCCCCATAGGTCGAGCGAAAATCCGTCCACACATACTGGCCAGCCTGCAGGGGATGCAGGCCTGGCGGGCGGCCGTAATTGAACTCGCCCCTGCAGAATGTCATGGCGATCGGATCGGCACGGTCGGCGCCGTTCATGATGATGCGGGCCTGGATCTGCCGGGAAAGCTCGACCTCGGTAATGCCGAGACGCGCCTGCGAAACAGCATCGTCGAAAGCTGCATTGACGATCTCGAAGGAAACGCGCTTTAGATCCGCTTCGAACGGCGATTTGATCATGCGCGTTCGCCACAGCATATCGACCGCGCTCTCAAGCCTGTGCCCGCGCGCCCTCAAGCCGTCGACGATCTCCAGCGAACCGCGACCGGCCATGTCCTGTCCATAGTCAACCGCGACCCGTGCAGTGGCGGCCAGGTCGCCGGTTCGGACCGCTTCGACGATGGTTTGCGCGCCTTCGGCCAGATACCCCGCGTAGTACACGATCGCGAAGGGTCGGTGCCGCGCTTCGAGATTTCTGGTCTCGATCCTGTTGGCGATGACGCGGACATCCTGATGGTCTATCACGAGGAACAAGGGGCGCGAGTGATAGCCCCAGGACAAGGTCCTGTAGTCGGTGAAGTATTCGACATTCTTCTGGTCGGTGAGGACCAGCGCGTCAATATCTTCGTCTGCCATCTCGCGTCGCACCGCGGCAAGCCGCCTGGTCAGCTCGGCCACCGCAACATCGGGTGAGGGTGAAACTGGAAGCATGATTGCCTGCTCCTGATCTAAAGCTCGTCGCGTCAGCCGGACGCCGGGTCGGTTCTCGTCCGCCGCTTGGGGGTTGCGTGATCGGCGTCGATTTCGACCACGCAAGCCAGCCGGTCGAACGGAGATTCGGTTATGCCGAACACCGAAACAGACCTTTCGGTGGTGCTCAGCCTGTAGAGGCGACGAAGGGTCGGATATCCGTTCGGAAGCGCGAACGTCTGCTGTGCTTCATTCGAGGCCGGCGCGGCATCGATCAGCAGCTTGGTCTTGGTGAAGCGCGTGCCGTGCTCGCGCAGGACATCGCCGATGAATTTGTCCCTGAACTCCTCAAGCATCTGATCGCTCACCGGGTGAGGCAGATAGGATGTGTCATACATGATTGGTGTGTCGTCGGCTAAGATCACCTTGCGCACGCACAGCATCAATCCAGTGGGCGGCTCAAGCACGTCGAAGGCTGGGTCTTGTATTTTTTCGCGCGTCAACGAGATGAGCTGAATGGACGGCTTCAGGCCGAGCCGCAGGGCGTTGTCATAGGAGGTAAGAGAAAAATCGAGATCGCGAATGAACCGTCGCTGCTCCCGGACAAAGGTCCCCAACCCGGGTACCGACCGCAGGATTCCGGCCGACTGAAGATCCCGCAGCGCCCGCTTGATGGTGATTGCGCTGACGCCAAAGTCCTCGGCCAGCGCTGCGGCGGAAGGCAGCGGCTGACCGGCACCGTATTGCGCATCCCGCACCCGGCGCGTGATCTCCTGCCGTACGGTTTCATGAAGAGCAGTCCCGATCTGTCCGGCCATTCTCGCCCTCGCAAGGTATACTAGGAATACCTAACGCAACGATAAGGCGATGTCCATCCCCACGCAGGCCGGAGCGCCGAACGCGGATTTAACAAAAATAAAACTTATCCTTCACCTGATCTTGACATACCTGATATACCTGGTCTACCTGTCTACCTCGACGTTGACGTGGAGAACACCGCATGCCCAACACGGTCGGACTGCTCAGGAAAATGGCAACTGCTGCTACGGCGGCCTGCGCTATTCTCGTTGCAGGCGCGAACAGCCTCAGGGCTGAAACGACAGGTGAGCGGGTCTTGCGCGAGGGCAAGGTCGTGATCGGCATTTCGAATGGCGCGCCGTGGGGATACCGCGGTGCCGACGGCGAGCCGGAAGGCTTTCACCCCGACCTGATCAAAGCTGCGTTCAAAGGCCTCGGCGTCGATCGGGTGGAAATCGTGGTCACCGAGTTCGGCGCCCTTATTCCCGGCCTGACGGCGCAGCGGTTCGATGCCATCGCGGCCGGACTCGCCATCACGCCGCAACGATGTGAGCTCGTCGCCTTCAGCGACCCCGATCTGAAGATCGCCGACGCCGCCCTGGTCGCCAAGGGCAATCCGAAGAACGTCCACAGCTATGCTCAGATCGCAGCAAATCCTCAGATAAGGTTTGGGATTGGGCGAGGCAGCGTGACGGCCAAGAATGCTGCGGCCGCCGGTGTCCCCGAAAGCACGATGCTGCTGTTTCCCGACATACAGTCGAATGTCTCGGCTCTGCTCACAGGCAGGATCGACGTCGCCGCATTTTCAGCGCCGACGGTGGCTCGCATCTTGTCCGACCCAAATGTCAACGGCATCGAACGCGCATTGCCGTTCCAAGGCCTGCAGGAGAACGGCAAGGAACGCTTCGGCTATTCAGCTATTGCCTTCCGCAAGGAGGATGGCGACCTTCGTGACATGTATAATTCTCGTCTCAAACTCTTGAAGAGCGACGGAACCCTGGCCCACATCATGGCCAAGAACGGCTTCAGCCATGAGGAGGCAGCACCGGATCTGACCAGTGAGCAGGTTTGCGCGGGGCAGGGCTGACCGGACGCCCCGGGGATCGGCGGCAAGACACGTCGCGGCATCAGCGCGGACGGTCAGGCTCTCGGAGCACGGAGCGGCAGGATCAGGGATGTGCAGGCGTGACTATCGTTGAGATATTGGTCGGAATTTTCGCCGGCTTCCGGACCACGGCAACGGTAACCCTACTGGGCCTGCTGTTTGCCGTGCCCTTCGCCTTGATCTTCGGCGTGGCGCAGTATCTGACACGCGGCATCGCCCGCATCGCCGTCAGCGCCATCATCGAATTCTGGCGCAGTTCCGCAGTCATCATACTGCTGTTCGTCTTTTATTATGCGCTCCCTATCATTGGTATCCAAATGCCAGCGACTATTGTCAGCGCCATGGTGCTGGGGCTCAATGCGGGAGGATACGCCAGCCAGGCCGTCAGAGGCGGACTTCAGTCGCTAGACCGGGGGCAGATGGAAGCTGCCGCGGCCCTCGGCCTGCCGCGACGCCACATCCTTGTATTGATCGAACTCCCTCAAGCGTTGACCAGGATGGCACCGACCTTCATCAACCAGTTCATCCAGCTGGTTAAAGGAACGGCGCTCGTTTCCCTCGTTACGCTGACGGACATGACCTTTCGGGCAAAGGAGATCGCCGAGCTCCAATACAATCCCGTCGGCGTCTACACATCGCTTCTGCTCGCCTATTTCGTAGTCTGTTACCCAGTCGCGCTATTTGGCCGATGGGTCGAGCAGCGCATCGGCGTGGCAACGAGGTTATCCAGTGACCTTTGATCTCGAATTCGCCCTCTCGACCGTCCCCACCATCCTCAGCGTCATAGGAACCACGATCGGCGTGGCGCTGGCGAGTTGCGCGGGAGCGTCGGCGCTGGGCTTCTGCCTCGAGATCACCAGGCGGGCGGCGTCCATTGCCGGCTATGTGGTGCGCTTCATGATCGACTTCATCCGGTCCACGCCGGTGCTGGCATGGCTCTATTTTCTCTATTTCGTGCTGCCGCACTACGGGATCACGCTGCCGGCGCTGTTGGTCGGCACACTGGCACTGAGCGTCTATTTCAGCGGCTATCTCGCCGAGGTATTCAAGGCGGGCATCGACGCTATTCCTGCAGGCCAGGCCGAAGCCGCCAAGGCGCTGGGACTGAGCCAGACTGACATCGTGGTATTCATCCTGGCTCCCCAGATGTTGCGCAACGTCGCGGCCCCGGTCGGCAGCTACTTTGTCTCGATCCTGAAGGCTACGCCCTACCTCGCCGTCATCGCCGTACCGGAGATGCTGGGCAAGGCGTTGGATATCGCCTCGGACACCTACCGCTATGCCGAACCGCTGACTGTGGCCGGCATTGCCTTCCTTCTCCTCGCGCTCGCGGTCGCATGGCTGGTCGGCCGGATTGAACGCCAGCTGCTTGGGCCGACTAGAAGATGAATGAGCTCATGCGACAGGGCAGCTCCCAAACCACCGATATCGGGCAGGCAGCTGGCGCGCCAAAATCCGCCCAGCCGCCAGCGCTGGAGACGGTAGCGCTCAACAAATGGTTCGGCAGCTTTCACGCTCTGAAGGACGTCGATCTCGTTGCGGCGCAGGGCGCGCGGATTGTGATTTGCGGTCCCTCCGGATCGGGAAAATCGACGCTCGTCAGATGCCTGAATGGCCTGGAGACCTTTCAGAAAGGCGCGGTTCGGGTCGGTGGCGTGGATCTCAGTCGAGACCACAGGCAATTGCGGAGACTGCGGCGCGGGATTGGCATGGTGTTTCAGCAGTTCAACCTGTTTCCGCATTTAACGGTGATGGCCAATTGCACCCTTGCTCTGAAGCGCGTGCTCGGCCAATCGAAGACCGGCGCCGCAGGCATGGCGCTTCACCATCTCGAACGGGTGAGGGTTGCCGACCAGGCACACAAATATCCCAGCCAGCTGTCCGGCGGCCAGCAGCAGCGCGTCGCGATCGCTCGCGCGCTGTGCCTGAATCCCAAGATCATGCTGTTCGATGAGCCGACCTCTTCGCTTGATCCGGAGATGGTCAAGGAGGTGCTCGACGTCATGACCGACCTCGCCAGGGACGGCACCACCATGCTTTGCGTCACCCATGAAATGGGCTTTGCCCGCGAGGTCGCCGACCAGATCGTTTTCATGGACCAGGGACGCATTGTCGAGCTCGCGTCCCCGACAACCTTCTTCACCGCGCCAAGCCAGGAGCGGACGCGGCTTTTCCTGGACAAGATGCTTCGCTGAATGGAGAAGGTAGACATGGCCGCTGAGACACGGATCTGGACCCCGGTTGACTACGAGGCCGACGGCAAGCAGTCGGACTGTCTGAGGCTGCCGCATTCGACCGACCTGTCCGCTTACGGTTTCGTACCCATACCGCTGGTCTGCATTAAAAATAGCGGCGGTCCAACGGCGCTGCTCATCGCTGGCAATCATGGCGACGAGTATGAGGGCCAGATCGCCCTTTGCAAGCTCGCCCGCGAGATCCGCCGTGACCAGGTTTCGGGGCGGCTGATCATCCTTCCGGCGCTTAACTTTCCCGCCGTCGCCGCCGGCCGCCGGGTATCGCCGCTCGACCAAGGCAATCTCAATCGTACGTTTCCCGGCGATGCCGCCGGTTCGCCCACCCAGATGATCGCCCATTACGTGTGCGAGGTGTTGATCCCGATGGCCGACATCGTCGTTGATCTTCACTCTGGAGGGCGCTCACTCGATTATGTGCCGAGCGCGCTCGTGCGGCCGGGGCGGACCGCCGAGGAACATGAACAACTGCTGCGTCTATTGCGGCTGTTTGGCGCCCCCATAAGCTTTGTCAGCGATGGCACAGGGGGTGGCGGACTGACCACCCTGGCGGCGGCGGCGCAGGACAGGGGCGCGCTGGTTCTAACCACCGAGCTTGGCGGCGGTGCGACCTTGTCCAAAGAAGGTCTGGCGCTCGCCGAATCTGGATTAAAGCGCCTGCTGAAAGGCCACGGAATCTTGCGCGAGGTCGTCGTCCAACCGGCTCCGCCGACGCGGGTCATGACCGTCAAAGGCCATAGCGCCTTCGTCTACGCCCGCGAGCGTGGTATCTTCGAGCCGGCCGCCGATATCTGCGATGAGGTGGTCGGCGGCCAGCTTGCCGGCCACATTCACTTTCCCGACCTGCCGACGCGCGAACCCGAAACGCTGCTCTTCGAAAGCTCCGGACTTGTCGCGTGCCGCAGGGCGCCATCGCTTACCGAGCCCGGCGACTGCCTGTTCAAGGTGATGGCCGACCTGGACGCCCGACCAAATCGGCTGGCACATGCTTAGCTCGGAGCCTCGGCTCAATCCGCGCGTGAGTGGGATGCGCTGTATTCGCTGCCACGCCGTGTTTGCCGTGGCGGATTACTTCGAAGGTTGCCCGGCCTGTCTTGAACAGAACATGCCGGCAAGCCTGGCGATAGAGTATGAGGAATTCCCCTGCTGCCTCGAGCGGCCTTCTGAATGGCAGGTCTACCCGTCCTGTCCGACCTTGGGTGAGGGCAACACACCTCTGGTGGGGATGGACGAGCTTGCACATGAGGTCGGCGTCCGCGCGCTCCATGTCAAGAACGAGGGCACCAATCCAACCGGGTCGCACAAAGACCGCATGAGCCGGTTTGTCGTCCAGCGCGCGTTGCAGAGCGGCGCCTCGACGGTTGCCGCCGCCTCCAGCGGCAATGCCGGCGTGTCACTTGCCGCCTACGCGGCTCAGGCGGGGCTCGACTGCGTGATCGTCACCACGCCTGAGATGAACCCGAACTGGCGGCGAGCGATCGAAATGCACGGCGCGACCTTGCTGGCCGCGCAAACACCGCAACGCCGCTGGCAGGTGCTCGCCGATCGCGTCCGCGCCGGCGACTGGTATCCGGCCACCAACTTCATTGTTCCGGCAGTAGGCAGCAATCCGTTCGGGGTGGATGGCTACAGATCGCTTGCTTTCGAGCTGTTTCTTCAGCTTGGCGCCCAGACATGCAGCGACGTTGTCGTTCCGACATCGCGGGCGGATCTGCTTTGGGGCATCGCGCGCGGCTACCGCGATCTGCAAAGGTCCGGTCTCAGCGGCGAGCCGCCCCGCATCCATGCCGTCGAGCCCTTCGCACGCATATCAAGGGTACTTGCGGGCGCCGATTACCGCGGCCACTTCGAAGGTCATTCGGCTTTGACGTCGATCGGCGGATCGACGGTCACCTACCAGGCCGTTGAGGCGATTGCCGCGTGCGGGGGATCGGCAGTTGCCGTTGAGGAGGAACCGACCTACGACGACCAAGCGCGGCTGGCGCGCTACGGTCTTTATCTCGAACTGTCGAGCGCGGCAGCCTTGACCGGCTTGCGAAAGTTGGTCGCGCAGCGCACGGTCGGGCGGGAAGCCGCGGTCGTGCTGGTCGGCACTTCGAGCGGCGCTTCAGAATATCGCGCTTTTCCCAACGCCATTGCCTCTACAGACTAGTCTAGCAGAGCTTCGTTGCGGCTTGCGGTCACATCAGGGCATTTCCGCCTTATGCAGAACGCGCTAGACCAGCAACGGCGATGATCATCTTCAGCCTGCCCGCAGCCGATCGGGCTGTCTCGTCTGGGCCGCATTTGGTGTTCCGCGCCGAACGGCGGCTTGCGCCTATCCCGCCCGTTCACAGCGCAAGCTGAGCACCCTGTGGGTGAACGGCCGCGTCGGCGGCTGGCGGCACTTCCACCGGGCTCTGGTGCTCAAGTGGGACAGAACGGGCCCAGAACGGCCATTGGCGGTCAGTACCAATATACGCTAGAGGTTGGCGCCGGAGTTTCGCCGCGCTTGGCGCGGCAAACCGGTGCCCGTCCGCGTTGGGGACGCTCGGACCTGGGAACCGACCATGAGCCCAAGGAAGGGGCTGACACGTCAGCCAACCTGTCGCCTGGCATTAGCGATATCGAGGCGCTAGTTCAGCCCCGCGACCGGCATCGAACAGGGCGCGATTTGCGTCCCCGACAGCGGAGAGCTTACCCACTTGCTCCAGTGCCGGGATACAGATCGTGTCACCCTGCCGCAGGCCAGCCAAGGATGCGTTGACGACGTCACCCGGCTCCATCACCGGCACATTGGGCCTGAGGACCGGCTTGCCGTCGATATCATGGAATTCTGTCCTGACGACGGCGGGACAAAGCGCCTGGACGAGAATACCTTTGCCCTGCAGTTCAGCCGCGAGAAGCTCGCTGAACATCGTGATGAAGGCTTTGGTGGCGGCATAAACCGAGCGCTTCGGCATGAACGGGGATTTCAAGCTTCCACTGAAGCAGAGCAGGGAAGAGACATTGATGATGGCGCCTTCGCCGCGCGCAATCATCGCAGGAAGTGCCGCATGCGACAGACGCATGACCGCAGTTACCTGCACCGCAACCTCTTCCTGGGCGCGGTCGATCGAGAGGTCGACGAAGGGCATGTAAGTCTGGAACCCGGCATTGTTGACGAGTAGCGACACGTCCCCGGCCTGGATTCGCTGCTCCACCATGTCGAGGCCATGCGACTGCGCCAGATCGGCGACGATGATTTCCGCGGAGGCGCCAGCGGCCTTGATCTCGCGGGCTACCGACTCGAGCCGGTCCCGTCGGCGGGCGACGAGCACGATGTCGTAGCCGTCGCTGGCCAGGCGCTCGGCAAAAGCTTTGCCGATTCCTGAGGATGCGCCGGTAATGACAGCGACGCCCAAAGAACCCCCTGTGGAATTGGTCACGTCCGTCCTCCTAATGTCCCGTGCCGATGAATTGACCCTGATTGTCCAACACTACCGCTTGCGGTCGGTTTTGTACTGGCCAATCTCGTCCTGAGCTCAGAGCGATGCTGCTCCTTGAAGACA
Organism: Mesorhizobium sp. B2-3-14; assembly: GCF_006442175.1. Classification (NCBI taxonomy): domain Bacteria; kingdom Pseudomonadati; phylum Pseudomonadota; class Alphaproteobacteria; order Hyphomicrobiales; family Phyllobacteriaceae; genus Mesorhizobium; species Mesorhizobium sp. B2-3-14. The sequence continues at coordinate 44,299 of NZ_VFVP01000015.1, read as the reverse complement.
GGATAGGGCTTTCTAGCGCGGCCATGCCGACAGCCACACGTCCCGAGTACACACGGACCGCGCCTGACACCGCCCTTGATGAAGCCAAATCAAGTGTGGCATTCACACGGCCGTCGCACTGTCCGGGTTTCGTAGCTTTCGAGGAGGAAGGTTATGTTGTACCCTGGTCAGTGCTGGGGCCTTGCGAGATCGATATGCTCTCTCACGTGTGCCGTATTGTATTCACGAGAACCGCACGCCCCTTGACTCGCAGCAGGCCTAGCGCATCGCGTCACACCTGCTCAAGCTGTTTTATCAACGGTCTGATAACCGAAGAGGAACTGCTGGACGCTGAAAGGAGCCGGCCGGACGGCTAAAGCAGCCGCTCCAGCATTCGGAGCTCCGGTTCCCGGTCGACCGCGGGCTAGGTAGCGCTCAACCCCTGGGTGCACATCTGCTCAGTCTTCCCACTGTGGGCCATTCAGAAGGCCGCCGCGGTGGTGCTGCGGTGCACGCCAAGGCGCGGGACGAGGAGCTGGGCAACTTCCTGGCCGAGGTGCAGATGGCTCTCGGCCACAACGTTCCGGGGCGAGGCCAGGAGCGCACTTGTAGCTTCCGGTAAACCGAGACAGAGCGGATACTCACCTGGTGGGGGTAGAGAAAGCTCATGCCGCCCCGGCGGCCGACGCGTTTGTTGTCGCGCATAGATCAGCCTAGACCCCTGGTGCTGCGAAACGCAATATATTAGCAGTAGCTTGACGAAATGGTTGGCCGCTCCAGAGTCATAGTTATGGCAAAGGGCATCAAAATCGGCGACGAGGTCGTAATCACCGCCACCGTGCGCAAGCGGGTCACTGAGGACCGGGTGAGCGTTTCCATCCCCTCCTATGGCCAACCCCACTCGGTGATCGACCACACAACGAAGGTACAGAAGGGGCAGCATATCGAGTTGATTGGCAACGTCATCCACATCGACGAAAACAGCGTGACGGTGAACCTGGGCGCTCCAGTCACAGTCGACGCCGCTGTCGTCAGGCTGGTGAGCGCTTACAAGCCGCCAACCAGAAGGGCGCCGCTGGACAAGCCGACATGACGCCGGCCCGTTGTGCATCATCCTGGCTGCACTTGCCGCTGGTGGGATCTCCCAAACAGGGCCGGAGCTAAGCCATCCTCTCATCGTTAGGGCGGCCAACGTATAATGGATGGTCCATGATGCATGACGGCAAAGTCCTAGTGGTCGAAGACGAGCCTGTCATATCGCTTGACCTCGATTTCGCGCTGACCAACGCCGGCTTCAACGTCGTTGCTACCAGCAACGCCGCAGGCGTGATGAGCACCACTATGGAAGAAGACATACAAATGGCCAGAACTGGAGAAGCGCGAGCGCTTGGGCAGCATCGCAGCCCAGTTGGTCATCGTATCCGGCCCAACCAAGGGCGGCGCGTGAGCTGCGCGACGATGAAAACCTACCAGAGACCCATCCCGACCAAGCGTGAACGTTGGTCCGATGCTACGGCCGCGACTTCTTCGCCGATCACCGTCTCAGGCGCGATCGACTAACCGGAGCATCTGCCTTTCACCACCCGCCCGCTGGATCACGCCGGCGGGCTTTTTTGCTTGCGGCGGGAACCGATTGTATCGGCCCAAGTTCATTCGGTGGCGCCCCTCGACACCCCCCGGACAGGAGCGGCGGAGAGTTGGTCGAACAGCTTTCAAACAAAGCCCGCCACTGTCCCCTCAGTGGCGGGGTTTGGTATGTTTAGCGCGGCGAGGTGGACTTGAGTACCTACCTGAGACAGCGGCTCGCTGAAATCAAAGCTGCTCCCAACTTCGCAGGCGCCTGCGAGCTAAGCGCCGGGCTTCGCTAGGCTGGGTCTCCGCTGCCTCGCGGGGCTATGCATCGAGCGGGCATGCCGCCGGCACGCCGCTTAGTCAACGCCCAGATCACAAGTCGACCCCGGCGCGGTGCCTTTGGCACCTGGAATCGGTCGATATGCGCCGGCAGGTTTGTTCGTCTGATTGCCAGGCGGAAGTCTCGAATCCGCGTGCAGCGCATTTCATTGCTGATCCAAACCCATCAGAAGTCCGGTCGTTGCGCATCTTCGAATTCCGCAATAGGGAAGTCGAGGGGACAATACAGGAGTTACAATTGACCAATACCGAGAGCTTCGACCCGATAGGTCTGACGGCCGAGATCGTGGCCGCCTATGTCCAGAACAATCCGGTGCCGACCTCAGGCTTGCCTGATCTGATTGCCAGCGTGCATGCCGCGCTATTGAAGCTGGAGCAGCCGGAGATCGCCGCCAAACCAGCGCCGGCCGCTGCTGTAAACCCAAAGAAGTCGGTCTTTCCCGACTACATCGTCAGTTTGGAGGACGGCCGAAAATTCAGGTCGATGAAGCGTCATTTGGGTCTGCTTGGCATGACGCCCGATGAATACAGGGCCAAATGGGGCTTGGCCAAGGACTATCCGATGGTCGCGCCAAGCTATGCCGCCCAACGGTCCGCCTTGGCGAAATCGATCGGGCTCGGCCGCAAAGCCGCCCCGCCGCCCAAACCGGCGCGGGCGAAGCGGAAAGCGAATGCATAAGCGGCAGGGCGTTCACTGTTCGGCGCCTGGTTGAGGCGCCAGGCAAATGAGCAACGGAGCGATCTCTCCGTGCTTGAGCAAACCCACGGACCGGATGAGTTGATCGAGCTCGGCACGCGAAAGGATGTCGCGGCCGAGGTCGTGCAGCTTTTCGTCTAAGGCCAAGTCATCCATCGGGTTGTTGGCGTCGCCCAGCGGTAGGGGCACGTCAATGACGCGCTCGCGCGCTCCAGCAACCATGGTCACTCGCGCTGGCGTGCGCCGCGGAAAAATCCCGGCCAGGTCGTGGGGGTAGCGGATTTCGACTTTCGCCGCGAGCGCCACCACCTCCGGATCTATGAGCGAGCACGGACGCAAGGGGCGGAAGGCGGCCGCGCCGCGCAGTGCGGCCAATGCCGCGGCGAAAGGCACCGAAAACTGTCCGCCTTCGAGCGACTTCGGTGCGATTTCGTTGGGCAGTTTCCGCGCTTCTGGAAAGATATCCACGACGAGGCGGTCGATCGGCATCCCTGGATCACGATCCGCAACGAGCGCGAGCACGGCATCGATGACCGGGTGCGTATAGCGGCAGGCGGCGTAAGGTTTGAGGTAGGTCTCGGCGATTAGCCAGCGGCTGCCAAGGTCGGCGGTGAGGGCGCCGACATCATAGGCGTGGGCCCGGTCCAGCAAATCGATCGAGCCGGTCATGCCGGCCCCGGCCCGGTCGGCGGCGAAGACCGCCGAGACCGTCGACCACGGGCTGCTGCCCTTGACGGAGCTTGCCTGGCAATCGCCTTGCGGCAGGTTTTGCGGCGCTTCGGCGCCGGCTATCGCGAGTGCATGGGCGAGCTGGTCGACTTGCATGCCGCGCAGCCATCCGATGGCGGCCGCGACGCCGAAGCCAGCCCACTGGCCGCTGGCAAAGCTCATCGTATCGGTGAAGCGGCGGGCGGCGGCGATGCGCAAAGCAACATCATAGCCTAGCGCGGTCGCGGTGAGCACATCACGGCCATCGCTGCCCAGCCTTGCCGCTTCCATCAGCACGGCCGGGACGATGGCAGCACCCGGGTGACCCGCCGCAAGGCAATGGCCGTCATCAACGTCGAGCGAACTCGCGGCCGCGCAATTGGCAAACAGGGCGCCGAGCGGATGCAGGCCGGCCTCGGCGAACCAGGCATGTGCCGCACCTGCTCCAAAACAGGCTCTGGCGGCAATGCGCGACAGCCGCGCATTGTCCGTCGGCACACCGCCGAGGAGAGCCGCGATCGTATCGAGAATGGCGCGTTGGGTCTTCTCGATCACCATATCAGGCTGGTCCCGGCGCCCGGCATCACAGACAAAATCGGCGAACCGCTGCGTAGCGAACCGCATTGCTTCCTCCCTTTCGATAAGCATATACCTGGTATACCTGGATTGTCGAGATGAAAAGCCGGGACTCGAGGCGCCGCTCAGCCGTAGCCGGGTGGAATCCTCACCGTCAGAATGTTTTGATCGCCGATTGGGCCGTGGAGGATTTGACCAGTGTCGCTGAAACCCGCTTTGAGATAAGCCGATTTCGCCGCGGCATTGCGGATGTTGACGGCAAGCATCAGCTGCTTGACGCGGGGGCGTTTCCGCCGGACCCACGAGATCGCCAGATCCATTCCGGCGCGGCCGTATCCCCTACCTTGCAAGGTGCGACAAACGCGGAAACTGTGCAATGTGACCGCGTCCTTTGGCGCCCAGAGGGGCAATGCAAGTCTCTCGCGAAGAATGAAGAAGCCGACCGTCTTGTCGGCGGCGACAATGGCCAGGGGGTGCTCAAACTGCGGATAGCGGCTGTTTTGCAGTCCGTCAAAGACCACATCCACGTCGCCGGCGAACTGCTCCTGCTCAGGATCGAGCAGCAGCGTCTTGATGGCAGCCCGATCGCAGAGCGCCACGCGCTGCAGGCTGATCCCGTCCAGGCGCGACACGATCGACGAGGCTCGCGCATTCCCAATTGCCGTCGCGCCCGATGTCGATGGCGATCTCATGGGTTCGTCCTCGCTTCACATGGCCCGGTCAGCCGGCGATCATTGTCGCTGGATATCGATGGGGGCTAGTACGGCGCCGTTGCATCACAGGATTGCGCAGCTTGCGGCGGTATACAGGCCGGCGAGACCCGGAAGAGGTGGCGGACCGGCATGGCATGTGGGGCGCCGACCACACCCCGGCCATTGCATCACCGGCGCACGAAAGCCTCAGAACCCATTGCTTTGTCCGCCGCCCGGGTTAAGCCCATCACCGGCCCGCTCCAGGACTTGTTGCAGCGTCCTGCGCCTCCAGGAGAAGCGGGACCATGCTGACATCGGCTCGCTCGGCGCGGCCACAGTGATCGGGCAGGCAGGCAGTGGACTCGGCCAGCCAGCAATCGTTCCAAGCCATTGCTGGTCGTAGACAGTCTCGACATAGCGGTGGCCCTCGTCTGGAAAGAGCACGACCACCTTCTTGTCGGGATTGTTGTGAGACCACCATTCGGCAACCCTGTAAGCGGCGCCACTGGTCGGGCCCATGAAAAGCCCGTGCTGGCGATGAAGCTGATGGGTGGCTTGGAAGACCTCCACTGGCGTCAGCCAGTGGACCTCGTCGAACTGGCTGTGATCGACATTGGCGGGAAGGATGTTGCCGCCCAGACCGCTCAGGTTGAGCCTACCACTCGGCTGGCCAAACAGCACGCTGCCGGGCGTATCGACGCCTATCGCATGCAGATCGGGAAACAGCGTGCGCAGGTAATGCGATGTGCCGCTCATCGAACCACCCGATCCGACCGGGCCGACCAGGCAGTCCACCTTGCCGACCCTGTCGATCAACTTTTCGGCGACCTTGCCGTAGGAGAGCGCGTTGTCGCGATTGTCGTACTGCGAGGGCCAGTAGCTGCCGGGAATATCGCGCAGATACTCGTGCAGACGATCGAGGCGCGCTTGCTGCAGCCCGCCCGCAGGCGCTGGGCTGTCGACGATCGCCACCTCGGCGCCGAGTTCGATAAGGCGCCGATGAAGATGGCGATCGAGCGCCCAGTCGCTGACCAGGATCAACCTGTAGCCGTGCTGTACCGCCAGCATGGCGAGGGCAAGGCCAAAGGTTCCAGACGAGGATTCGCAGATTATCCCTCCCGGTCTCAACCGTCCCTGTTCGACGGCGCGTTCGAGCATGAAGCGAGCCGGTAGAAGCTTCATCAGGAAGAAAGAGGCGCTGAAGAGAGTGGCGCTGAGCGGAACGAGGCGAGGACCCTCGAATTCTTCCAGCCTGCGCATCAACATGTGGACAGACATCATGCTTCTCCCCGCGCCCCAAAGTGGTCAGTGACGGAAGATTGCCGGGTCGAAACCAGACCCTCTCAAAGCGTCCGCCGCGCCATCGATGTTTGCCGAGGCTTTTGGATCGAGCCCATCGAACATCAGTCCGACGACCGTGCCGCTATGGGCGACCTGGATGCCGACAGCATCGAAACGGCAGCCGATGGCTTCGATCTCGTCCAGACCGGGCTTTGGCAGGAAGCGCTCGTTGATGCGCGCGCTTGCCGTCGCAACTCGGCCAAGCATGCGGATATCCGCATGCTTGATGGCCGTGCGCAGCAGGCTGCGCAGCGGCCGGAAGGTCTCGATTTCCGAGGCATCGTAGCGCGCCGGCTGGTATTCGAGTGTGTCGACGGTCACATCCGGCGTTGTGTCGACGCTGATCAGATCGACAGGAGGCAGAGGTCTGCGGAAAGCTTCCAAGACGATCCCGTCACGGTGGGCGAACAGCACCGCCTGTTGTTTGAAGAGGGTGGAGTCACAGGCCGTCTCGGCGCTGACCGCGATGCGCATGACCTCGTCCGACGCCGCCTCGATCTCCAGCCACCCCAGCACAGCCTGGATGCTCGCAAGCACGTCGGCCGTGGACGATCCCATGCCGCGGCCGACCGGGACGTTGCTGTCTATGGCGAGATTCCCGCCGGTGCCCCTTTGGCCAAACCTTGCGATGGTCAATTCCGCGGCGCGCCTGGCTTTGTCGCACGATTCCGGCGTCACAGCCACGAGATCGCCGTCGCCTGCGCTGAACCTGGCCCTCGATTGCAGCTGACGACAGGGGAGCGAGACCAGCGCGCGCCGCAGCCGAGCGCCGTCGTCCTCGAACAGGCCCTGAACCAATTCGCCGTGGTGGCCGATGGCCACGCCAATTCCAGCTCCGTCCAGCATGAGACGACCCCTAAGAACAACGTATTAGATTATCCTGATGTAAACTCTGCCAGAGACTTTCATTTTAGGCGCCGGCGCGCAACAACAAACAAACTAAGCTTTTGTGCTATATACGTTACACCTTGTTTGTCTAGTATGTTAAGAGCATTAAGCCTAACCGATAAAGGAACACGGCGATCACTCCAAAGATATCGGGGTTACAGGCGGCGCATCAGCCGGGATGTGGAAGCTGCTGGGATGATCAGGACGGACTGCGTGCCAGCGCGTATCCGGCGAGCCTGACGGTTCGGATAGCGGCGTCCCCAGAACATTGGCTAAGCTGCTTTCGCAGCTGGGAGATGTGGACATCGACCGTGCGCGCGCCGACGCCGCGGTTGCGCGCCCAGGCAGCGCCGATCAATTCGGCACGGCTGAGCACCCTCTCCGGGTTCTCCAGCATGTGGCGCAGCAACTTGAACTCGATCGGCCCGAGCGCGATCTCCTTGCCGGCGCAGGAAACGCGATGGGTATCGAGCCGCATTTCGACATCGGCGTAAGCAAGGGGTCGGCCATCCTGCGTCGCTGGCTCTGGCGTCAGGCCGATGGCGAGCCGGGAGCGCAGGTCCTGGAGCAGCTTGGCTGGCGCGAAAGGCCTGACAAAACACTCGTCAATCCCTGACTGCAAGAGCTGGATGAGCTGCGCTTCCGCGCCCGCATGGACCAGGGCCACACACGGGAGGGCGCCCACCGCGGTATCCTGCTTGAGCCGGCTACTTTGTGCCGCCAAATGGTTGTCTGCCCTGCAGTCCAGCAACACCGCCGCGATGGGTTTTGCGCAGACGAGCGCCAACACGTCGTCGATGGAGGCGGCAAGCATGGGAGTAAAACCGTCGACCTCAAGAATGTGGCTCAGCAGAAGATAGAAGTCGGCATCCTGCGAGCAGATGGCGATCAATGGCTTCATGAGGCCACCCAGTCTTTCGCCCGCGATACAGAGCAGTTTGGCAGATCGAATCCGGCGTGCCGGGGGGCAGGATGGCAGATTGGGTCGGCGATGGCAATAACTCCGGATCAAAGCTCATGCCCGTGTTCGCCGCTTCGACGTCAGAAGCTTGCGAACCGGCCTCAAACTCTCACTCAATCGTTCCACATAGACTTGGCGAAGGGCATTTTCTCATGCTAGATTCTGGTGATCCGATGCACGCGCCATAGTCTTTTCGATATGACGAAGCCTGCTATAACCAGCGCGTCGCCGCGCGCCAGCATTCACCAAACCATGAACAGACCAGGATGAAAACCAGCATCGACCACTTGCCGGAGCACAAGCAGGAGGAGCTCGCCCGCGTGGTCGAGATCCTGCATGCCGAGTTCGAGGACGCGCTGGCGGAGAGCACCGCCGAATGGAAGAAGAGCGGCCGCATCCTGAAGATCATCCTGTTCGGCTCCTATGCCCGCGGCGACTGGGTCGATGAGCCGCTGACGATGAAGGGGTATCGCAGCGATTTCGATCTGTTGGTGATCGTCAACAACAACAAGCTGTCCGACTTCGCCTACTGGTACAAGGCCAAGGACCGGCTGGAGCGCGACCGCGCCATCAAGACGCCGACCAGCTTCATCGTCCACAGCCGCCGCTTCGTGAACACGGCGCTGCGACAGGGGCAGTATTTTTTCACGGACATCCACCGCCAGGGCATCGTCCTCTACGAACTCGACGAAGAGCCTCTGGCACAACCGAAACCGCTTACGCCGAAGGCAGCGTACCTGACCACGGAAGAAAATTTCCGAGACAGGGCTCCAGGCGCCAAGCAGTGGCTCGAGACTTTCGCTTTTCAGCTCGATAGGTCGCGCACAGACGGCGCATGGAGAAAAGCGGCCGCATTCACACTTCATCAAGCCATTGAACATACCTATGCAACGCTGCTGCTGGTACTCACAAACTACAGTCCGCCGTCCCACAAACTTACATTTCTGCGCGCTTTGGCTGAAGACCAAGATCGACGGCTGTCTGAAGCTTGGCCTCGGGATCAACAGCGACATCGCGCTTGGTTCAACACGCTGAACGAAGCGTATGTGAAAGCTCGCTACTCGAAACATTACGTCATCAGCGACGAGGCGCTCGTCTGGTTAGGTGAGCGCACAGCGGAGCTGCACAAGCGCACGGAGGAAATCTGCGTTGAGTATCTAGCGCGAATGAAGGACGCAGCAGGCGTTTAAAGGCCTTTGAGACCACGAACGGGAGCCCTGCAACATCCTCGCGTGAGCCCGATTGATTTGATGGCGCAATGCGGATCTAGGACGGTGGCGAACGCCCCTCGTTGCTACCATTCAGTTCAGAAAGGCCCGGTGTCGCGGCCGAGCCGGTTCGACCAAGTTACGATCAACTTGTCTCCCGCCGAAGGACGTCGATGACTTTTGCCAGCCCGGCTGGGCCATCGGCGCATTGCTCCGGATGGCTGACAAGCTCAAAAGCGATCAGGGTGAACAGGCCCTCAAGCTAAGGGCCGCAAAGGGAAAGCCGGCATTCGAGAATGAATGAAGCACCAGCATTGCCAAATGACACGGCCCTTTCGGCGGCCTGTTGAGCGCACCTACCCCTTGATCGCCGAGCCGACGATGGAATCGACGAAGAAGCGCTGCAGCAGGACGAACAGAATGAGCGGCGGCAACACGGCGAGGGTCGCGCCGGCCATCACCAGCCCAGTGTTCACCGCGCCTCTGTTGTAGCTGAGTAGTCGGCTGAGGCTGATGACGATCGGGTAGGCGTCGGCATTGCCCTGCAGCACGGTCAGTGGCCACAGATAACTGTTCCAGTGATAGACGAAGGCGAACAAAGCGAGCGCCGCGATCGCCGGTGCGACACTGGGCGCGACGATCTTGTAGAGGATCAGCAGTTCCGAGGCGCCGTCCATCCGTGCGGCGTCGATCAACTCGTCGGGTACGCCCGATATGAACTGGCGCATCAGGAAGATGCCGAACGCATTGGCGAGGTTGGGCACGATGATGCCGGCCAGGCTGGCATTGAGGCCCGTCGAGCCGAGGACTTCGCCGCGAAGTACCTGGTCCTGTCTGGCTTCGGCGCTGGTGCGCTCTATGGCTTCGAAGAGGCCTTCGCCGATGAGGCGGCAAGGCTGCTCGGCACGACGGTCCCCGCTCTGAAGAGAGAACCCGCATGAGCAACGCCCCGACACGACGTGCCGTCCTGATCGGCGCAATGGCCTCTGTTCCGGTCGTAGCCGGCGCTGCAGCGGCTTCCATCATGCCAGCCCCCTCGCTACCTTGTTGGCGGCGCCCACCCTCCCTAGAAGGCGCAGGTGGGACGATGTCGAGGCTCAGTTGGATGAGTTTCCCCCTCACATCGCCGCATGCCTGCGAGAGCAAGTCTACACGATGATCGAATACGTCGGGGAGATGCATCGCCGCGGCGCCGACGTGGCCGAGGTCAAAGCTTGGCTCGCCAACACCCGCGAATTTTGCATTGCCGGGGACGAGGTGGCGATATGAACGCGCGCGTGAAGACCGCCCTCAACCCAAGTATATCCCGGCTCGGAACCTGTCGACGAGGTTGACCACGCGCTCGACCTGACCGCCTGGCGCGGCTGGCTATCTGCGCGCATGAGGCAGATCCGACCAACGTGTCGGATCAGAATATGGCGTCGATCGGCTACGTGCTGATCTATGCGACGGATATCCTCAAGCCGGTCCGCGAAATGCTCAACCGCGGCGTCTCGGCTGACGAAAGCAAGGCAGTTCACGCTGAGCCTGATCATTCCGTGAGCGAAACGATCGGAAGGCCCGGCGGCTTTGGCTTCTGGGCCTTTTTTGGTCGGCAAGCTGGCCATTAGTCAGGGAACTATTCCCGCATCGGCGACGTTTTGTTGGTAGCTAGAAGTTGGGCCCAATCAGCGAGGACTTGATCATGAAGTTCCTGTCCAGCATGGCGGCCGGCCTGATATCAACTGTAGCGTTATCAAGCGCTGTTCCAGTTGATGCCGCACCAATCTTCGTACCTCAGGCGCAAAGCGCCCAGTCCGGCGTGATTCAAATTCGAGACGGCGCTAGATGGCGCCACCACTGGGGAGGCGGCAATTATGGGCGATACAGGGGTTACTATGGCCACGGCTACTATCGGCCGGGATACGGCGGTTATGACGACGACCTATTTCCAGGACTCATCGCCGGAGCATTGATCGGAAGCTACTTCGGCGGCGGCTACTACGGTGGTGGCTATTATGCCGACCCCTAATACGGCGGTGGGTACTACCGCCCTGTTTATTATCACAGGTACTATTACCACCACAGGCATCACCACCACTACCGGCATCACCACCGTAGGCACCGTTACCGCTACTGAAATACAACACTCTGCCCGGCCCGCTGCCTCACGGTGGCGGGCATTTTCATGTCGCGTTCCATATCGCGTCGAGTCGCCGCACATCAGTGAAAATGGCCGAAAACTGCGGCATATCAGTTGCAACATGGACGCAACATGCAGCGGCCGGAAACCTATCCTAAGTACTTGAAAAGGTTGGTGCCCAGAGGCGGAATGGGCAGAATGCAGAAAAAAACGAGCAAAATCAATTGCCGAGCCAGCCCCGAATTGCGGCCTGTGTAACACCGATGTGGGGTAAAGTCGAATCGATGTCGTTGACTGTCTCTAGACTGCAGGCCGAAAGGATGAGGTCCCCTCACTGGGAGGGAAGCGTTTCGAGAAGCATCAGATTTTCTCAGGTGTTAAGCAAACCGCGTATTGCGGTCAGGGCTTCCCACAGCCTTCACTCGATTAGGACCTAGCATCTCCACCGACTTCAACTTTCCCAAATGGGACTGCCAACCCTTATCGTCACGTTGGGCCTTATCGAAGCCGAGGATAAGAAGCCGAGGTCTGCCGTCAATGATTGGCGGCGAGGAATTTTCGGCGATGCTGATCACCAGCGGATCAATTTGGTCTGTGAAGCAATCCCCTGCGACATGCTTTCGCATGGCGGATATTCTCACCAAAGCTCGAGCGACATTGAGATATCCTGCAGCCAATGAAGTGGCGTTCGCAGACAAAGCCGTCTCATAATCTGCAATTTGTTGAAGCACTGCAGGTCGTGCGTCGCCGAGCGCCCGCAGATCTCCATTCGAGAAATGCTTCGCCTCATAGAAAGTTATCACGGGGCCTTCCGTCGAGCTACGAACCACCGCAGCATCCAACCGATCCTGTCGCCTTGCGCTGGAGGTGCTAGGATTTTCTCTCCTTCCTCGTCGTCTTTCTCGGCTTCTGCCGCCCGAACGAGTGCAATTTCAGCATCGATCACCCTTGGATCGTTGACCAGCATGGGATGCAGGCCAGTCTTTTCCCATCCTGCGAGTTTTTTCGCAGCCCTCATCATCGAATCAAGTGTTTCAGGTCCTCCATAGGTTCGCCAAAAAAAGCTTATCCGTGGTGATCTCAAACCCAGTATCGGTTAAGCGATATAATTTTGTTCCTGCCTAACGAGATATTTGGCATGTGTAGATATTGATACGGCTCGGCCGTTCCAATCGACCTTGAAGATCGACGCCCCGTGGTTATAGACATTAATCGAATTTCGGCGAACGGCTATGACGATATCAGGTCTCCCTAATACGTCCTGCCACCAATTCCCCGAAGGTGACTTAGCCAGCTCGTCAAGTGATCGAAGGAATTCCTCATCGAGATGTCGATGAGGCTTGGTTGCATTCATTTGATCCCCCATTGATATAGAATGTTCTCAGATTTTAACCCAATTCCCGTCTGGCGAGAGTTGGACATTGACGAACATTTCTCCGAAATGGCTCGGAAAGATGTATGAATGGGAACTAGCCGTACTGGATGCACCGCTGCGGCGTCCTGTTGCAATGCCTCAATATCAGCGTGGCCTGAAGTGTGGAATGCAGAAACTTCGTGGGCGGTTCGCCGACCTCAGCTCAGGGCCTTGCCCACGGCTCTCCAATCAGCCGAGACAGCCGCAACGCGCTCTGAATGAGTTGCACTTGGCAGTCGGCCGTTGATCCCGAGTTGACCGGGGTGTGCGAGCGCAAAGATCGACAATTGACCGTGCCTAACCGGCTTTCTGGCGTTCATATGCAGCCGCCAGTCAGCGGAACTTCCGAGCCAGCCCATTACGCCTTCGAACGCAGGCTTTCCAAGACAAGCTACAACTCTCAGCTTCCGCATATTCTCGATGACGAACTGGAATACCGGAGCCGACGCCCTGACCCCATTAGTTGGCGATACATTCCCTTCCTTGAGGAAGAATGAGGCGTTGCCGTAAAGCACCCCGCTGTCGAACGATTTCCTGCCTGCGAGGTCAACGTTCCTGCCGATGCTGTTCAGATGGCGGCAAATGTTTTCGTTGGTGATCATTCCGATGCCATAACGGCCATCTCCGTCGTTATGACGCCAAGCGCCTTTCGAGCCATGCTTTTTCAGAACGGCTCGCACCTCGTCGGCGGGCGCGAAATCTTGCGCCAATAGCAATAGATCCCCGTTCCAATCTCCGCATAGTGTTTCCGTACCAAACAGGTTCGGGCCATCTATTCCGATCTGTAGCGGGTTGACGAAGTTCAGTGGCGGCTTCAGCCGACGGATGTTGTCGGGGATCGAAGGTGTTTTAAACATGAGGCTCACTCCCTTTGCCCCACGTTTCTTCAGTGGCTGTGGGGTGCAATTTACTAAGAAAAACTGATTTGATACGCAAGAAAATCTGCGTGTAAAAACTGACAGATGGAATTGGCGAGCAAATTCAATGCGATGAAGAAGCCAGAGGAATCGGCCAAAGAGCCATTTTACTGGCAGGTTTTCGGAAAACTTGAATCTGACTTTTCGAGAAAGGCCGCAGATTCATAGGGCCTACGTTGGGCGCGGCCTGGAATTGATAGGGGCAAGAAATTGGCGCGTCGCCGCTGGAAACGCGCTGATATCATCGGGCGAGCGGTTAGCCTTATCCTCGACTACCAACGCGCCAGAGCTAAATGGCTGATTTTACTGAGATTCTTGACATAGGAAAATAATCCTGTTATGCTGGCTGCGGCGAGTTGCGTCGCTAACGCGGCTGGGCCAGGACCTAACAGGAGTTCGAATATGCCTTTGACAGATCGACCCGACACGCCGTGTCGGCTCCGCTCAAATCACACCGTAAGGGCCCCTCTGGGCCCTTTGTCATATCAGGAGGTAAGACTATGAATGTCGCCTCCGAAACAACTCGCTCGCTGATCGTGTTCGGCCGCGACGAGACACGCAAGCCCCACGCGTCGGTGTTCCTGTTGCCGCAAGTCGAAGCGGCTGAGAGCGCTGCAAGACTTATGGGGATGCATTCGCACCGCGTTGAGCCCGGTGAAGCACCCGAGATCGTCATGCGCCTTCCGGCTGGCAAGTTGTTCGATAGCGGCAAGGCTTTCGTGCCGTTCGTCTAATCGGAAGTCTATGCCCGTATCGCGGCCCTAGCGGGCGTCGCTGACGAGCGCGACGGTGGGCCGGGCGATGACAAGGCCGCCGACACCCCCGAAAACGCCTCAGCGGGCTCGCCTGAGGCCGCGGCGGGCCATGGCGGGGGCGACGGTGGCGGCGGTGCCGCTGGCGCTAACGGTGGCGACCCTTGGGCAAAGCTGGCCGTCGGCGACATGGTGCTGGCGTCAGAGGGTCCCGACGAGGGATATTTCGAGGCCCGGATCATGAAGGCGAAAGCCAAGGGCATCTTTACGCTGAAATTCAGGGACTATCCGGATGCCCCGCAGGTAGACCGCAGCTACTACCAGCTCGGCCTGATCCACCCCCGCCAGCTGGCGAAGAAATAAGCGGCCTTGCAAACGGGCCGGGTTCGTCCCGGCCCACCCCCCTCAATCACACGTTCCATTCGAAGGACCCACCCAATGACATGCTCAACAGAGCGCGTCGGTCGGCAGTCGGCCGCTGATCGAACCGCGCGTATCAGGACCCTAAACGACCAGCTCCGCCAGACCGGTGCTGGCGGGCGCATGGTTATGACCGCCGGAGTCGCCGCACTGCCTGCCCAAGAGATCGGCGCTATCATGCTGGCCATCGCCGCCTTCGACACGTTCGACGAGAACAACGATCCCTATGACACCCATGACTGCGCTCTGCTGTACGTCGGTGAGCGGCAGCTGCTGTGGAAAATCGACTGCTACGACCGCTCGTTGGAGAATCTATCGCCAGATGCCACTGACCCGGCCGTCACCATCCGAGTTATGACGGTCATGCTGCCGGAGGAGTACTGATGTTCTCCCCTGCACAGGGCACAGGAGCCTCGGCCCTTGCGCACGATAATCCTTCAGGCGCAGGGAATACTCGGCCCGACGTAGGCGAGCGAACACAAGTTTTGGGAGCAATACACGGCGGTTACGGACTTGGCTCCAAGATAGACACAACACAACTCGTCGCCATTGCAACGTCTTCTCAGTGTCCACAATGGCACTGCCTCTATGTGTTTATCAAATGCAGGCTGCCATCCAGCCGCAATGGCATCGCGTTCCGTCTCGGGCACCGAGACACTATGTTCGACGCAGATAAAGCCCATCGTGACCCTCCCTATTTGTTGACAACGCTCCTAAGTCGTTCCGTAGCAAACGCTTCACTAAGGGCTGGAGACGGCGTCGACAGCAACTTCTTCCCCTCCAACACAGCAGGGCCCATCGTAATAAGCAATTCATCTGTCCTTGTTCGTGTTGCGCTGACGAACGTACCACTAGGATTCACATTTACTCTCACAATCTTCAAGGAGGGGTTAGCATTGGCCCCAGCCTCCACCTCGAAGGTAACATGATGGGTGATGGTGTCCCAGGTTCCACCGCTTGCGATGGATTCAGATAGCGTATACATCCCGTCCCATGTTTCTAATCCAGATTCCAACGTCTGGTGTATGCGAAGATTACCGGCAATAGGCTCATTCTCGTGAACTGCACAGGGAATAAACGTGCCGTCGGATTTCCTCTTGTGAGGATCGCCAAGCAATTCTCGGAACGGAATGAAGTATGTCATCGTCATTTCGCGAGTGGCATCGGCTCCGAGGTGCCCGCCTGCGCTGAAAGTGAATAATCCAGCGCTGTTTACAAAGGATACATCTGGATCGAGCGAGCTTTTATCATCTGCTTTGATGGTTAGGGCTATCGACGCTCCCCAATTCAGTAGCAATGCGCGCTTTGGATCTTTGGGGCTGTATTCCAGTTGTACGGCTTGGCCCAATTCGCAACGGACGTGATTAGCTATGAGCCTCACGAATTGATTAAAATCGCCACCCTCCGCGTGCCTCAAATCCATTACAGGCAGAGTTGTTCCACATCCGCCTAGAATGCTCGCCATCACAACGGGTAACAAAACTGTGCGATTTGGCTTCTCACCTCTTTTGCCTCCCCGTTGTTTTCTTATCAAAGCTCGTCAGCCCAGTCTAACGTTAGCAAGCCTAGGCAGACACCTGTATGCGCTGATGCCGCGACGAGTACGGCTGGATCCGCTGATGCAAGACGAGTCCAACTTCTTTACCTATGCCAGTCGCTACAAATTATGCCCGCGATGAAAAGAGCAATGTTCGCAGGAGGAAAGGGGCATCTGATACATCAACGGCTTTCACTGCTCCAAAGCCAGAGAAATCATAGCTCCGCCCCGTAACTGGACCGCGGTAGATGAAGTGCCCCTCTTTCAAAAAGGACAGATTTACCGTGTGAGCTATCGTCACCGCGCCCGTCCAATCGCTGTTGGCCCGATGCTTATCCAAGCTCCTGCGCGGTTGGTTAGCTATCGGAGTCGGAAGCGTCCGTCTGCAACAACTCATCGGTATAACTCCTTGGCATGGCAATTTCCTGGACAATTACCGGATTGCTAACAACCCGCTCCAACAACATCGAAAATCCCGACAATGCCGGGATAACGACAGCCAGCGACCAACCAACTCCGCCCACAAACACCGAGAATAAGACTGACATCCAGACACTCACGCACGAGAAACAGTCAAAGCCCACACCGATTGTCTTGCCCCAGTTCGAATGTCGAAGAATCTCCACTGCCCGAAACGGACCCTTCTCGTTCGCAACAAAATGAGACATTCGCCAAACAGCGAGCCCGGCTAAGATAAAACGTCCTGCAAGCTCAAGAAATTCCATTCAATCACCGCCTGCCTCCCTGTTGTCGACCGCAATTCGAACGAGCAAAGGCAAAAGTCGTCTTCGGGCAACCAGAAAATCGCATGTTCTACATATTATAGATAGCGACATCGGTCCCCGTATCGACATCCCAAAATACGGTATCTCCTACATAGATCTGCACCGGGGAAGGATTGGGGGCCTGCCCGGTTCGCAGCGTCACTACATAGGACTGACCGGCTCCAGGATTTGGGCTATTGACCTGAACCATCCCACTTTCAATGCCGCCCCCTGCTCCAGACACGGTGTAGCTGTAGTTGCCAGGAAGCATGAAAAGGTGACTGTATGCGTCCTCTGGGCCTAGACGCTGGCTATCGAAGCTATCTAACCCGCCGCCCGTCTGGCCGTTATCGCCCGTGATTGACATGACCGGAATGCCTGCGTCAGGTGTTACGTTGTGCCAGAGCAAATGATCTCCAACAAAGATTTGCAACGGAAACGCAGGGCTCACTACTACGAATGATCCGCTCTGAAACGCAAGTTGTATGGGATACTGAAGGGGCGTATAGCCACCCGGAGCAGCCAGAACGTCAATAACATAGTCCTCCTTGACGAAGACACCCCAGTTGTATCTCCCAACATTTGTAAAACGATGATAGTAACCGTCAAAGTGTGTTAGCGACTGCGAGTTAAAAACGTCCATCTCCGTGGCCCCTTTATGCAAACGCGATCGCGATTTGAATCTCTGGATCGACGATTCTGGTTGAAACAGATGCAATGGTCAGATCGACCTCGCCGTCCCCTTCATCGCCAGCAGGAAGTATAACCTGCCTAGAAGGGAGACTAGCGATTTTGAATGGAATTGTCGGCGAGAAAAGATCGATTAAAATAATCATTTGTCTTACTAAGGCAGCAATAGCGTTAAGGACTCCAACAATTATACCGCGAAGCGCGTTTATCACGCTATCCAAAAGCCCGGCGATAAGGTTGCCGATAAGCGGTATCCCACCTAATGTGCGGTGAACGAACTCCCTGACCCGATCTATTATCGCGTTGATGGTTGGCGTGAGATCAATCTGAAGGGACAATGGAAAGACTTTCAAAATTACGTCCCAGTTGTCCCCCGATTGCGCCACCGCGAGTTGGAAGAATGCTGACAAATTAACCTTCAAAATAGGTATCGGAACCGTTACGGATATCGACGGCCATGTTACACATGCCTGCGGCGTGCATATGTCCCCCCACAGAGTGTGCACGCAATACCGTACAGGAGGGATGCATATGCGGGGAAGAACGTTGCCAAGATTTAGCCCAAGCCTCAGATCCACCTGACCCCATACGGAGACATCTTCCAAGTTTATTTGCTGTCCCAGATCAACTAAAACAATCTTTCCGCCGTCAACATTCAAATTGACGTCGTACCCGGCTTCGAACGGACCCCATCTTCCAGATCCGTGTGCCGTTATCGGGTGATCCACTGCTTGCCGGACCAAAGCCGTGAGCGCAGCCTCGCTTACTGCGAGTGTCGCGTCCGCCGGGCCTGCGGCGGCCAGAGCCGCTGCGCTGGCTCGTACGTTCAGAATTTCCGTTCGCTTCACGAATGTAGATGATCGCGGCGTCCGCGCTACCTGTTTCATACTAGGCCTCCCCAAACTTTCAGTTGACCGGGCGGTGTGCCCGTAGGCTCCCCATCGATTTCCGGGCCACGAGCCACCGCAATTGGAAGCGCTCCTTGTGCAAGAGATTTTGCTGGAAATTGCGTTTTAGAAAGAAGGCCGTTGAGGATTGCCTGAAATACGTATTCGAGAAGCGCCGACAGACCACCTGCACCCGAGACTTGAACTTGGTCTACATTCAAGGAGATCATCAGGTCCGCCCCGATTTTTCTAGTCTCCGGATGTCCCACCGCCCAGATGTCTAGCGGAGCGCATATTGCCGTTGGCGTAGCAACAGAGCCCGACAAAACGCATAGAGTTGCCTGCAGCATCAGACCAAATTGATTTAAAGCGATCGGCAGCGGCGTCGGGGGAGCGGGGGAGAACTGATCAGGGTAAAAACGCACTTGCGGTGTTGCAAGTATCATTGAATAGTCGATATTTTGATTTGTTCCAGGAACCGGAATTGGAGGAATAATAGTTATATCTGATGTGGGTATGTTCCCGCGAAGGCTACTATATTTAAAATAATGTGGCCTCGCACGCGCAATGGACTCTAGGAATTTCTGTATTCCACGGTCTGAAATTGCTGCGTAAACGTCGTAACCGTTAGTGAGCGACATTGCGCTTTCCCCCTGATAGGTTCAGCTCGACCGGCTCTATGCCCCTGTTTTGGTGCGCACGGACTTGTGGTCGCCGCATTTAAGCAGCGCCCAGCTATTCGGTTCGAAGTCCTCAGTATTCAATCCACGCAGACGAGCATGGATCCGCGTCGGAACCTCGATGTTTTATGGCTGCTAAAGTAGCAAAGGATAATGAAGCACCGAATTGTGGACGTCAAGTCCATTATTGTAGGCAGGAGCGAAGCAAAGACATTGGAGAGAGCATGGTCACTGGTCGAGGTGGCGAGAACCAATTTGATCACGACATCGTCGAGGAATAACAATCGGATGCCGCCCCCAGTTTAATTGCGGCTGCCTTTTGCCGAGTGCTTGCCGCAGCCTCCTCAACGCCGGAATTGCCGAAGATGATGAAAGACTTGCGCCTGATTAGTGGCCCCCACTTTCAGTCGTGGCGCGGGCAGCCTGCCCATCCTTGCTGTCAACTATCTCCTAGAGCGATTTCGACAGATAGGTCGTTTGAGCACACGTCGGGTCAGACTGACGCATTGGCACAATCACAAGACAATCAGCTCTGCGATATCGTCAATTGGCCCGATGTTGATGTCCAGCGGATCTAGGCGCGGCCTCGCGGGTTGAGGAAGCCAGCAAAATCGGTACTCATCCTGATAGGTGTATCCGAAGGGCTTGCTGAGAGGCACAAAAATCTTCGAGGTATTCGGCAACAGCGGATCAACATAGATAGCTGCTCCTGCCCTCGTGGCTGCGTCACCTGTTGCATCGCGCGCCCCTTCGATTAGGCGCTCGCGGAATTCATGACGGTTTCGAATAAGGACGCAGGCCTCTGCCTCAAAGTCTACAACGAGTCTCGGCTCAACCGATTGCGTTACGCAGTACATCCAAAAATCTGCCGAGGATGAAAATTCGATGTCAAGACGATGTTCCGCCACCGACTCAGGAACGTCCTGCGGATTGGCCACTAGGGCTTTCAACTGTTCCTTCGTCAGGGAAAACGACAGCGGTAAAGTCAATTCGTCATCGCGAACAGCTTGATTTAGCTCGGGACGTGAGAAGAAGCTCGCAGGTTGCAACCTAAGCTTACCAAGATTGAGCAGATCCTCCATGTAAATTCGCCTCCCGAGTTTCAGAAAGACCGAACCCCGAAGGAGACCCAAGGACGAAAGTCGAGACGCTGCCTTGGCCGCGAGTTCTGACGCGTAGTTTGGCAGGGGTTCAGAATGCAGGACGTCTCGATCAAATCCGTTGGGGTAAGGTCCATAGCGAAAGACCATCTCCTCAAGTACATGTGTCCATTTCATCCACCACACGCCGTCGTTGTCGTCTACAGGAGCCACCCCTATCTTTGCCTCAGGCGTCAACCTGAGCAAATTGAGGAAGATATCTCGAAGTCGTTTGTTGAGTTCGCGCCGATCTAGATGTCGAGCGTAGCGACTGTGCCGATATTTTCTGCGCCAATGCTCATGGAGCGGCCGCCGTGAACGCTTAGTCAGTGTGGAAACCCCCGCAGTTAAAATTTGACGCGCACTGATCGTTGCGCCTCACGAATTTCGCGAATAAGAAGCAGGAAAGCAATGAGGAGAACGAGTGTGGCGGCGGATATGAACAGCCAAACAGATGCAAACCTCTTAGGGCTGACCGCAGATATTGTAGCGGCCTACGTTCAAAAGAACGCCGTTCCTGCCGGTGGCCTTCCCGATTTGATCACCAGCGTTAATTCTGCCTTGCTCGGCATCAGACAGCCTTCGAAGGCAGCCGAGCGTGAACTCATTCCCGCGGTTAATCCAAAGAGATCTGTATTCCCGGACCACATCGTCTGCTTGGAAGATGGTAAGAAATTCAAATCCCTCAAACGGCACCTCAACGTCCACTATGCGCTGACGCCGGAGGAGTACAGGTCCAAATGGGGTTTGGCGCGAGATTACCCGATGGTGGCACCAAACTATGCTGCTCAGCGGTCCGCCCTTGCGAAATCCTCAGGCCTCGGCCGAAAAGCGGCTGCAAAAGCTACCCCAAAGAAACCTGCAGCCAAAGCCAAGAAGCCTGCCGCGCGGCGGAAGACGGCTTAGTCCGGTATCTCGATGAGCAGGTCGGCCGCCTTTGGCGCTATCGTGTGGTTAAGCCTTATGGCCTGTCCTGCCGTGGCGCAGCAGACCTTCGACGGGTACGACTGCACCTCAGACTGTTCCGGGCACCAAGCCGGATACGACTGGGCCGAGCGAAATGACATCTCGGACGCCGACGACTGCGTCGGCAACAGCCAATCCTTCAACGAAGGCTGTCAGGCTTACGTCGAGGAGCAACAGGCAGCGCCTGATGATGAAGTCCCCGCCGACGAAAGCGATGAGGACAGCGCCGAATAGCCGCTTGTCCGCAGCGGCCACCTACTCGGGTCGGTGACGGTTCTCTGTAAAATTCACCTTTCCGTCGTCGTCTACCTGAAATACTGAAATGCCGAGGTACTCGAGCGCTGGCGATATCCGGCCAAGATGTATATCGAACCAGCGAGAAGATGGGATGCCAATGGCAAACCGCTCACCTGGAATGTCTTTCTGAAACCGCCATCCCGCGGTCATCAAGAACGCCGCGCCAGTTCTTGACCAAGCGTCGTTCGAGGAATCGGCTCCCGAGTACGCGCCGCCCTTTGCCTCAATCAGCCAACGTTGGCTCGTCTCAACACATTTGGCAGCGATGTCATAACCCCGCGCTCCGGCCTTAATGGCGTTCACCTCCGAGAAGCCGTTTGCGTTTAGCCATTTCTCAATCGCGTCAACGACGTCCTGTTCCTTCAGCGGCACGTTGTCCCCCTTTTTGGCTGAGTGGGAACTCCTAGAGCGGTCACGCGTGTGCGTCTACCTCGGTATGTACACATTTTATGCAGAGGATGATCTAGTTCCCGTTTCTGGACTTTTCGCTCAATTCAGCGCACTCTCCTCCTCGGGAGAGATGGGATGGGGAAGCCTAGTCAGCCGTGGGCTCACCGGCGACCAAGGTCATGGTGGCCTCCCCTTCTGCGCGCTCGATTTCCTATTTCTTTAGCTCTGCTTGGCACGGCGTCCCTCGGTTATGTCGCGACAGACGCCGGGCACTCACTTCCAAATGTTCATTACCCCGGCACTTCAACGACCTCCGTCGTCGTGCGCAGAGTGGGCTGTGACATCAAAGGAAACATCAATGATCGCGGCGAGCACATCTATCACGTGCCCGGTCAAGAATATTACTCGGCAACACGCATTAATTCGGCTCGAGGCGAGAGATGGTTCTGCTCCGAATGGGAGGCGTGGTGGGCTGGGTGGCGAAAGGCCAAGGTATGAAGACGATGGCTATGCGGGGGTGCGGTGAAATAGGGACAATCCCCCCTGAGGGCACCAAGCTTAGCCTTTGGCCATCCTATCCGTTCGACCATCGAGGAATGTGTCCGTCGTGCAGCTGGGTGAATCTAATGTCTCGGCATTTCGCGAACGAGGCCGATTTCCACCAGCGCCTTATCGATAATCCCGACGCCTTCCCCGCTTTGTTTCGGGGCACACCGGCGGCTCACACATTGTTTTGGGCTCATGAGCTTACACTGCATGATGCTGGTCGCGGCGGGGGAAACGGAAGCGCGGACTTGATGACCGTAGATGAGACGGGAATGGTCTGGCTTATCGAGGTAAAGTTCAATTTCTCGCTCGAATCTGGAACACAAGTTTGGCACGGCCAACTCGCGCGCTACCGCAAAGCCTTGATGACAATGAACTGGCGGGAGATCGTCCGCTATACGCATCGATTCCTTACAGGCTTCGAGCAGACCAAACCTCAGCTTTCCCTTCAGACAAACGCAGTCAGCCTTGACGAATGCATCGGCGAGTGGCTGGTCGCGGTTCAGGCTGATGCGGTCCTGGGGGCTCGATTGTGTCGAAAATGGCAGCGAGACTGGGTTCCGGAAACTTTGGAATCATGCTGGTGTCGGATTACTTCAACGCATCCGATCTTACCGCGGCGGAATCCTTTGCGCACAACGTGCATGACGGCCCAGTAGCGTATGCAATCGTTAATCCGGATCCGATCGGTTTCCATTGGCACGTAAAATACTTCCGGCCGGGTGCCGATCAGGGGTTGGTAAAGGGTGCAAATGTCACGAGCGATTTCGTGCCGGAGAAAATGCAGCTTGTTACACCAACCCGGCTTCGCTCGCTCGTATCTCCGGCCTGTCGCAATCTGCTCGACAATCTCGTTTATCCTCGGCTTAACGCGCTTGGCTGGAATGAGCGGCACGTGGCAAAGCGCAGTGCATTCGATGCTATTATTCCGGTTGGCGGAAGTTCGCTTCCTCTTATGGTTGTCGGCACATCTGAACTGGATGCGAAAGCATTGGAGCGTCATACTAAAATCGACGGTAGTCAGACGCTCAAGATTAATCCGCGTTTCAAGGCAGTCCTGAATCAAACGGGCAATCTGGCCTTCGTAAACGCCTACATGAAGCGCTTCTACGAACTAGGGTGGCGTGGTCGTAGGCGCGAGAACAAGCATTTGCGTTGGGGCATAACAGATATCTCAGCCGAGGAGATCAGAGCATCAGAAGCTGCAATGATCTACTATCCTGTTGAAGATCAACGGGACCATAGTGGCAGGGAAGGTGACGCCGAAAACCTGTCAAATTTCTTTGCGATTTTCGAGGAAATGATCGCGTCGATGCCTGAAGCCACACTGGAGGGCTGTTAGCGCCAGCCCGGTGACAGCACCCACGGCCCGCCCGAACATTCACTTCGCGTTGAGGGCTTGTCGCAGGTTCGCTAGGTCCGAAACGAGTCGCCCACCAGTGGTTTGGAGCGACTTGACTATTTCGTCAGCCTCGTTCTGTTCAATAACAAGAACTGTGCGTTGCGGCTGTTTTGATCGGAACGCAAGCGTCCTCAGTACGAGCAACCAATTCCCTTGTCGGTCAAGCACAACCTTACCGACACCGTGGGCCAGCGACGAGCGCAAGCCCTCATGCGGACGGAAGGCCAACAGCGCTGCTGCGGATGCCTTCCCTTCCGAAGCAAAAGCTCCAGTCGGTCCGATCAAAGTCCCCAATTCTTCGAAGCGCTGTCCGACCAGATGAGGCAGTTTCACCACAGCTCCACGCGTCGGCGTATTCGCCAGCACCATAAGTGTTTCGCTCGCGGCTGCCTCAATCCGCGCAAATATATCGAGGCAACGTCCCCGCCATGAGTTTGCAGCGGTCAGAGCATTAAGCCACTGATCGTTGCTGACAGCAGGGATAACGGTCGTTTCGGTATCCATTCGGGTTCCCTTACTCGCAATAGTCATTGCACCCCGCGTTAACAAGGAGTTCAATGCGCTTCGTATCGTAGACAAAGATGGCAGGAGGGGGCCAGTTTTGGCGAAGAAAACCTATACAATTTACTTGGCAAAGCCAAATCTTGCCGACTTCGCAGATTTGTTATCCGAGGGCGCAAGAGAGAAGCTCGCCGCAAGGTCCACTCGCGTCGTCGAAGCCCCAGAATTTGGCGACGGTTCGCGGCTTTACGTTTTCATCGGAGAGGACAGTACTCCCCCGTGGCTCCGTGACCTGCGACAGAACTTTGAAATCCCGGGCCGGATAGAGACAAGGTCCTCCTGTGCCCTCCTTATTTTTCGTGTGAGTGACCGGCTTTTCGCATCGAGCTTTGCTCATGGATGGATGTATCTGAACGAAGATAACCTCGAAGGGGATTTTGGCATTCGAGCCGCGATTAATGCCGTTGACGATGGGAAATTAAAGCGCCTCGACCGCGCCAACCTAGGAGACGCCATGCGAGCAGTCTCGCACTCTCCGTTCCAACGTGAGTTCAAGTCCTTCGGATTGGACGACGCCCTCGATCTTGTGAGAAAAATTGGTGGCAGTACCCGGATGGAAGCTACGGCAGATAGTATGACTGGTTCGCGCGGTCTGCGAGTGTCCGGCGACCTCACGATCGAAGACCTACCTGAGCTCGCTGATGAGGCGTTGGAGTACTATGGGTCCGACGCATACACGCATACAAGTTTCAAAGTTCTAGATGTTGTGACGCCGGTGACTGATCGAATTCTGATTGCCGCTCTCGATGAAAGCGCGGCTCAGAGCATCCGGCAAGGACATGACGATTTTGAACTGGGATTGCCGGTTCACTATGAAGATGACGGTGCCGCATACCGTTTTTTGGGGCCGGGGCTGCGGCGGAGGTATCCCGATCTTCTCCTCCGAAACTATTGTGCTGCCATGGGAGACCGGCTTGCTCAGCTAGATACCCAAACGCTGCGCGATCACAAGATTGCCGCAGTTTACGACGATGGCCGTCCAGAACAGCGCTGGTCAATTAGATCGGCCCTAGTGGGCTCTGCAACACTAAATGACGCCCGATATGCAGTCAACGAAGGCGAATGGTACAGGGTTGATGAGCCATTCAGGCTCTCAATAGAGGCGTCGTTTCTTGATGTGATCCAAGATTGGGAAATCCAACCAGTGCCGTTGCGCAAGATCTACGACCAGCATGGGAACGGAAATTATCAATCAGAGGCATCCTACAACGCCGAAAGGGCGGTGGCGCTTGGCTACCTGCTGCTGGATTTATCGTCCGTGGAGATACCCGGGATCCAACGGTCAGGCTTTGAGCCTTGCGACATACTGGACATCGAGGGAAAGCGATTCATTCATGTCAAAAAGAACTCAAGGCGCTCGAATGTCCTGAGTCATTTCTTCAAGCAGGGCGGCAACTCTGCGCAGCAGTTCAAAAGGTTTCCGGCAGCTTGGACTGCATTGTATGATCTCGTTTTGGACAGAAATGGCGAACACCTTGCAAATCGTCTTCGCGAAGTAAACGAGAACGACGATCGAAAATGGACGATTGAATTCTGGATGGCGGATGCCCCAAGGGCAAACGGGAATTTTAATATTCCCTTTTTTAGTAAGATTTCCTTGAGGGATGAAGCCCTTAACCTCGCCGCCATGAGTTACAATGTCGTCGTCCGATTTATCGGGCTCGAGCCAGAAGCTATCTAGCCTCACTCTATATCTTGAATGATCCGGTAAACCTGCATTCTTGAGCATCCGACTGCCTTCGCAATATCCGAGACACCCATCTTGCCGCTGTGCATCTCTCTGACGCGTTTCTGATCAATCCGGGCTTTGCCCCCCGTATAGGCACCGGCGGACTTGGCGCGCTCAATCCCTTATAAAAATCGAAACAAGAATTCCTGAACCTCACCGATGAGTCTTGGCTTATCTATGTTGAAGGCACTATTTGGCTGTCGCCACGACGCAAGGAACACAAGTGAGCGGATTGACACCCATCGCTTCTCGCCTCGCCATCGCCCTCGACGACGAATACCGTCGCATGCAGAACGAATGGTTTTTCAAATGGCATTTTATCGGCAAAGACGGCCCAGTTGAGATTGACACATTTGATGGCAGGATGATGACGTATGGTGGTGTCACATTTTGGGGAACCACGCAGCAGATTTATTGGGAAACTATCCAGCGGTATTTGCGCAAGAAGGTTGGCTTAATTTTTGATGAAATTGAGCAGGAACTGCCGAAATACCCGATCCAAACCAAACAGCTTGCCCTGAAGGAGGTTAGTGGGATTATTGCGCAATTTGCCGCCGCGATACGCCGAGCGGCTATTGAGAAGGACCGAATTTTAAGGGGAAATGGTTTTGATTTCCCCCCCGAGAGGGATCGGGGTCGGTGGGAGGGCGGCCGGAACTCAGATATTGAATCTCGAATTGCTGGACTTTCTGATATCTACTGTCAGGCGACCGTTGAGATCGAGGGAAAAGAAATGTCACTGAAATCAATGATGACCGATAAGCTATCCCTGATCAAGAAAGACGGGTCATTGTTTCGCGACAACATTCCCGGCCTCGTTACAGAAAAGCAAATCACGACGTTTGCCCAAGATTTGCCGATCGAACAGGGGGACCATTTTCTCCGCAAGCTGCCAAGTGGTTTAGTAGAAGATTTTGTCGTGGACAACCCTCGATTTTTTGGGGGCCTTCCCGGGATAGAGCCGCATTATCAGGTCAAAGTCATGCGTTCAAATCTGCCAGCGGCGTCCCCCCAAGCAGTCATTCAGAACATCACCAACATTTTCCACGGTGCAAACTCGCGGGTGAACATTGGTTCAACGGACAACTCAGTGAACATTGCCTCTGCGATTTCCATGAGCAAAATATCGGACTTACTGGAACAAATTCGACCGGTAATCGCCGCGCTACCTGCGAAGCAGCAAGAGGAAATTGCTGAACCGTTGTCTGTACTCGAACAGGAAGCGAGACAGTCGCAGCCGTCTCAATCAAAGATAAAAGCAGCGCTCCAATCCATCAAAGCAGTGGCCGAGGGCGCTGCTGGAAACTTAATAGCAGCTGGTATAGGGGCAATGATCGGCCAGATACTCGGTTAGGCGTTTGTCCATCGCATCGAAGTGACTTGATGTCCATTGACAACGTTGGGCCGGATTGACGCGACACCTGATGATTGACGATGCTGGCACCGGCATTCATAGCAATTCACACCGAAACGAACAGAGATTCCCATGGTCGCGATTCGACTCACGGGGGCGGCAGTCACCTTGATTGCGTTTGCCCCTATCGCCCACGCCTTTGATGGCCCGCCCAGCTCCAGAAATCACCCACCGAACTTCAGGCGACCCTCGGATCGAGTGCCAGTTGCAGGGAAACTGGCTTCTCTGTTCCAGTCGATCTAGTAGACCAAAACACCAAGGTTCAAGCCGACCTGCTGAACCCGATCACTGGCAGCGGAGCAGTGTTCAGTCTGGGAGACCTGTCCATCGACTACGATGAGTACCGCCGTTTCAATACCGATAGCGTGACGCTCACGACGTGCGTCCTCGGCCGAGAGTCAGGAACGTCGAGAAGAGAACCTTCTCCTGCCTAAAGAGACTGAATTCGTTTGTTCGGGCGTCGATCTAACTGAAAAGCCCTTCGACACCGCACTCTATGCCGAGATCAAGAAGATCCCCCATGGGTATCAGACAGCCTATGAATGGCTTCCACCCACGCACGAGGGCGACGGTCCGGCAGAGGAGCGGTCTTCGCAGAAACCATTTTTCCGGTCTTAGGAGAGGGTGTGCTGAGGCGGTGATTTTTGAATCCTATCACGTCCTTGGCTGTTACCTTCGCCGCATCGTCGTGGCCGAGGAAATCAGCAAGATAGGCAAACGCATTACGGTAGCTCTCATAGGTACTCGGTTTCCGGCCAGCCGCCTTGTTTTCTTTCCACCAACCTTCGACCAACCCCGTCAGCGTGGCTGAATCAGATTTCGTCTCAGTAGTCGTCGCTTTGAATGATCGATTGTCCGCTGATTTGGCATCTGCAGAATGATGAATTCGCTCGGCTGGCTGGAGCTCAGCCCCATATTCGCCGCGTTCAAGCTTTTGCAACGTCAGGCTGGCTCGCTGGAATGCAGCACCGACCGCCCGCGCTGTCTTTGTTATGCTCCATGGATCGTTCGAAAAGCCGTTATCGGAAAGGAGGTCTTTGGCCCTGCTAATGCATCCGGCCCTCATCGACTTCCAAAAAATGTTTTCGATCGGCATAGTTCCAGGAATGGGGTCAGAGATCCCTTCCACTCCCGGAATCGGATCAGTCGAAGGTAGGGGATATTCCGTCCACATGCCCTCATAGAAGTCGGTATGCCAGTGCAACTGCTCGCTGGGATTCTCATAGAATCTTTTGAGCCATTCGTCGTGGACCGTCTGGGCGAGGGAGTGCGCCTCGCGGTCCGTGATGGGACGTCTTAAGGGCTCGATTCCTACAGCCGGTTGTTCGTTCAGCTCGCCACGCGCGGCACCGAGCCGAAGTCGGGAGCAATCAGCGTCGAACTCCGCGAGCACCTCTGCGTATTTTCGCTTGGCCTCTTCGGGGTCTTTCGTTCCAAGCGTCTTGTTGACTTCCTTGCGGCCCGTCAGCGCGGCTACGTCCGCCGGTAGGCGCTTTCGAAACCAGTAAACGCCGGTCTTACGATGTTTGACAGGACGGCTCATTGCTAGGACCATGTGTAACACCCGTGTGTGGCACTCGGGCAGCCTAAGCACCTAATTTTGCTAGTTTTTCAGCTAAGTCAACACCTTAGGAGGGTGATGGTGCCCAGAGGCGGAATCCAAGCCAAGAAATCTCGTTTTCGTTTCAAATGGCTATGACCCGGGCAATGGCAGAGCTAACCAACAAAAATACCAACAAAGTATTTCTGTGGATTGGTTCGGTTCCCGATCATTTCTCTGTTCGCGCAATGCCATCGCACCTGAAACAATCTGTAGCAATTGCCCTCATCTGGCGCAGATGGTCCCCCCGTCATGCCATCCGATGCAGGGGATAGAGTCGCCATAGCGCTACAGAAATACATCACTGCAATTGAGTTCGTCTGTTGAAGCGAGTTCGCAAGTGGGTCAGCAGGTTCAAATCCAGTCCCCGCAACCACTTTCATCCTAAATCAATAACCGTCCCGGTCTAACCGGGGCGGCTATTTTCGTTCTTGGCCAGATCATGAAAATCCCAGCTGCCCGCTAAACGCTTGCAATGCTCACGGCTTGGAGGACCCAAATTAGAAACTGCGTAGGCCGGATATGTTACCGCAAGGTGATCGATCGCGTCGCGGGCACTCGCAACGGCAGCTTTGCGCCTGCACCTTGGTCATTCAGTCGGCTATTGCCGTCGTCCAGAAGCCGACATCGCTACGTCAGCCTTTGAAGGCCAATTTTAGACCGATCGAAGCCTGCGTCGAACGCGTCGACAACGGAAAGTTCGGCAAAATACGTGCGGAGGAGTGCTCGCCAAATGGGCCATACTTCGCGTTGCGGCGGTGTTCGGCCTGACTTGGCATGCTTACTCAAAGACTGCACCAAACCGACCTCACGGCGTTCTACACTGCGTCTCCTATCGAGCGCTGATAGGTATAGAATCTTCGTCCCGATATCCGTCAATGTCCGGCCAATGAAAACTCGTTGGCGATGGTGACGTGGTGGTGAATGCGACCCTCGAAGTACCTGGACAACACTGCCTCTGTCGCGGCACGCGATTCAGCGCGTACGGGGCTGGCCAAAGCCGCATCGACGGCCGCCATATCTGGGTAGTTGATAGCCAGGATCATCGGAAATTCAGGCGCCCCGTCGTCTCGTTTTTCCGCGAAGCTGACTCGAACGTCGAGTGCGCCCGGGAAGGCCTTCCACTTCGGCAGAACCGTCTCAATCACGTCCTTGCGGAACGCTTCGATCTGACCTTCCTTCACTTTGCCTTCAAACAACGCATAGCGCGTGATCATCTGCTCGGTTCCTCATCCTTGCGTTGGAAAAATTCCATCAGTGCGGCCTGGTCCTCGCCGCCCAGCCCTGCGGCCGTCAATAGCCGGTGCACCTCGGCGCAGACGGCCGTCAGCGGCATTGCGGTGTGCGTGCGCCGCGCCAGGTCCTGGGCGGCGTTGAGGTCTTTCACCATGTTGTCGATGCGGCCGGTTCGCCGGTAGTCGCGGGTGGCGAAGCGCGGCAGGTATTCCTGCAGGATGGCGCTGTCGGCGCGGCCGCCTTTCAGCGCCTGCGGGATCTTGAGCGCGTCGACGCCGGCGTCGAGCGCCAGCTTGGTCGCTTCGGCGACGGCCATGAAGTTCAGCGCGCACAGCACCTGATTGATCAGCTTGGTCGTCTGGCCGGCTCCGGCCGGGCCCATATGCGTGTAGTTAGTCGCGACGTGGCGCAGCACCATGTGGGCGTCGGCCACGTCCTCGGCTTCGCCGCCGGCCATCAGCGTCAATTCTCCGGTCAGCGCCTTGGGCGCGCCGCCAGACAGCGGACTGTCGACCCAGCGCAAACCCTTCTCGCTGGCGTCGGCGGCGAATTGGCGCGTCGCGTCGGGCTCGATGGAGGACATGTCGATGATCAGCGTGCCGGGTTTTGCCCCGGCAGCCACGCCGCCATCGCCGAACACGGCGCGGCGCACGATGGCCGCCGAGTTGAGGCTGAGAATGACGTAGTCGGCAGCGTCGCCTGCCTCGGCGGCGCTCGCCATGGCGGTCGCGCCTTTGGCGAGCAGCACCTCAACCTTAGCCTTGTCGAGATCGAACACGAAAAGGCGGTTGCCGGTGGCGAGCAGGCGTTCGCCGATTGCCCCGCCCATGGCGCCGGCGCCAATCAAGGCGACTGCGTTGGTCATGATGGTCGCTCCCCGAATTTCGTTGTTATGTCCCCGACAATCTCGTCGAGCGGCGCGTCGATCGGCACGGCGATCGCATTCTCGTCCTCGCCCGGCACTTCCAGTGTCGCGAACTGGCTGTCGAGCAGGCTGGTCGGCATGAAGTGGCCGGTGCGCTCATGCATGCGCTTCGAGATCAGCTCGCGCGAGCCGTCGAGATGGATGAACAGCACCGGCGCACCCGCCTGCTCGGTGATGAAATCGCGATAGGCGCGCTTCAGCGCCGAGCAGCCGACGATGACCGGCGAGGGCCCTAGCCGCAGCGTTTCGCCGACCTTGGACAGCCATGGCCACCGGTCGGCATCGTCCAGCGGAATGCCGGCGCTCATCTTGGCGATGTTGGCCTCAGGGTGGAGCTTGTCGCCGTCCACGAATGTCGCCGCGATTGCGCGGGCGAGCGCCTCGCCGATCGTCGTCTTGCCCGAACCGGTGACGCCCATGACCACCATGCGCGGCGGCCGGTCAGATCGAAGCTGTGATGCCGCCATCGACATAGAGAATGTGTCCGTTGACAAAGGATGATGCGTCGGAGGCCAGGAAGACGCAGGCGCCGACCAGCTCCTCAACCTTGCCCCAGCGGCCGGCCGGGGTGCGCTTTTCGAGCCAGGCGCTGAAGGCCGGGTCGGCGACGAGGGCCGCATTGAGCGGCGTGTCGAAATAACCGGGCGCGATGGCGTTGCATTGCAGGCCGTGCCTGGCCCAGTCGGTCGCCATGCCCTTGGTGAGATTGCCGACCGCGCCCTTGGTCGCCGTGTAGGGCGCGATACCCGGCCGGGCGAGCGCGGTCTGCACGCTGGCGATGTTGAGGATCTTGCCACGGCCGCGCTTGATCATGTGCCGGGCCACCGCCTGGCCGACATGGAAGACGCTGGCGACATTGGTCTGCAACAGGCGTTCGAACGCGTCGGCGGGAAAATCCTCGAGCGGTGTACGGAACTGCATGCCGGCATTGTTGACCAGGATGTCGATGGGGCCGCCGGACGGCTCGAAAGCATCGACCGCGGCGCGGACCGCGTCATGGTTTGTGACATCGAAGGGCAGCGTTATGGCGCCGGGAATTTGCGCGGCCGCGGTGACAAGCTTTCCCTCATCGCGACCATTCAGGATCACTCTGGCCCCGGCCTCGGCCAGCCCTTTGGCCAAAGCAAATCCGATGCCCTGAGAGGAGCCGGTCACGAGCGCGGTGCGCCCGCCGAGATTGAACAGATTGGATGACATTTTCCGATTGCCTCTTGTCGCTAAGCGTCTTATGTTATCGATAACATCATCTGTCAAGTCAAGTGGAGAGAAGAGCGATGCAGCGGCCTCACATCCTTCAGGTTGGACCCTATCCGGCATGGGACGAGGAGCCGCTCAACGAAGCCTTCACGGTGCACCGCTATTTCGCGGCCGACGACAAGCAGGCTTTCCTCGCCGGGATCGGGGCGCAAGTGCGCGGCATAGCCACGCGTGGCGAGCTCGGCGCGAACCGCGCCATGATCGAGGCGTGCCCTTCGCTTGAGGTTGTTTCCGTCTACGGCGTCGGTTTCGATGCGGTCGATCTCGAGGCATGCCGGGAGCGAGGCGTGCGCGTCACCAACACGCCGGACGTGCTGACCAACGACGTCGCCGATCTCGGCATCGCCATGATGCTGTGCCTGTCGCGCGGCATGATCGGCGCCGAACGGTGGGTGCGCGACGGCAGCTGGGCGGCGAAGGGGCTCTACCCGCTCAAGCGTCGCGTCTGGGGCCGGCGGGCCGGCGTGCTCGGTCTTGGGCGCATCGGCTACGAGGTGGCCAAGCGTCTCGCCGGCTTCGACATGGACATCGCCTACAGCGACGTCGCGCAGAAGGATTTCGCCCCGGATTGGACGTTCGTCGCCGATCCGGTCGAGCTGGCGAGGCGTTCGGACTTCCTGTTCGTAACGCTTGCCGCATCGGCCGCGACGCGCCACATCGTCAACAAGGATGTGCTTGCGGCACTCGGCGAGGACGGCATGCTGATCAACATTTCGCGCGCATCCAACATCGACGAGGATGCGCTGCTCGACGCGCTCGAGGCAAAGGTGCTCGGCACCGCCGCGCTCGATGTGTTCGAAGGCGAACCGAAGCTCAATCCGCGCTTCCTGGCGCTCGACAATGTGTTGCTGCAGCCGCACCATGCGTCGGGCACCATCGAAACGCGCAAGGCCATGGGCAAACTGGTGCGCGACAATCTTGCCGCCCATTTCGCCGGCCAGCCGCTGCTCACGCCGGTGCTTTAGGCTTGTCCTACGCGGATTCGGACGGAAAACCGCTGCACGTTTTTCCTAGTATTGCCCGAGGAGTTCACTGACCATGAAGTCGATCGTCATCCACGCCGCGAAGGACCTGCGCATCGAGGACCGTCCGGTCGAGGCGCCGGGCCAGGGGCAGGTGCTGTTGCGTCTAGCCGCCGGCGGCATATGCGGCAGCGACCTGCACTACTACAATCATGGCGGCTTCGGAACGGTGCGCCTGAAAGAGCCGATGATTCTCGGCCATGAGGTCTCCGGCGTCATCGAAAAGCTCGGCCCCGGCGTCGACGGACTGCGGCCTGGCCAACTGGTCGCGGTCTCGCCGTCGCGGCCCTGTTACAGCTGCCGGTACTGCCGGGAAGGGATGCACAACCAGTGCCTCAACATGCGCTTCTATGGCAGCGCCATGCCGTTCCCGCATATCCAGGGCGCCTTCCGTGAAATGCTTGTGGCGGACGCACCGCAATGCGTGCCGGCCGATGGTCTGACATCAGGCGAAGCCGCGATGGCCGAACCGCTGGCTGTTTGCCTCCACGCGACGCGTCGGGCTGGTGAGGTGCTAGGCAAGCGCGTTCTGGTGACCGGTTGCGGGCCAATCGGCCTGTTGTCGATCCTCTGCGCGCGGCGCGCCGGCGCCGCCGAAATCGTCGCCGTCGACATCACCGATTTCACGCTGGCGATGGCGTTGCGCGCCGGCGCCGACAAGGCGATCAACACCCGGACCGATCCGGACGGGTTGGCGCCATATCTCGCTGACAAGGGAACGTTCGACATCCTCTATGAATGCTCGGGCGCGGCGGCGGCGCTGGCGCAAGGCATCGCGGCGCTGCGGCCGCGCGGCACGATCGTTCAGCTCGGCCTTGGTGGTGCGGAGATGGCATTGCCTATGTCGGTGGTCACCGCCAAGGAACTGTCCATCAAGGGGTCGTTCCGCTTCCATCCGGAATTCGCCGTGGGCGTTGTGTTGATGCGCAAGGGGCTCATCGACGTAAAGCCTCTGATCACCCACACCGTGGCATTCGCCGAGGCGCTGTCAGGCTTCGAAATCGCCAACGACCGCAGCCAGGCGTTGAAAGTTCAGATCGCCTTCGCGTGAGCCTGGGCGGTGCGTTGCATTCCGTCGTGATATCGATAACGTACGGCCATGCAGCCTTCACCAAAACGCCCCACCATGGCAGATGTCGCCAGTCGCGCCAACGTCTCGACGATGACCGTGTCGCGCGCCTTCAAGCGCGATACCTCGGTCAGCGTCGAGACGCGCGACCGCATCATGCGGGCGGCGGAAGAGCTCGGCTATGTCTTCGACAGCATTGCGGCGAACCTGTCGTCACGCCGATCCGGTTTTGTCGCGGTGACGATACCCTCGATCAACAACGCCAATTTCGCCGACACGGTGCGCGGCATGACCGAGGGCCTGCGCGACAGTGGGCTGGAGATCCTGCTCGGCTTCACCGACTACAATGTCGAGGAGGAAGAGCGCCTGGTCGGCCAGTTGGTGCGGCGACGGCCGGAGGCGATCATCGTCACCGGCGGACGGCACACGCCGCGCTGCCGCAAGATGCTGGAGAATGCCGGCGTCCCGGTGGTGGAGACCTGGGACCTGCCGGACGATCCGATCGGTCACGTCGTCGGCTTCTCCAATGCCGAAGCCGGACGGCTGATGGTCGACCATTTCGTCGCACGCGGCTATTCGAGGCTCGGCTTCATCGGCGGCGACACATCGCGCGACACGCGTGGCCTCGATCGCCGGCGCGGCTTCGTCGCGGCCCTGCAGGAACGCGGCCTCGATGGGTCGCGCATCATTGCCTCCGGCGTGCCGCCGATATCGATGCGCGAGGGCGCCACCGCCATGGTCGAGATGATTTCGCGCTGGCCGGACACCCAGGCGGTGATGTGCGTTTCGGATCTTTCCGCTTTCGGGGCGCTTATGGAATGCCTGCGGCGCGGCATCCGCGTCCCCGAGGATGTCGCGATCGCCGGCTTCGGCGCTTATGACCTCGCCGAGCAGTCGGTGCCGTCGATCACCACGATCGATGTGGAGGCGCATGAGATCGGAATCCGTGTCGCCGAACTCGTGCTCGACCTGCTCAACGGGCGCCGGGCGCCTGACGACCGGGTGGTCGTCGGCATGACGCCGAAGGTGATCGCGCGTCATACGGCCTGAGACTGGGCAAAACAGAACGGCCGGCGGGTTGCCCGCCGGCCGTTGACCGTCCTGCCCGTTGGCAGAGGTACTCGTCGGCGCCTATTTGCCCCAGATCTTCTTGTACTGGTCGCGGTAGCCGTTGCCCGGATCGAACCGGTTATCCGGCCCGCCGTCGAATTCGACATTGTCCGACGTCACAACATGCAGCGGCGAGATGTAGCCAGACCATTTCTCGCCGGCCATGGCGCGGTTGAGCTCATCGACGAGCTGCCGACCTTGCAGGTTCAGGGGTTCGGCAACCGTCACCTTCTGGAACTGGCCGGAGCGGATGCGCTGGTAAGCCGATTCGGAACCGTCGCCCGCCGCCACGTTGATCGGCGCGTCGGTGCCGGACTTTCCGGCCGCCGCCAGTGACGGTCCCATGAAGTCGAAATAGAGGTCGTTAATCGCCAATGAGTGAGTCCACTGGTCGCCGTATTTCTGCAGCAGCGAGGTGGTGAGCTGCGGCATGCGTTGCGAGGTCTCGGCGATTGGCGTGTCGACATATTCGAGCACTTTGCCGCCGAGATCCTCGATTTCCTTCTTCATGCGGTCGGCCTTGGCGATGGCGATCTGGTAGGTCGAGTCGGTGAAGATGATGACGCCGGGCTTGCCCTTGGCGTCGACAAAAGCCCAGTCGGCGGCAGCCTTCGACACTTCCATTGGATCGGTCGAGACGTTGGCGATGATGCCGAGATCGTCGATCGGGCCGACCGTCGGCGCGGCATGCCATGCCGCTATCGGAATCTTGGCCGCCCTGGCCTGCTCCAGCGCCGGCTTTTGCTCGACGGCATCGAATCCGTTGATAATAATGCCGTCGGGATTGAGCGCCAGCGCTTGGCCGAAGGCCGCGGTGCGGCCGCCGATGGAGCCGGCGCCGTCAAGTGTCTTGACGGTCCAGCCGAGGGCTGCCGCTGCTTCCTCGACGCCCTTGGTGACGCCAAGGATGCCGCCGTTCTTCATGTCGGCGCCAAGCACCACGATCGTCTTGCCGGCCGCGCCCTTCGGTCCGGTCGTCGGGCCGTCCCATTTGTCGACCTTGCTGGCATATTTGTCGACCACTGCCTTGGCGTCGGCTATCGGGTCGGCCAGGGCGTTCGAGGCAATGGCAAGCGCTAGGCAGGCGACGCCGAGCTGAAGGACTGTTCTGCGATGCATGTTTCTTCTCCCATTAAGCATTGTCATTTGTCTTTGTTGGTTGGCTGGTGGCTGGGTGGAAGCGGCACGACCGCGCCGCGACGGCGCTGCGCGTAGCCGGCAATGCCGATGGCGACGAGCAGGGTGACGCCGTTGAACAGCGGCTCGACCCAGAACGACCCGCCGAACTGCTGGATGCCGGAAATGCCGGCGGCGAGGATGACGACGCCGATGATCGTGCCCCAGACATTGACGCGGCCGGGTTTGATGGTGGTCGATCCCAGGAAGGCGCCGACCAGCGCCGGCAATAGATATTCAAGGCCGACGCTGGCTTGGCCGATGCGGAGCTTGGAGGCGAGCAGCACGCCGCCAAGCGCCGTCAGCGCGCCCGAGGCGACGAAGGCGCCCATGACGAATTTCTGCACCGGTATGCCGTTGAGCGCTGCAGCCTTGGGATTGGCACCGATGGCGTAGAGGTAGCGGCCGATCGGCATGTATTCGAGCACAAGCCACATCACCAGCGCCAGGACGATCACGTAGTTGCCAGTGATCGGCAGGCCGAACAGCATCGTCCCGTTGAGGGCGAGGAAGCCTTCGGGAAGCACGCCGACAACCTGCCGGCCGCCCGTGTACCACATGGCGAGTGCATAGAGCACGGTGCCGGTGCCGAGCGTGGCGATGAAGGAATCGATGCGTGCCACCTCGACCAGCAGGCCGTTGATGAAGCCGGTGACGACGCCGAGCAGCAGGACGATGAGCACCGCGATCGGCCAGGGGATGCCGAAGGCGGTCTGCAGGCTGATGGCCAGGATATGCCAGAGCACGATGCCGTAGCCGACCGTCAGGTCGATGCGGCCCGAGGCCATGGGGATCATCGCCGCCAGCGACAGCAAGGCGATGATCGCCTTGTCGGAGACGATGGAACGCAAATTCAGCAGCGTCGGGAAGGTGCGCGGCAGGAGCAGCGAGAACAGCAGGATGAGCAGCAGCGTCAGGATCGGCAGGCCGTAGACCGGCAGGTAGCGCGCCGCCTTCTGGCCAAAGCTGAGCCCTGAGAGTTCCGAGCGGGTCGGCTCCAGCGCCGTCGATTTGATCGAGTTCATGGATACTCCTCAGGCGGCTTCGGACACGGAGGCGGCATGGATAAGCGCCGCAGTCGTCAAGGCATCGCCGGCCAGTTCGCGCACGATGCGGTTGTGCGAGAAGACGAGCGCGCGATGGCAGATATGCGCTACTTCCTCGAAATCGGTGGAAACGACGACGACCGCCAGCCCGGCTTCGACAGCTGCCGCGATCAGCCGATAGATTTCGGCCTTGGCGCCGACATCGACACCCGCCGTCGGATCCTCGGCGATCAGCAGCTTGCGTCCCGTCGCCAGCCAGCGGCCGACGACCACCTTCTGCTGGTTGCCGCCGGACAGCGCCTCGATCGGCAGATGCGGATCGTTTGGCGTCAGCCCCAGCCGCGCGCCGAGCGCCTGCGTCAGCTCGCTCTCCCGCGCCGGCTTCATGAAGGAAAACAGCCCGCGGCCGACCGCGGACGGGTTGAGATACATGTTCTCGCGCACGGAGAGTGACAACGCCACCGACTCCTCGGTGCGGTCGCGCGCGATCAGTCCGACACCAGCGGCAAGAGCGGCGCCGACCGAGGACAGCTCGAGGCGCCTGCCGTCGAGTGAGACACTGCCCTCGAAAGGCTCGGTGCCGAACAGCGCGCGCCCGACGACTTCCTGTCCGGCGCCGCGCAGGCCGACCAGTCCCAGAAGCTCGCCAGACCGCGCCTCGAACTGGACCGGTCCGACATTGCCGCAGCGCAAATCCTCGACCTTCAGCCGCTCGGGTCCGTCCTGCCAGCGCGACTTGGCGAACATCTGGTGCGCCGGGCGGCCGACGATGAGATCGACCAGTTCCTGCGGCGTCGTCTCGGCGACCGGCTTGACCGCCACCATGCGGCCGTCCCGCATCACGGCGACCCGATCGGCGATGCGGAACACTTCATCCAGGCGGTGCGAGACATAGATCATGCCGACGCCGCGCTCGCGCAACGGTCGCAGTGCCTGGAACAGGCGTTCGACCTCATCCGCGGGCAAGCTTGCCGTCGGCTCGTCGAGCACCAGCACGTCGGCTTCGGTAGCGAGCGCGCGGGCGATGGCAACCAGCGATTTCTCGGTGCGCGAAAGATCCTGGATGCGCGTCGCCGGATCGAAGGCGCAGCCGACCAGGGCCAGGGCGCTCTCGGCACGACGCTCGGTGTCGCGCCAGTCTATGAGGCCCGAGCGGCGCGAGAAGCCTTGCGCCATGCCGACATTCTCGGCCACCGTCATCCATTCGATGAGGCCGAGATCCTGATGGATGAAGGCGACCTTCTGCGGCTGGTTCGGGCGTGGCGGGCGGTGGTGGTAGTCCTCGCCGCGAAACCGGATTGTTCCCTGGTCGCGCTTGTAGATGCCGGCCAGCGTCTTGATGAGAGTCGATTTGCCGGCGCCGTTCTCGCCGAGCAGCGCAACGATCTCACCCTCGTGGATGTCGAGCGAGACCGACTTCAACGCCAGGGTGCCCCCGAACCGCTTGGAGATGTCGATGAATTCTATGAGCTTGGGCCGCATCCATGGCCCTCCCAAGCCAAACAAACGGATCTAAATTGGCGCCGATGTTATCGCTAACATTTTTGCCGGTCAAGTCTTGAAAATGGCTCGCCGCGAAGGCTATCGATAGCTCCGGTTTTGCGGAGGATGAGGCATGTTCGGAGACATAGAGGGCACTGGCTTCGAGGTTCTCGACGAGCGGTTCGAGAGCTGTTTCGTCGGCCATGTGGCGGTCGAGCGGCTGTGGACGGGCGGGCGCTGGCTGGAAGGTCCGGCATGGTTCGCGGCCGGCCGGTATCTGGTGTTTTCGGACATCCCGAACGACCGCATCATGCGCTACGACGATACCAACGGCGTGGTTTCGGTGTTCCGTGCGCCCTCCAGCAACGCCAACGGCAACACCGTCGACATGGAGGGGCGGCTGGTCACCTGCGAGCATCGCGTGCGCCGCGTCACCCGCACCGAGCATGACGGATCGATCACGGTGATCGCCGACCGGTTCGAGGGCAAACGGCTGAACTCGCCCAACGACGTCGTGGTGCGCTCGGATGGCACTGTGTGGTTTTCCGATCCGCCCTATGGCATCGCGACCGACTATGAGGGCGATCACGCCGGACAGGAGATCGAGGGCTGCCACGTCTATCGCGCCGACCCCGTCACCGGCGAGGTGGCGCGCGTCGTCTCGACGATGGCCAAGCCAAACGGTCTCGCCTTCTCGCCGGACGAGGCCATCCTGTATGTCGGCGACACCGGCATCACGCACCAGAAGGACGGGCCGCGGCACATCCGCAAGTTCGCCGTCGAAGGTGCGACGCTCGGGGAACTCGGCGTTTTCGTCACCTGCAGCGCTGGCCTGTTCGACGGGTTCAGGGTGGATACGGCCGGGCGTGTGTGGGCGGGCGCCGGCGACGGCGTCCACTGCTTCGATCCCGACGGCACGCTGATCGGCAAGATCCGCATTCCGGAGACGGTGGCGAACCTCACTTTCGGCGGGGCCAAGCGCAACCGCCTGTTCATTACGGCGCGGCAGTCGCTCTATTCGGTGTTTGTCGTCGCCAATGCGGCAGCACGAGCGTGAGTTCGAAGAGAGGGATGTTTCGCGATGAAGTCAGACGCCTACGCGCTGCTTCCTGCGAGCCTGAGCCTGTTCCGCATGCGCTTCCCGTACCTGCGGCCTGACGCTTACCTCGGGCACACCTACATCCCACCAGGCATCGCCGGGCGTCCAGGTGAAACCATCGGACACCAGCGTGATGACCGTAGTCCGGTCCGTTCCGAGGGCCCAATCGACGGCTTGCGGGAGGTCCGCGAGGCTGTCGACGCGCCGAGTGAGCGCGCCCATCGATTCGGCGTGCTTCACAAAATCGACGCTGAACGGCTCCTTGACACGGCAATCCTTGATCAGGTTGTTGAAGGACGCCGCGCCCTTTGCATTCTGAAGACGATTGATGACGGCGTAGCCGCCATTGTCGCAGACGATCACCACCATTTTATGGCCGGAAAGGACGGTCGAATAGATGTCCGAGTTCATCATCATGTAAGTGCCATCGCCGACCATCACGATCGGCGTTCTCGTCGGGTCAGCCATGGCGGCACCCCAACCTGCGGCGATCTCATAGCCCATGCACGAGAAGCCGAATTCGCAGTCGAAGGTATTGGGCGACTTGACGCGCCAATTCTTCATGACCTCGCCCGGGAGGCCGCCCGCGGCCGTGATGACCAGGTCGCGTTCGCCTGCGCGTGCATTCACTATGCCGATGACCTGGGCGTAGCTGGGAACGGGTTGGTTGGTCGGCTGCTGGTACCCGTCCAGCGCTTTGTTCCACTTGGCGAACTCAGCACGGCCTTTCTCGGTCCATTCCTTTGGCGCCTGCCACTCCTCCAGCGCCGCCCCCAACTCGTTGATCGAGGCCAAGGCATCGCCAACCACCGCCAGAGCTCGATGTTTGGTGGCGTCCCATCGGGCTGCATTGATGGATATGAACTTGGCGTCTTGCGCGAAAGCGCTCCAGGAGCCGGTAGTGAAATCCATTAGGCGCGTACCCACGGCGACGATCACGTCCGCCGAGGCGGCCAGCGCGTTGGCCGAGGTCGAGCCGACGATGCCGATCGGCCCGACATAAGCACCATGATTGTGGCTGACAGTACTCTTGCCAGCGATCGTCTCACACAACGGAATGCCGTGGATGAGGGCAAGGTCGGCCAACATCTGCTCGGCGCCGGAGTAACGGGTGCCGCCGCCGGAAATTATAAGCGGGCGCTTGGCTCCTTTCAGCAGCTTCACCGCTTCAGCCAGCCGATTGGCGTCGGGGCGCGGTCGCGGAATCGCGTGTATCGTTTCGGCGAAGAATTCCTCTGGGTAGTCCCAAGCCATCTCCTGCACATCCTGCGGCAGTGCGATGAATGCCGGACCGCAATCGGCCGGATCCAGCATGGTGGCGACTGCCTGGGGCAGCGAGGAGATTATGCCTTCGGGATGAACGATGCGGTCCCAGTAGCGAGTCACCGCCCTGAAGGCGTCGTTGACGTTGATGGTCGGATTGCCGAAGTGCTCGACCTGCTGCATGACCGGGTCGGGGCGGCGATTGATGAACGTATCGCCGGCCAGCAGCAGCACCGGCAAACGGTTCGAATGGGCGACACCGGCGGCGGTGACCATGTTCAGGGCACCCGGGCCGATCGAGGTCGCGGCCACCATGATCTGGCGGCGGCGCTTGGCTTTTGCGAAGCCGATTGCCGCGAGAGCCATCGACTGCTCGTTCTGCCCGCGCCACGTTGGTAACCGATCCTGGACCGCTTCCAGCGCTTCCGATAGGCAGGTCACGTTGCCGTGCCCGAAGATGGCGAAGACGCCGGGAAAGAGCGGAACTCGCTCCCCGTCGACGATCGTGAACTGATTGCAAAGATAGCGGACCAGGGCTTGCGCCATGGTCAGACGGACCACTGACATTTGACTCCTCCGGGCATCGCGGCAACATCATGCCGAATGACGTATTCAATACCTATTGCAGAATTTGCTTTTTTGCAAGCACCATTGCAAATGATGGCAACGGCAGAACCGGCTCACGGTTTTCGAGTCGGAATTCTCTGCTGGTAAACCCAGCACAAAGAAGCCATCATGCAACGAAAATTGCAAGGATGCTGGTTGTGGAAGAGAAAGTCAAAGCGCCAAAGGACTACGAGGAGCTCATCCGCTTGATCCACGATCGGTATGAACAAATGAGCAAGTCATACCAGAAGATTGCCTTGTATCTCACGCAGAACCCGAATGATGTCGCGGTGCGATCGGTGACCGCGATCGCGGAAAGCAGCGGCGTTCACGCATCGAGCTTCGTGCGCTTTGGCCAGGCACTGGGCTATGAGGGGTTCAAGGATCTTCAAACCCTTTTCCAGAAGCGATTGTCCACCGCGGCGCCCGGCTTTGAGGCGCGCATCAAGGCGCTGGAGACGGAATTGGGCGCGCGAACCGACCGCAGCGAGTTCGCTCTGATGCACGATCTGGTGGTCCGTGATATCGCCTCGCTGCAGGAGATGCTGACAGCTATCCCGCCGGAGGACTTGGCCGAAGCCGTCAACCTTCTTGAGAAAGCCGACGTCATCTATCTGATCGGGCAATTACGCTCGGCGCCGGTGGTCGAACTCCTGCGTTACATACTCACGATGCTGGGCAAGCGATGCACGTTGCTGGACCCTGGCGGCGGGCTGGCCACGCATATGGCCCGTGCGATCCGCCCACAGGATGTGCTTTTCGCAGTGTCGTTTCGCTTCTATGCAAACGAGGTCGTGAATGTCGTTGAAGAGGTTGCCAGCAGGGGCATCCCCATCGTGGCGATTTCGGACAGCACCTTGTCGCCGTTGACCAAGGGCGCACGCG
This sequence comes from Mesorhizobium sp. B2-3-14, assembly GCF_006442175.1. Taxonomy (NCBI): domain Bacteria; kingdom Pseudomonadati; phylum Pseudomonadota; class Alphaproteobacteria; order Hyphomicrobiales; family Phyllobacteriaceae; genus Mesorhizobium; species Mesorhizobium sp. B2-3-14. Next base: position 935 of record NZ_VFVP01000015.1, on the reverse strand, counting down.
TGCTTTTTGCGGTGCCCGAGCACGAATACACTTTTTCAAGATCGCTTGCGGCCCCGATGTGCCTTGCTCAGGCGCTAACCGTAGCGCTGGCGGCGCGCTTGCAGAACAACGGCGTTGACCCGCGCATCCCGATAGTCACCGGGCAATAGCTCCTACTTCGCAGATTGGGTTCCAGTCCTCTTCTTGCCTCTCGCCATGGTAGAGATGTTGGCGGCGGCAGCATGATTTCGATTGCAGAGCAGGCAGATGATGCGGTCTGCCCTCGCAATGAAATTTGCAGATCGGGTCCCTCCTTTAAGAAAATTGAAAGCGAATTGACTCACAGATCGTTGCAGAATATGCATGGACTGCAATTATCGTTGCGGATCGATTTAAGGAGCACCGCTGGCTTCAGCGCGGGGTAATCTTTTCATTTGCCTTCGAATATCGGGATGGTGGCTTCAAGACCGGAACGAGAGGCGGAGAGATTCCCTGGTCAGATCGGGGATTCCGGTTCAATCGGTGCAGCCGGACACCAATATGTGGAGGAGAGACACAATGAAGAAACTGCTTTTGGGCGTCGCTTTCGCGGCGCTGATGAGTTCGTCAGCTTTTGCCGCCAAGATCGGCGTTTCGATGGCCAAGTTCGACGACAATTTCCTCACCGTGCTGCGCAACGGCATGATCGAGCAGGCCAAGGGCATGAGCGGCGTCGAGTTGCAGGTCGAGGACGCGCAGAACGACGTCGCCAAGCAACTCGACCAGATCAAGAACTTCGCCGCTTCGGGCGTCGACGCCATCATCGTCAACCCGGTCGACACCTCGGCCACGCAGGCGATGTCGGATGCGGCGGCCGCGGCCAAGATCCCGCTGGTCTACGTCAACCGCCAGCCGGTCAATGTCGACACGCTGCCAGACAACCAGGCCTTCGTCGCCTCGAACGAGGCCGATTCCGG